>JALERA010000016.1:0-63599 GCA_022764365.1 Bacillota bacterium
TTCGGAAATATGCATCGAACTCAGGGACCCTTCGTAAGTAGTGGTAAAAAGTCTGTTCAGGTACATTCATACCATAATTGTCACAAAGAAAGCGGTACAATACGCTTCGATAATAGAAAACCTGTGTCTGCGAGGAAAGCAGGGAATGAATGGTGTCATAATATGCATCCAGTTTGGATGGTTTATTGCGGTGCTTGTTCTTTTCGAAACCATCCATATATTTACTGACTGTTCTTCTGTCTATTCCGAGCTGCCGTGCAATTTCCGACTTATTGGGCTTTAAATTGTTGTCTTCCATAAACGTTCCAAGTTTCTTTAAGTCTGTCAGATGGCTGATATTTAAGCTGACAGGTGATTCGATTTTTATAAGCACTGGTATTACCTCCGGAATGTAATACCAATATTATACACTGTCAACTGTACATTTTTATTTGATAAAACTTGTACAGCTTTATTTTATCATTTATACCGCGTAATCTTTTTGCAAAGTATTTGTACAGCACCAGTGACAAAAAGCATGTTAAGAAATGGGCCTTGATCCTGGCATCGGTACGAACGTAGACCGGTCTGGATTTGAATTCACTCTTCATGATACGGAAGCATTGTTCGATCTGCCATCTCCGTTCTGCAATGCCTTTTGTGCACGCAGTACCTGCTTTTCGCGGATCTTGCGAAGATAGTTACGGTACTTGATGGAGTAAGTAACATTTGCGGTATTTGGCTTTTGCCCCCATTTGGTACCAGCCGTCCGGTGCGAGCGCAGTTTGCTGCAGATCGGCTTTCAGCTTTTTTTCTGACATGCCGAAATCCTGAAGCATCTTCTTTTCCAAAGGCTGCATGGTGATCTGCTCGTTGGTATTACCCGGATCGATGCACATCGAGATCGGAATGCCTTCACGGTCGATGAATAGCCCCATCTGTACGATCGGGAGCGGTCGATTTTCCTTGCTTTTTCCGTATTGGCAAAGGGTATTCGGCTCGGCTTCCTCCATCTCAAAGAAAAAATTGGTACAGTCATAGTAGATGATGCCGGTTTTGCGCTTTCCGAGCTTTAAAGTATTCTGATAGAGTTTTGCCTGTATGTCATTAAAGTTGTCCGCAAAAACATCCAAAGCCCGATACATCTGGTGAACTTCGAAGTCCGGCTGCTGCAGGAGTCTTTGGGAAAACTCGAAGGTTCCGACTTTGGAACGGGGATCCAGAATTCTGCCATAGCAGAGTTTTTGCAGGATATCGCTAAGGTTGAAAGAAAAATCCGCGTTTTTTTGAATGGAAGCACAGATCCGGTCCATGCCCAGCTCGTAAAAAATCTTTTGCAGAAACAGGTATCCGACCTGAAAGGTATATTGGTAGTTTTTCGTAATTAATTTCGCAGGAGAAAGCGTGAAAGAAACGTCTTGGTTTTCCGCTTTTTCCTGTTGGGTTAAAAAAGCAGCGCGTTCTTTTGCCCATTCCATCGGATCGCGGCCTGTTTTTTCGCGAATTTCCTGTTCGCTGCCGAGTTTTTCAACGGTAATGGTGCGTTCGATCCCTTTGGTATCATAATATGTTTTGATGATGTAGAAACGAAGACCTAATTTAGACTTACTGGTTCTGACCCTCATGTGGCGCCTCCTGGTGGATAGATATATCTATATTATGCTGCAAGACGTAAAGTGACGTAAGATAAAATTTAAGAAATTGACAAAAAAATTAAGCGTTTGCAACGCTTAGAGAGATTTTTTAAGGACGGAGGTGTCAAACTTCCGGTCAACTTAAAATGAAATAATCGCACTATTTTCTCTTCTTTATTTCATGTTTAGTTGATTTTTTGAAATAAATTAGATATAATAAACATATATATTTCAAGTTTTGAGAAAGGAGTGTATATTGATGAACAATCGTGCAGGTCATTATAAATCAAATTTGTCAGGCGAAATGACATACAGTTCCTTCGTCCCGTCCCCCCTGCCTCCGACTCCCCCGGTTGAACTGTCAAATGATATTATAAATTTACTCGTAAAAGCCAATTCTCAGCTTGTTGTTTTAGAGGCTGTTGCTTCCCGTATTCCGAATGTCGCGTTGTTTATATCCATGTATGTGCGTAAGGAAGCATTGATGTCTTCGCAGATTGAGGGTACGCAAGCAACTTTAGAAGATATTCTTGACCCACTGCTGGATGCCAACGCAAACCGTGATGTCGCGGATGTTGTAAACTATATCAAGGCAACTGAGTTTGCTATAAAGCGCTTACATTCCCTCCCATTATGTAATCGCCTGCTTAGAGAAACCCATGCAGTTTTAATGGAAGGTGTACGCGGCCAAGAAAAAAATCCCGGTGAGTTCAGGCGTTCCCAGAACTGGATCGGCGGTCAAGGCAGCACTCTTAAGAATGCCCGATACATTCCTCCGACTCCCGACGATATGCAGGCCGCAATGTCCGACCTTGAAAAATATATTCATGCAGACGATGAAACAGATGTTTTAATTCGAGCAGCGTTAATACACTATCAATTTGAAACCATTCACCCATTCCTTGATGGAAATGGTCGTGTAGGCCGCCTGCTGATTACGCTGTTTTTAATGGAGAAAAAAATTCTCACAACACCCGCTTTATATATTTCTTATTTTTTAAAGAAAAATCGGATAGAATACTACGATCGTATGACTGAAGTAAGAGCAAAAGGAAATTACGAACAATGGGTCAAATTTTTCCTTCAAGCTATCATAGAATCTGCAGAAGACGCAACGGCGGCTATTGATGAGTTAACTTCTCTTCACAACGCAAATGTGACCGTAATTTCCAAACTGGGGCGTGCATCGAAAAATGCATTGCTTGTTTTTAACTACTTGGAGTCTAACCCTATTATCGAGATTGGAAAAACATCTGAAGTTTTAAACATTAGTTTTAACACGGTATCAAGTGCTGTCAAACGTTTAGTCGATGTCGGTATTTTAGTGCAGACATCTGACAGCAGCAGAAATCGTACCTTTGCCTATGAAGCATATCTTGATATTCTGCGTAAAGGGACATTTTATTAGACTATCCGGTGAAAATCACAGAAAAGGGACTCTGTAATTTGTTTAAAAAAGTCCGCGCTCCATATATTTAAGACAGATGGATTACGAATAAATGATTCCACATCTGCTTTCGCTTGTGCATAATCAATTTGATCAAATCGCTCGCACAGCATCTCTTTAATTTCCGGAAGTGTACACTCTACACTTGGTGTGATAAACCCAGACTGAAGTAAGCGCTGCCTCAGGTGTTTTTGATTAACGGCCGCCCCTTTTGACAAATAAAAAATATAGTCATATAAGTCTCTGCCTTTGATTCGGTTCTGCCATGTGCGGCAAATAACGGCATGTATTTTACCTGCAAACAAAGACGGAAGATCATACATGTTGACTTCATAAGGAACCGGCATCAATCGATATTTATACTCAAATCCTGCATAAGCCGGCGGGTTAACATCGACCTCAAATTTAATTTTTATTGTTTCATTTTGTGCAACGCTGTTAGCAATTCCCTCACCTGCAGAAAACAGAAGCAAATGCTCTCTCGTATTTCCCTTCAAAAAAGCAGATTGAATATTGCTTTCTTTCGTTTTCTCCTTTTCGATAATTGTGACATTTAATCCAAATGATTTAACCTCTTGCTGCAAGGCCGGAAAATAGGATGCTAAATTAAATTCCTCATTTTTCTCTTCCAAAGAGAAATCTAAGTCTTCCGAAAATCGGTCAAGCCCGTAAAAAATCCGAAGTGCAGTGCCTCCGTAAAAAGCTGCCTCCTTAAAGAATCCCGCACGGGACAATCCGCATAAAACAATTTCCTGCATAATCTCTTTCATCGCGTTTTTATGATCATAAAGATTTTCTATATTGTATTTGCTTAGCATTTGTTCAATCATCGTACTCATTTTTGCATTCTCCTTAGTAAAATCTCAAATTTTGCAACATTAGTCGCATGGTACGCATTTGACAGCAGTTCAATTTTCTTGGCATCTAATTTTAAAAGTTCCTCTTTTTCGATTCGAAGATTCTGAAACAGCAATTCTTCCAATTCTTTAGTGTTTTTTACCGGGGACATCGTATAGAGCTTATCGCACAGTGCCTTCTCCGGTTCTGCAATTCGATAAAAATATTCTCCCTCTTGTATCAAGTTGATTCCCAGCGGAAATGCGGCAGATGGCACATCTCGATAAGAAAAATTTCCGAAAGGTGTTTGGAAGATTTTTTTCTTTTTCTTCTCAAAGGTTGCACAGGTAATGGTATATACGGCTTCAGGAATCAGGTTATAATATGCCAGCGCATATTCAAACGAAATATACGACGGTCCGTAAATGCTGCCTGCCAGTAAATATCCGGGAGTATTTTTATTTGTTTCGTACAATCCTCTCGTAATGCGGAAGCATTTTCCTTGATTCGCCATTCGTGAAAGTTTCGCCTTTGGATTTGCATAACTTCGCAGTTCCTCGAGAATCATGTTTGTCGTTTTTATCATATTTTCACCTCTTAGTATCATTATATTGGATTAAATGGTGAAAATCAAGCATTTTTTTATTGTCCGAACCATTACACCAACTGTTCCTCGTAAATAAAAAAAATTCCGGCATTTTCCTTTGCGATATCAAGCATACACTTTGTAAATCCGCTTTTGCTGAATATTACGAATTCCAGCTCGTCTTGTCTTCCTATTCACCGAGCAGCCATTCTATGAGGTTTTCAGATTTGATGCCGTCATAGGAAGCATCAAGCCCCGGCTCAAGGGATAACACGATTTTTTCGTAGTTATCGCGAATGCTTTGCAATGGTGCAAGTTCCTGCTTACGCACGTCCTCGTTCATCATGGACTCCGTTACTTGGATATATTTTTTCTCGTCGGCGCTTGTTGCGATGAAGTCCACCTCAGCATTGCCGCTCTTGCCGATTGCTGCATCATAGCCCCGGCGAAGCAGTTCGAAGTAAACGACATTCTCGATGGCATGACCGCTGTCCCGATTGCGGAATCCCAGCAGATAATTGCGAAGACCGATGTCAACGATATAATATTTCCCCAAGGTACGGAGATAGGCTTTGCCCTTGATATCAAAGCGCTTGATTTCATAGAAGAAATAACTTTTCAGAAGCGCATTCACATATGCCTGCACAGTATGTGCACTGGGAGCACCTTTACGTTTTTCGTCGTCCAAAAGCCCCTCGTTTACCAGTGTGTTGCCGATGGATGCAATAGAAACACTGGAACCGATGTTATCTGCAAGGAAGAGGATGATTTTACGCAGCAGTGCGGGATCTGTAATCTGTTTTTGACCCCTGTGCTTTTCTCTCTCTAAAATATCACGAATGACCACCGTGGAATAGATGCCGTCAAGAAGCGCCAGTGCCTTTTCCTGCTCCAGCCCAACATCAACAATGCCGGGCATCCCGCCGAAGCGCATATAGGCATCAAAAACCTCCCTCAGTTCATAGCGTTCACCGTTCTTGTCGAATACCTGTTTGCGAAGTCCACCGAGTGCACTTTGTGTTTCACGAACTTCAAAACCGTGAAAATCAAGGAACTCACGGAAAGAGAGCGGCAGCATTTTGATTTCCACACACCGTCCGGATAGATAGGTGGAATACTCCGAAGACAGAAGATAAGCGTTTGACCCGGTAACATAGATGTCACAGTCAAAGTCCACCCTGAAGGCGTTTACCGCATCTTCCCAGGCTCTGATTCGCTGCAGCTCATCAAAGAAAAGATACATCCGCTTTCCGGATACGATGCGTTCTTTCACGTAGCGATAGATGTCATCGGCGCTCATCCCCCGAAAATCAAAGGATTCAAAGTTCATCTCAATGATTTGTTCCGGTGAAATTCCGGTATCTTTCAAATGCCGGACCATCAGCTTCAACAGACTGGACTTTCCGCAGCGGCGAATGCCGGTAATCACCTTGATCGGCTCGGTATCTTGAAAACCAATCAGCTTGTTTAAATAGTTATCTCGTTGTTTGAGTTCGTGGGAATCTATCATGTCTTCACACCTCCTGCGTTTTAGTATAGCACAAGCTGATGAAATAATCAACTTTTTGCATTTCAGTGCAAAAAGTTTTAAAATTTGACTTTTTTTGCAAAGTTAGGGCTTCGCCAATTTAACATGACATCAATTTCTGTGTCCCCATCAAAATCATTCGGCCAATAGGAACCGATGTGGGACGGTACAAAAGGAATCGCCCCGTCCGTAAGTGTAGCTAAATAGGGAGTTAACGCAGATGTTTCCTGTCCGAGTACACCGGCAATCTTTCCAAGCTTATGGCTGCCGTTCGTCTTCAAAGAACTCCAAATATTTCGGAACGCCGCCTGTCACGGCATATTGTTCTACTGCCTGATCAAATGGCATCTGCTGAACAGCGTATACATCCGTAAACGGCAGTGGTGCCAATCGCATCTGCGCTGTTCTGCGGCCATACAGAGGACTGTCAAAGGTATGGGAACTCGTCAATCACAAGCACTTTCTTTTCCTCCGGCTTATAGTCAGCAATGACGCGGAACAGATCCAGCCAATCTGTAAATACGGCTTTCTGCAGCAGCGTGTTTTTCGTTGTACGGGCGATAACACCTGCCAGCCGCTTCATGCTCTGGCTTTCCAATTCCTCTGTGGCAAGAAAATAAAATGCTGTTTTCCCCACCGCCCTGTCACTTCCCCGCCCCGTCCTGCATATACTGCTAAGGGTGAAAAAATGGGAAATAACTATAACTGCAATAATCACAACAACTGCGGCCCGAGAAAGAAAAAGGGCTTTAAAATATGCAAAGAGACCAAGGATGTCGGCTTCGTGCTTTTGGTTTTCGGCGCAGTTACGCTCTGCGCCCTTTTCCTCCCGCCGAAAGCGTGGCTGATTATGCTTGGGGTTTTACTCATCTTTTGCGGAATTTCACTAATGAGAAAATAAGGGCCTTGGCCGCGCAGGTTTTGCGAGCGGCTAAAGCCCTTTTGATTTATTTGAAGTATCTTACTGCGGATTCAAACATCTGCATATCGAATCTGCCCGGAACATTCCGGTACAGACCGCTGCCGATTCGTTCGGAATGGCCCATCTTGCCCAAAACTCTGCCGTCAGGTGAAATCAGACCTTCCACAGCCCAGTCTGAGCCGTTAGGATTGTACTGGATTTTGTCCGTCGGATTTGAGCTTAAATCCACATACTGCGTGATAATCTGTCCGTTGTCCGCCAGATTCTGAAGCAGCTGCGTACCTGCGATGAAACGCCCCTCGCCATGGGAAATCGGCACAGTGTAAATCTCCCCGACTTCCGTGTTCATCAGCCATGGAGACTTATTGGATGCGATTCGGGTTCTTACCAGCTTCGACTGGTGGCGTCCGATTCGGTTGTAGGTCAGGGTCGGACAAGTTTCGTCTGTATCGATGATTTTGCCGTATGGAACCAGTCCGAGTTTAATCAGTGCCTGGAAACCGTTACAGATTCCCGCCATCAGACCGTCTCTTTCCTCTAAGAGCTGCGTTACGGCTTCTTTAATTTCCGGATTGCGGAAGAATGCGGTAATCAGCTTGCCCGAACCATCCGGTTCGTCGCCGCCCGAAAAGCCGCCCGGGATGAAAATCATCTGCGATTCTTTTATCTTTTCTGCGAAAACCTCTACGGATTTTGCTACAGCTGCCGGGCTGAGATTGTTCAGTACGAAGATTTCGCTCTCCGCACCTGCCCTCTCAAATGCCTTCGCAGTGTCATATTCGCAGTTGGTGCCCGGGAATACCGGAATCAGTGCCTTTGGCTTTGCGATTTTCACAGCGGAAGCAAATTCAGCAGGCTTTCTGTAGGACACCGTATTAATCATTCTGTCTGTCTTTTCAAGGTTACACGGGTACACAGACTCCAGCTTCTTCTCATAAAGGTCGAGAATATCGAGCATATCTATGAGAATATCCTGTTTGGAGATCACGAAATCCGAGCAGGTTCTTCCAAGAAGCAATGCGCCCGAAAGTTCTTCCGTTGTCTCCAAAACAAAAGCGCCGTAATTATATGCAAACAGTTCTTCCTCGTCTAAATCATAGTCGAGGTCGATACCGATGCGGTTTCCGATTATCATCTTAATCAGAGCTTCGGCTGCACCGCCCATTCCCGGCGTCCATGCCGCTTTGATGATGCCCTGATGAATGAGTTTATGCACTTTTGCGATATTCTTTCTGATGGACGCGCAGTCCGGCAGTCCGTTTTCGTTTTCTTCCGGTTTCAGAAGATAAACAAAGTTTTCCGCTTCCTTAAATTCCGGCGAAATAACGCTGTCGATATTTTCTGTCGTGCAGGCAAACGAAACAAGGGTCGGAGGTACATGGAGATCCTCAAACGAGCCGCTCATGGAGTCTTTGCCGCCGATGGCAGCCGCTTCTAAACCGATTTGGGCATCCAGCGCCCCGAGAAGTGCCGCAAACGGCTTGCCCCAGCGTTCCGGCTTATCTTCAAGCTTCTCAAAATATTCCTGAAAGGACAGATAGATGTCCTCTAACGAAGCTCCTGTTGCCGCCAGTTTGCAGACAGATTCAACAACCGCAAGGTAAGCACCGTGGTATGGGCTCTTTTCCGTGATGAACGGGTTGTAGCCCCATGCCATCATGCTGACTGTAGCAGTGTCGCCCTTTTCAACCGGGATTTTGTGTACCATCGCCTGCGCCGGCGTTCTCTGGTATTTGCCGCCGAACGGCATGAGCACGGTTCCCGCGCCGATTGTCGAGTCGAATCTTTCGGAAAGTCCACGCTTGGAGCAGCAGTTCAAATCCTCCGCGATTTCTTCAATCCGCGTCTTGAAGGAGGCTTTCTTTGCCTCTTTTTGATAATCTTGCGCCTTCGGTGTTACAATATCGATATGTTTTTCTGCCCCATTGGAATCCAAAAATGCTCTGGAGAGGTCAACGATGGTCTTGCCGTTCCATGACATGACAAGACGCGGTTCTTCGGTAACTTCTGCGATAATCGTAGCTTCCAGGTTTTCGGAAGCCGCAAGCGCGATGAAGCGCTCCGCATCTTCCGCGGATGTGACTACCGCCATTCTTTCCTGCGATTCGCTAATCGCAAGCTCCGTTCCGTCCAGCCCTTCATATTTTTTCGGTACGCGGTTTAAGTCGATTTTCAGTCCGTCTGCGAGTTCTCCGACCGCAACCGAAACGCCGCCCGCACCGAAGTCGTTGCAGCGTTTTATCATTTTGGAAGCAGTTGGATTTCGGAAAAGTCTCTGGAGCTTTCTTTCTTCCGGCGCGTTGCCCTTCTGCACTTCCGCTCCGCAGTTTTCCAAGGACGAGCTGTCATGCTTCTTGGAAGAGCCTGTCGCTCCGCCGCAGCCGTCCCGACCGGTTTTGCCGCCAAGAAGAATCACCTTATCGCCTGCCTGCGGTGTTTCTCTTACTACATTTTCCGCAGGAGCGGCACCAACAACCGCGCCGATTTCCATATGCTTGGCAACATAGCCCGGATGATAAATTTCATCAACCTGTCCGGTCGCAAGTCCGATTTGATTGCCGTAAGAGCTGTAGCCTGCCGCAGCCGTCGTGACGAGTTTTCTCTGCGGAAGCTTTCCTGCAAGCGTTTCGCTTACCGGAGTCAATGGATCGCCCGCTCCGGTAAGACGCATTGCGCCGTATACATAGGAGCGGCCCGACAGAGGATCGCGGATTGCACCGCCGATACAGGTTGCTGCGCCGCCGAACGGCTCAATTTCCGTCGGGTGATTGTGCGTTTCGTTTTTAAAGAGCAGCAGCCAGTCCTCTTTTTTACCATCGTGCTCAACTTCGATTTTGACCGTGCAGGCGTTGATTTCATCGGATTCGTCGAGTTTGGAAAGCTTGCCCTGCGCTTTCAGGTATTTTGCGGCAATCGTACCGATGTCCATAAGGCTTATCGGCTTCGCGCGTCCGAGTTTTTCACGGATTCCAAGATAGCGCTCATAGGCTTCCTGCAGCATCTCGTCCTTGAAGACAACATGGTCGATTGTCGTATTGAAAGTTGTATGTCTGCAATGATCCGACCAGTAGGTGTCAATCATCCGGATTTCCGTAATCGTCGGCTGGCGGTTTTCCGAGCGGAAGTACTTCCGGCATTCCAAAAGATCCGCCGTATCCATTGCAAGTCCGCGCGTTTTGATAAATTCCGCAAGTTCTTCTTCGGTAAGAGCGGTGAAGCCTTCGACGGTTTCCACCTCCTGCGGGATTTCATATTCCGGCTTCAGCGACTGCGGCAGCGTCATTTCCGCTTTCCTTGCTTCTACCGGGTTAATCACATATTTTTTAATCGCTGAAACAGCTTCTTCTGTCAGCTTTCCGTATAAAGCATAAACTTTGGCGGTTCTGACCGTCGGTCTTTCGCCCTTGGAAATAATCTGAATACATTCCTCTGCCGAGGACGCCCTCTGGTCGAACTGCCCCGGAAGATATTCCACCGCAAAGATGCAGTCTGCCTCCGGAAGTCTCCGAACCGCCTTATCAATCTGCGGCTCCGAGAAAACGGTATGCACCGCATATTCAAACAGCTCTTCACTTATATTTTCTGCATCGTATCGATTGAAAATCCGAACATCCTTCAATCCTTCTACACGCAAAACCTCACGAAGGTCGTAAAGCAGCGCTTCTGCTTCGTGCGCCAGTCCGGGCTTTTTCTCTACAAAAATTCTGTAAACCATTCTTACTTCCTTTCCGCCATCAAAGCGCGAGCGCCGATGTCTTTTCTGTAAAATGCGTTTTCAAACTTTACCTCTGAAACGGTTTCGTATGATTTCCGAATCGCCGCTTCAAGAGTCGGCGCGGTTTCCGTTACGCCTAAAACTCTTCCTCCGGATGTCACAAGCTTTCCGTCTGCAAGCTTTGCTCCGGCAACGTAGATGTTTTTGCCCTCAGGCATTGTAATTTCAAAGCCTGTCTCATACTTCGCAGGATAGCCGGAGGAAGCCATAACCACGCAGCATGCGCTGTCAGTGCTGAATTTCACCTCTGCCTCGTCCAAAGTACCGTCGTAGATATGCAGCATGATTTCAAGCAGGTCGCTCTCTAAAAGAGGAAGTACAACCTGTGTTTCGGGATCACCGAAACGACAGTTATACTCGATGACCTTCGGGCCGTCTGCCGTCAGCATCAGACCGAAGTACAGGCATCCCGTGAAAGTACGGTCTTCCGCGTTCATCGCCGCAATCGTCGGCAGGAAGATTTCCTTCATGCACTGCTCGGCAATTTCTTTCGTATAATACGGGTTCGGCGCGATTGTTCCCATACCTCCCGTATTCAGCCCCATATCGCCGTCCAGAGCGCGTTTATGGTCCATAGAGGAAATCATGGGAATCAGCGTCTTTCCGTCCGTAAACGAGAGAACAGACACCTCAGGGCCGGTCAGGAATTCTTCAATGACAACCCTGCTTCCGCTTTCGCCGAAAATTTTGTCCTCCATCATCGAAGCGACCGCTTTTTTCGCTTCTTCGATTGTTTCTGCCAGAATTACGCCCTTTCCAAGCGCAAGTCCGTCTGCTTTCACCACAATCGGCGCTTTTTGTGTATCCAGATAATCGAGCGCCGCCTGCATATCCGTAAAGGTCTCGTATGCAGCCGTCGGAATTCCATATTTTTTCATCAGGTCTTTGGAAAAGGCTTTGCTTCCTTCAATGATTGCCGCAGCCTTCGTCGGTCCGAAGGTTTTCACGCCGGCTTCCTGCAGTGCATCAACTGCACCTAAAACCAGCGGGTCATCCGGCGCGACAACTGCAAAGTCGATTTCTTTTTCCTTTGCGAATTTCACCATGCCCGGGATATCTTTTGCGTTAATATTCACGCATTCCGCGTCCTGCGCGATTCCTCCGTTTCCAGGAAGCGCGTAAATTTTTCCGGTCTTCGGGCTTTCCTTTATTTTTTTGATTAAGGCATGCTCTCTTCCTCCGCCGCCTACTACCATGATTTTCATTTCTTTACCTCCCGGAATCAGTGATGGAACAGCCGGATTCCGGTCATCGCCATCGTCATATGATATTTATTGCAGGTTTCAATCACATTTTCATCCCGCATCGAGCCGCCGGGCTGTGCGATATAGGAAACGCCGCTCTTTGCAGCTCTCTCGATGTTGTCTCCAAATGGGAAGAAAGCATCGGATGCCAGACAGACGCCTTTGATTTTCGCCAGATACTCCCGCTGCTCTTCTTTGCTAAACGGCTGCGGTTTTACGGTAAACAAACGCTCCCAGTTTCCGTCCGCCAGCACATCGTCAGTGTCCTGTGAAAGATAGATGTCAATCGCGTTGTCTCTTTCCGGTCTTTTCACATCTTCGCGGAACGGAAGTCCCAGAACTCTCTCGCTCTGGCGCAGATGCCATAGGTCAGCCTTATCGCCCGCAAGTCTCGTGCAGTGGATTCTCGACTGCTGCCCGGCGCCCACGCCGATTGCCTGTCCGTCCGCAGCGAAGCAGACCGAATTGGACTGCGTATACTTCAGCGTAATCAACGCGATGATTAAATCCCGCTTAGCCTCCTGCGGAAGTTCCTTATTTTCGGTTACGATTGTATTCAGCAGGGTTTCATCAATTTTCAGATTGTTTCTGCCCTGCTCGAAGGTTATGCCATAGACCTGCTTCTTTTCTACAGCCGCAGGTACATAAGCTGTATCAATTTTTATTATATTATATGCCCCTTTTTTCTTTTTTTTCAAAATTTCCAGAGCTTCTTCGTCATAATCCGGCGCAATGATGCCGTCGGAAACCTCGCGCGAAATCAGCTTCGCGCAGGGCACATCGCATTTATCCGAAAGCGCGATAAAGTCGCCGAACGAGCTCATCCGGTCAGTCCCTCTTGCTCTGGCGTAAGCCGTTGCAATCGGTGATTCGTCCAGTCCCGGTATATCATCGGCAAAAACCGCCTTTTTCAGGTTTTCACTCATTTTCACGCCGACTGCCGCTGAGGTCGGGCTGACATGCTTAAAAGACGCCGCCGCGCAGAGCCCTAAAGCTTCCTTGATTTCCTTTACAAGCTGCCAGCTGTTCATCGCATCGAGCAGATTGATATAGCCCGGTCTTCCGTTTAAAATTTCAATCGGAAGCTCTGCTCCGTTTTCCATATAGATTTTTGCCGGTTTTTGATTCGGATTGCATCCGTACTTCAATTCATATTCTTTCATTTTCGTTCCCTGCAAAATTATTTGTTCTTATTTATCATGCGGTCTTCTCTCTCCCCGTCAAGAAGGCTCACAAACCGCACAAAAAGCGAAATCTTATTGTTTTCATTCAGGTTCTCCCAGATTTCATCCGTAAAAATGTCGATGTCATTCGGTATTTCGATTCTCCGCGGTTCCCCGCAAAAAGTCGGAAGCGGATTTCCGTCCTGCTCATAAGTATGTATAAAATGTCCGAGTCCCGCTTCTGCCGTGTAGTTATAGAAATAGCGCGCGCACTCCCTTCCTTCCGCATCCATGCTCTTCAAAATGCTCATCTGGTAGGAAAGCGTTTCTCCGAAGGTCATAACCGCGCTGATTCTTGGCGTGAAATTCGGCGCGTCAGGCTCGAAGCATCTTGTCGCAAGTGCTTCTTCTACGATCTTTCCGTCTTTGAGAAAGTTATATATCGTGTCCGTCTGGTCTCCGTTTGTCACGATGAGACGATTACCCAGCTTTCTGATTGGCGAATAGATGATGAGCGACGGATCTTCCACCTTTGAAGCGTCAAAAGGATAGATTGTCACATTTTCCTCTTCAGCTTTAAAAACACGGTTTCTCGAATTCTCGCTTCTTCCCATGATGAAATAGGCCGTAACTGCCTTCGTTCCATCCGCGCTCTTCCCGCAGACGATTCCTCTTCCCGGATAGCTGTTTTTCCGCAAAATTTTCGCGAGAGAGTTTTTTTCGTATCGATTCATATTGCGTCCTTTCTGTTTTCCAGTATCGTCCGGCACACTTTTTCCGCCGCAGCGGGAAGCAGTATCCACTCCGCTTCCTCCATCACACGCCTTTGAAGGGTCTGAGGTGTATCGCCTTCTTCAACAGAAACCGCTTTCTGCATGAGAATGCGTCCGCCATCGGGAACTTCGTTGACAAAATGCACGGTCGCCCCGGTCACCTTTACGCCGTAAGCAAGTGCCGCTTCGTGTACTTTCAGTCCGTAAAAGCCTTTCCCGCAGAATGACGGAATCAGAGACGGATGAATGTTGAGAATCCGCTCCGGATACTGCGCCGTAAAGTTTTCCGTCAATATATTCAAAAATCCTGAAAGAATAATTAAATCAACCTCTTCCTCCTCGAGAAGCTCTAAAATCTTTGCTTCAAACTCCTGCTGGGAACTGCATTTTTTATAAGGCACTGCTTCTGCCCGGATTCCCGCCTTTTCAGCGCGGGTAAGCGCATAAGCATCTTCGTTTCCCGAAACGACAAGCACGATTTCCCCGCTTTTCAGAATGCCGCTGCTTTGCGCGTCAATCAGTGCCTGCAGATTTGTGCCGCCGCCCGATACCAGTACCGCAATCTTTGCTTTTACCATAATTCCACCTTTTCGCTGCCGGAAGATGCGGAGACGATTTCGCCCATGATGTAGGCGTCTTCTCCGCTTTCCTTCAGTATTGCAAGTGCTTTTTCCGCGTCTTCTGCCGAAACGACCACGCTCATTCCAACACCCATGTTAAAGGTGTTGAACATGTCTCTTTCAGGAATTTCGCCTGTCTTTGCGATCAAATCAAAAATCGGAAGAACGCGTACGCTGTCCTTTTTTATCTTCGCGCAAAGTCCGTCCGGAATGCTGCGCGGAATATTCTCATAGAACCCGCCGCCGGTGATGTGGGAAACGGCTTTGACCTGCACCTTCTCGAAAAGCGCAAGCATCGGCTTTACATAGATTTTCGTAGGCGCAAGCAACGCTTCGCCAAGGGATTTTCCGGAAAGCTCGGCAAGCGGCGTGCGGATGTCTGTATTTTCGATGTCGAAAACTTTACGCACAAGGGAGAATCCGTTGGAATGAACGCCGCTCGAAGGCAGCGCGATTACGATGTCTCCTTCTTTCATCGTCTTATGGTCGATAATCTTAGCCTTATCAACCACGCCGACTGAAAATCCCGCAAGATCATATTCGTCTACCGGATAAAATCCCGGCATTTCTGCGGTTTCACCGCCTACAAGCGCCGCACCGGACTGCACGCATCCCTCCGCGATTCCCGAAACGATTTCTGCAATTCTTTCCGGAACATTCTTTCCGCAGGCAATATAATCGAGGAAAAGCAGCGGCTTCGCGCCGCAGCAGATGATATCGTTGACGCACATCGCCACGCAGTCGATTCCGACGGTATCATGCTTATCCATCAAAAACGCAAGTTTCAGCTTCGTTCCCACGCCGTCGGTTCCGCTGACAAGCACCGGCTTCATAATTCCGGTTAAATCGAGCTCGAACAGTCCTCCGAAGCCTCCGATGCCGGAAAGCATTCCGCTCGTCATTGTTCTTGCAATATGTGTTTTTATCAGTTCCACGGCACGATATCCTGCTGTGATATCCACGCCTGCCTTTGCATAGCTGTCTGATTTTGAATTATTCATTGTTTATTCCTTTCCGTTCCAACAGTAAGTGCAGAGCTTGCATGGCTCAATTCCGATGGCTTCCGATATGCCCTCAAGGGTCTGATAATCGAGAGAATCAAAGTGCAAGCGTTCACTGATATTCTTTCTGAGCGCCTTGCCTCTTTCTGTTCTTCCGTCAATATATTCTTCAATATAATTTGTTGCTGTTTTCCCTTCCAACTCAAACATCGCTTGTCTTGCAATCAAATCCATCTCAGAATTGCTTCTTGAAAAGTTTAGAAATTTGCACCCATACATAATCGGCGGACAAGCTGACCGCATATGAACTTCCTTCGCACCGTTTTCGTAAAGAAATTCCACCGTCTCCCGAAGCTGAGTTCCTCGAACGATGCTGTCGTCCACAAGTAAAAGCTTTTTGCCTTCAATCAGCTCGTGAACCGGTATCATCTTCATTTTTGCGACCATGTTTCTTTCCTGCTGTCCGATCGGCATGAAACTCCGCGGCCATGTGGGGGTATATTTGATAAATGGACGGGCAAATGGGATTCCACTCTCATTCGCATATCCAATCGCATGAGGAGTTCCGGAGTCCGGCACTCCGCTGACGAAATCAATGTCGGATACGATACTGTTTTTCTTGTCCGTCTTAGCTAAAATCCTTCCGTTACGGTTACGCATGATTTCCACATTCACGCCTTCGTATTTGGAAGTTGGATAACCATAATAAGTCCAAAGAAACGCACAAATCTTCATTTCTTTACCGCCTGCATCGAGAGTTTCTGTGCTGTCTGCGGTGATTTTCACAATCTCTGCCGGATTCAACTCTTTAAAATCTTCATATCCAAGCTTTCGATATGCAAAGGATTCAAACGAAACGCAGTATCCGTCCTCATTTTTTCCGATCAGAACCGGAAGTCTTCCGACTTTATCACGGGCAGCGATTAAACTCCCGTCTTCCAGCAAAATCAATATGGAAATGGACCCCTCAATCTTTTTGTGCACAAATCTAATTCCCTCTTCAAAACTTTCTTTTTGATTAATCAAAGCTGCAACAAGCTCCGTAGCATTGATTTTTCCTCCTGTATAAGCCTCAAAGTGACCGTTTTCTTTTTCCAAAAACTCTTTTGCAAGTTCTTCTGCATTTTGAATCAATCCTATCGTTGTAATTGCAAATATTCCAAGCTTCGAACGAATCAAAATCGGCTGCGGATCCGCATCACTTATGCATCCGAGACATCCGGTTCCCTTCATTTCTTCCGTAATTCCCTCGAATTTGGTTCGAAACGGCGAATTTTCAATATTATGTATCTTACGCCGGAATCCTGTTTCCGTGCCGACCGCCGCCATGCCGGCTCTTCGCGTTCCCAAATGTGAATGATAGTCTGTTCCGAAAAAAACATCCGGGACTACATTCCTTTTGGATACAGCTCCAAAGAAACCACCCAATGTTACACCTCCGTTTTCTTACTATGCCTCAATGATAATTTATGCAAAGAATAATTTGGAAAGTGTCATTGGATCAATGTACTTACCATCCTTATATACTCGCATATTTCCGGAAGCAATTTCATCAATCAGCATTACTTTTCCATTCTTGTCATAGCCAAATTCAAACTTGATGTCATAGAGCACCAGCCCCTTTTGTTCTAAATCATCAGCAACAATCTGCGTAATCTTCTGTGTCATTTCTTTGATTTCTTCATACTGCTCCGCTGTCATAATGCCGAGAACAATCAAACCGTCCTTGGTTACGAGCGGATCATTCTTTTCATCATTTTTGAAAGTTGTTTCTACATAATCCGGAAGAACTGCACCTTCTTCAATGTATTCTCCATAGCGGCGTATAAAGCTTCCCACTGCCCTACGACGGCAAATAACTTCCAGTCCGTTCCCGAATACCTTTGCCGGAAGAACCTCCATCGTTGTTTCTTGCGAATCAGCATTGACAAAATGAGTTTTGATACCTGCTGCATTGATTTTTTCGAAGAAATAGGTTGACATTCTGAGATTTACATCTCCTACGCCTTCAATCGTAAGCCCTACCGAATTTTCGCCCGGGTCAAACACCCCATCTCTACCTGTGCAATCATCCTTAAACTTTAAAAGAAAGTTCCCGTTTTCCATCTCAAATACATTTTTGGTCTTTCCTGTGTACACTAATTTCTTGCTCATTTTGTTCCTCCGTTCCATTTTTCTTCAATTCTGTGGTTTTTTTCTAAAACTGCTTCTTTGGCCTCTATGCGCTTTTTTAAAAGCAGCTGTGCAAGCTTTTCATCAGATACCGCTAAAATTTCCGCGGCAAGGATTGCTGCATTGGCAGCACCGTCGATTCCTACGGTTGCCACCGGAATTCCCGGCGGCATCTGAACGGTCGACAGAAGTGCATCCATTCCCTCAAGCGAAGAGTTTACCGGCACGCCGATAACCGGCAGTGTCGTGTTCGCCGCAATCACACCTGCCAAGTGTGCCGCCTTACCGGCAATTCCGATTAATGCGTCAAATCCGTTTTGGCGGGCTTCTTTTGCGAATCGAATTGTTTCTTCCGGTGTGCGATGTGCTGAATAGACATGCACCTCGTAATTAATCCCATACTCCGCAAGTTTTTTGATTGCTTTTTCGGCAATTGGAAGGTCGCTGTCCGAACCCATGATAATTCCAATTTTGTTCATACATTTCCTCCGTTTTTTTAACTAAAAAAGGGCATATTCATCCCCCCCAAATAAGGGAACAAATACGCCCAGACGGTCGACATTTAAACTTCTTGCTCCCTTGCGGTTATCCGCATTTCCGTCAGTCACAAAAAGTTGTTCTCTTTCATTTTCAATAACTTATCTGCTTGTATTGTATCAAATCACTCAAAAGATTTCAAGCCTAAAAATATAGTTATTTTTTTCACTTGCTCATGGTTCAAATTTTTGTTTGCAGAATGAAATAAATCTTCCCTCGCGTTCGCTTACATTCTCACCGTGTGCAATCGCCGTGTTACCGTTTATGATAACATAATCGATTCCTTCCGGACGGGAAAGCTGCGTGAAGTCTGCCTTGTCGATGATTGTTTCGGGATCAAAGATTGTGATGTCCGCATCGCAGCCGACTTCAATTCTGCCCTTATCGTCAAGTTCAAGTCTCTTTGCCGGCTCAAGCGTGATTTTGCGAAGAGCATCGATAAGCGGGAGTGCCTTCTCTTCTCTTACATATTTGCCGAGCACTCTTGGGAATGTGCCGGCTGCTCTCGGATGTCCGCCTCCGTTGTTGATGATTGCATCACTTGCGACCATGCCGTTTTTGTTCACGATTGCCGCTGTGATTTCATCCTCATTCATGACTGCAGCCACTGCAAGCATATTCGGATACTTTTCTCTTGCTTCTCTGAAAATCTCTTCCGTGCAGTAAACATTCTTAAACGGTTCGTCCGTGAGAAGAATGTCACTGTAGTCCTTGCCCCACTGCTCCAGGCATCCGTCCTCGAATACGGCAGAGCCGATTTCCGTTGAAAATGCGTTATACGGATAGGTATCGTAGTTGAGTCTCGGGTTCTTTTCCATTGCCGCGTTGATGCATTCCAAAGCCTCTTTCATGCTTCCGGTCGCCGAGCAGCTGGAAAGGTGGGAAATCTGAAATTTCTGTGGGATTTCAAGAGCAAAACGAATCATTTCTTCCACCGGGAAAAGATCGTCCTTCTTGGTTTCGTCACGATAATGTGCAGACACTAAAAGATGTGGATTGTCCGAAACTCTTACCGCATTCAGCATTTCGTCGAATGTGATTCCCGGATCGTACTCGATTCCGAAGGAAATGCCATAAGCACCTTCTGCGAGTTCGCGCTTCATAATTTCCGCAAGCTCGTCCATCTGCTTCTGCGAAGGGTGCGCGTATCTTCCGATTCCCATAGCGGTGCGGTACTGGTTATAGCCCGCAAGCATAACATAGTTTACCGGGCTTCCTCCCAGTTCTTCAATGGTCTGTTTAAATTCCGACAGTGGCTGATACATAACGCCGCAGTTTCCGCCCACGGCTGTCGTAACGCCCATTTCCATCATCATTCTCGCGATTACGAATTTCTTGCCTTCCTTGCAGAAGTTCTCTTCATGCATATGGATGTCGATAAAGCCCGGAGAGACCACCTTGCCCTTTGCGTCGATGATTTTCGCAGCTTCCGGCTGTTCGCTTCCGATAAAAGCGATTTTCCCGTCCTTGATGCCGATATTGGCATTTTTCATCTTCTTCTCATTAAAATCAGGATATAATCCGTTTACTATAATTTTATCCAACATGTTGTCACCCTCTTTCTGTATGCTTCTGTGGAAAATTTAACTAAAAAATCCGCAAAGAATCACTCTGCGGATTTTCACTCATAAATTAAATGGCACGGTTTACTTTATTCGATCTGATGCATCTTGTGCATACGTTTGCTCTTCTAACTGTTCCGTTTTCATCAGCAACTCTTACAGTCTGAATGTTAGCGTTCCATTTTCTTCTTGTATGTCTTACGGAATGGGATATGCTGTTTCCAGATACTTGACCTTTTCCGCAAATTTCGCATTTTCTTGACATTTACCGCACCTCCTTTAGTATATTAAGCTTGACGCATTTCGTTTTAAATTGGGTTCACACTCGAACACAAGCCATTATACCACATAGCGAGGCTTGTTTCAAGCGATTTTTTATGATTCTTATAAATATTTTTCGGCAAGGCAGATCTTTCCCTCTTCTAAGGTCTGCTTCATATCGATCACCCGCTGGTTGCTGCTTCCCCGGAAGAGCAGGGTCAAATCGCGCTGTTTCTGCACAAAAGGTCCGTCAATGAGCAAATCCGTCAATTGGAGGAGCTGCCGCACTGCATCGTTTGTTTTTGCCTTTTCCTGAAGTTCCTCAAATGTGAAGCCGGTATAGATTACGATGTTCAGATTTCTTTTTTTGATTTCGCAGGCAAGATTCAGGAAGGCCTCCGGCTGGCACATCGGTTCCCCTCCGCTAAAGGTTACTCCGTCCAGCAGCGGGTTCTCATCGATTGCCGCTGTAATCTTCGATATCTCGCAGTCGTATCCACCGTTAAAATCATGCGTATCCGGATTGTGGCATCCTTCGCATCCGTGGGGACAGCCCTGACAGAATACGGTAAACCGCAGTCCCGGTCCGTCCACGATGGATTCCCTTATGACCCCTGCAAGCCGTATGAAATTAAAGTTTTTCGAATCCTGTGTTGAGGTCATGTTTTACTCTGTCCTTTTCCTCTGCCGCTTTGGCATTGTTCCAATGATCCATGGTTCCTACCAAATATCCGGTTATTCTGCGGATTCTCTCGAATCCGACATCGCCTTCTTCCTCTTTGCGGTGGCATTGCGGGCACTCATTATCAATGATTCCCGTGTATCCGCAGCAAGGGTCTCTGTCAACCGGATGGTTGATGGAGCCGTATCCGATTCCGGATTCCTTCATGCATCTTACTACCTTTTCGAACGCATCAAGATTCTTAAGTGGGTCTCCGTCAAGTTCAATGTAGGAAATATGTCCGCCGTTGGTAAGTTCGTGATAAGGAGCTTCCAGTCTGATCTTTTCGAAAGCATTTATCGGGTAGTATACCGGAACATGGAAACTGTTTGTGTAATAGTCTCTGTCCGTAACGCCCGGGATGATTCCGTATCTTTCTTTGTCGATTCTAACAAAACGTCCCGAAAGTCCTTCCGCCGGCGTTGCGATGAGTGACCAGTTGAGGCCGGTCTTTCTTGCCTGCTCATCCATTCTCTTTCTCATGTAGCCGACGATTTCAAGTCCGAGGCTCTGTGCTTCCTTTGACTCTCCGTGGTGTGCGCCCACAAGAGCCTTCAGGCATTCCGCGAGCCCGATAAATCCGACGGTAAGCGTTCCGTGTTTGATTACTTCTTCAATGGTATCGTCAGGACCCAGCTTGTCCGAGTCAAGCCAAATGCCCTGTCCCATGAGGAACGGGAAGTTCTTGACTTTTTTCTGCGACTGAATTTTGAATCGGTCGTAAAGCTGTGCGATACAAATGTCAATCGTATTGTCGAGCAATTCGAAGAACAAATCGATGTCGCCTTTCGCCTTGATCGCCAGTCTCGGCAGATTCAGCGAAGTAAAGCTGAGGTTGCCTCTGCCGTTTACGATTTCTCTGGTCGGGTCATAGACATTGGCGATAACACGCGTACGGCATCCCATGTAAGCACATTCCGTGCTTGGATCGCCCTCTTTATAGTACTGCTTATTGAACGGTGCATCAAGGAACGAGAAATTCGGGAAAAGTCTCTTCGCCGAAACCTTGCATGCGAGCTTGAACAAGTCGTAGTTCGGATCTCCCGGATTGTAGCTTACGCCTTCTTTTACTTTAAATATCTGAATCGGGAAAATCGGTGTTTCGCCGTTTCCCAGTCCCGCTTCTGTCGCCATCATAATACTTTCCATGACGAGCCTGCCTTCCGGAGAGGTGTCTGTGCCGTAGTTGATGGAACTGAACGGAACCTGCGCGCCCGCTCTAGAGTGCATGGTATTCAGGTTATGGATGAATGCTTCCATTGCCTGATAAGTCTTCCTTCTGATTTCTTTATCGGCGAACTTCTTGGAGCGAGCCTGCATTTTGTGTGCTTCCTCTTCCGGAACGATTTTCTTAAGTTCTTCCAGTTCAAGCTCCATGTAGTTGTTGTCCCATGCCATGCAAGGATAAACGCCGTATTCGTGCTCAATCTTTCCTTCGAGAGCCTTCATTCTCTCAACCCCGTCTTCTATATCTTCGAGGAAGTCGAGCATCTTGCCGAGGTTCGTCACATAAAGTCTCTTATATGCTTTCTTAACGCCGGGAGCCATTCCGTAGTCAAAATTCGGTACGGACTGTCCGCCGTGCTGGTCATTCTGATTCGACTGAATCGCAATGCATGCAAGTGCTGCGTAGCTTTCGATGTCGTTTGGCTCTCTCAAATGCCCGTGTCCGGTCGAAAATCCGTCTTTGAGCAGTTTTACCAGGTCAATCTGGCAGCAGGTCATCGTCAACGTATAGAAGTCCATATCGTGAATATGGATGTCGCCTTCTTCGTGGGCTTTGGTATGCTTCGGGTCGATAACATACATCTTGTAGAATTCCTTGGCACCCTCGGAACCGTACTTCAGCATTGTTCCCATTGCTGTATTTCCGTCTATGTTTGCGTTTTCACGCTTGATTTCGTTTTCTTTTGCTTCTTTAAAAGTCAGATCCTCATAAATCTTCATGAGTTTGGTGTTCATGTTTCTGACTCTGGTACGTTCCGCACGGTAAAGTATGTATTCTTTCGCTGTGCGGGCGTGTCCGTTTTCAATCAGAATTTTCTCAACAGCATCCTGAATCTGTTCTACCGTAGGTATCTGATTATGGCAGATTTCCAATAAATAAAGTTCCACTTGTTTTGCCAGATAAAGCGACATTTCTCTGTCACGTCCGCCGAGAACCTGCGCAGCCTTAAAAATGGCATCGGCAATTTTGTCGACATTAAAGTCAACCATTCTTCCGTCTCGTTTAATGATCTTTTTGATGCTGTCCATGCGTAAAACCGTCCTTTTCCTTTTTCTTTTCTTCCATTATTACGTGTCAATAAACCACAATATGTAGTATGTTTATTAAAATTTACTACTAAATGTCCGATATGTCAAGAGGTTTACTTGTTTTTTCTCGAAAAATATTCTTCCCGAAGCATGGACATCAAATGAAGGTCTACATATTTTCCGTCTTTCTTGCCGCCGTTTCTCATCACGCCTTCGTATGAGAATCCAACCTTGAGATAGAGTTTCGAGGCGATTTTGTTGTCGGTGAAATGATCCAAGGTAACTCTCTCCATATTCATTTCCTCAAATGCAAGCCGAAGCATCGTTTCCAGGGCTTCTTCTCCGAGTCCCCTGCCGCGTAAGTTCTTGTCGGCTATGTAGATTCTCGTTATATCAAGAGAATCATAGTGATCGTCAATATTGCTTACATAAATTCGCCCAATCGGTTTTTCGTCCTTTTTGAGACAGATTGTCAGCTGCATCTTGTCATCGTCCTCGCAGCGGTGGATGAATTCCGTAACAACTTCTTCGTAGTCTCTGCCCTTGCTTATCGTGAAGAACTCCGTAACCGAATCCATCTGCTCCCATTCCGCAAAGAATCTGCAATCATCAAATGTACTTTCGCGCAATACAATTCTTTCGCCTTCAATATTCTTCATCTTATAATCACTTTCCTTTTCATATTTTTTATGATATAATTGTAACTTGTAAGTTTACAACTACATTATAGCATTGTGACACTGTAATTCAAAGCATGAAATTTAAAAAGGTGGATAATTATGGGGAAATTGGATATATCGAGTAAAATTAAAAATTTAGGCAGAAAAAAAACAGTCTTTTTGGCTATTGGAGTCATATTGGTGATTGCGCTCGCTGCGGGCGGAATCTATCTGGTTCGCTCGAATCAAAATGATGAACCTACTTTGGAAGAAATCGTAAGCGAAAAACTCAGTGCATACAAAACGGATATTGCCGACTCGCTCAGCACGTTGAATTCAAATGATAAGGTGGCCGATTACCTCGTCTCGTGGGCGGCCAACAAAGATATAAAGTCTGAAAGAGATTGGAATAACAACGTTATCTACTCGATTAAGGCATCGTCCAAAGACTACAAAGAAAACAAACCGGTAATTATCGCATGCGAATACGACGCTGCAGATATGGAAAACTATCTGGAACCTATGGCGACAGCTCTGACCGTTGCCAAGAATGCCAAATATCACGGAGCTTTCAAAGTCGTGTTCATGCCGCGTGAAAACGGCGAGATGAAGGGTGCGGAATCACTGTCGGAAGAATACATGACAAAGGACACGCAGTTGTTCTTCCTGGGAGCTTCGTCCTCTTCCAAAGTATCAATCACAACGGGCGGATATAAACAGTTTGCGATTACGGATTCGCTGAAAACATGTGCTCCGACGCATGACAAGGCATACAAGATTACAATCAAACATGTTCCTTCTCAGGACGCAGGTTACGCGATTAACCCTATCAAAACGCTCGGAAATCTGCTGGCGAACTTCAAATCGACTTCGCTTTTGTTTGAACTTTCATCCTTTACAGGCGGAAAAAATGCCGACACAATGCCTTCACGTGCATCGGTAACGGTTGTCATCAGTTCTTCTGACGAGGAAAAGTTCTGCACGAGAATGGATAAGGCGATCGAAAAATTTGACGACAAATATGCGGGGGATTATCCCGAAATCTCCTATACGTATAAAGAAGCAGAACTTCCTAACACGGTATTCACAAAGAAAGAAACCGAAAACATTATCAGCCTTATGTACACGGCACTTAACGGTGTATATTACAAAGATGACGACGGCAATGTAACCGCCGTCACAAATATCGGAAAAATCCGCGCAAAAGGTTCTTCCCTGTCGATTTTGGTAAGTGCCATGAGTTCTTCCGCTGATCTTCTTATGGAGATTTGCGATGCATACAAGACGATCGCAGGGCTCTGCGATGTAAAGAGCTGCACCGTGAACAGTTACAGTGTTTACAGCGGCGGCGGGAAAGCCTCGGCTCTTCTTGATCAGTTTGAAAGCAGCTTTTTGGCTTTCACCGGTGACTCGGAAATGATCGTGGAAGATGCAGTGGAAACCACCCCTTGCAGCGTATTCTGCAACAGAGATTCGGGCATGGCCATGCTTTACTGCGGAATAACCGACAAAACCAAAGAAAAGTTTGCCGGCTCCCTGATCACTTTTTTGGATAACACAAATAATGTGTAATACCTTTTGACAACTTTTAATACTGCAGCATTACTGAAGAATATCAATGAGATGCTCGTCCTTTCGATAAATGTATACATTATCGGACAGCCATTCTTCTTCGGTAATGCTTTCTTTATTTCCGGCTTTCAGTAATTCTTTTACCGTTTCATCATTGATCTTCGTCTCCGGCAGGTTCGTCGGTAAAACAATTATCTCATCAAGAGACGACGGCAGCAGATACAAATCGCAGTCAAGCTTTTTTGCAAGGTCTTCCAGCAGCTTCTCATAGACGATGGAAGCTGCACCCCAGGTAAGTCTTTTGTTTGATAAGGCATACATCGGCGGTGCCACAGCGACAAGCTCGGGTTTTAAGGTTTTCTTCGTCATTTTCAGCGCAAATTTATACAGTTCTTCTTCCGTCATATTGATTTTCCTGAGTATCTCATAGTCGATGATCGTGCTGTAGAGGTCGTTTCCGTTTATTACAACCTCACGGCATATCAATGTAAGATCGAGAACATCATAGTGCGGCACATTCTCAATCAGCCTTTTGTTTCGCTCCTTGTTGATAAGCTGGAAGACGATGCACTCACCAAAAATGATCTGCTCTTCCTCTGTACTTTTCTTCATTTTTTCTGATATTACATCGGTCGCTTTTATAATTGCCGCGATTTCTTTGATCAACATTTCAAAACTTGCACCCGAAGCATATTTCTCATAATACGGTTTAAAATAGGTATTCGCCATGCAGCAAGGCTCATCTGTGTCCCCATTGTTTTCACGATTCGGAACCAGCATAAGGGTCTCAAGTTCCACATTCACCTTATTTACGAGCTTCTCGCTCACGGTATACTCTTCAAATTTCTCCGGCAGATAAGACTTTATCTCCGTTTTGACTTTCTCTTTAAATTGATCATAGGTTAATTTTTTCTTTTCCATATAATAGCCCTCCTTGTTTTACATTATATTACATTTACATTATTTTACAAGAAGGACAGCGATTTTCGTATCTGAAATGTAAGAATTGTTACGATTTCTGTATAGGCAAATTGCTCCAATAAAAAAACGCCTCAAATGAGGCGTTTTTTATGAGAATTATATTCTCTACAGTTTTATGATTCGAGAGTCGGAATTATGCTCTGCTTTAGCCGCCGAAGTTAATTGCTACTGCAATTACCATCAATACAGCCTGTACGCAAAGTAAGATTCCGAAGAGTTTGAATGCGAACTTCCACCATTTTTCAAGAGGCATTCCTGCAAGACCGGATACTACTGCTGCGAATGCTGTAGGCCAGATGATGTTGGATAAACCATCACCGAACTGGAATGCAAGAACAGCTGTGTCTCTTGTCATGCCAAGAAGGTCTGCCATAGGTGCCATGATCGGCATGGATACTGCTGCCTGGCCGGAACCTGATGGGATGAAGAAGTTGAGGATTGTCTGCATAACGAGCATTGCGATTGCGGACAGCCAAATCGGAAGGTGTGAAAGTGGAAGCGTAAATCCGTATACAACTGTATCGATGATTCCACCTTCAACCAGTACGAGTTTAACGCCACGGGCAATACCAACCATGATTGCTGCTGTAGTAGCATCCTGGAAACCTGTTGCGAAAGTTGCTCCGATTGTGTTGAGGTCCCATCTCATGATGATTGCGCAAACGATACCCATGATAAGGAATACTGCACAAATCTGTGAGAAATACCAGCCGGCTTTTACAACGCCGATTACTACGATAATGATAGCAGCAAGAAGGTCTAACAGAACGAGTTTCTGTTTAAGGCCGAATTCGAGCTTGCTTACATCGACGCCGCTTTCATTATGCATGAGTTCTTCCATCTTTGTTCCGTATAAGTATGAGTTCTTCGGATCATCCTTAACCTTGGAAGCGTAACGAACTGTGAATGCGGAAGCAACTGCCCACATTACCAGGTGGCAGGCAAGACGATAGCCAACACCGGACATGTAAGTTACTTCTGCGATACCCTGTGCAACACCTACGGTGAACGGGTTCATCATAGCTCCGGAGTAACCGACGCCGGCACCGAATGCGATAACTGCAAGACCTACGAGTGCGTCATATCCCATGCCGACATAAATTGCTGCGAATACCGGTATGAACGGAAGCCATTCTTCGAACATGCCGATTGTGGATGAACCAAGACCGATTAACAGCATGAAAATCGGAATAGTGATGAGGGAGCTCTTACCTTTGAAAACCTTAAGAAGAGCAGCAACCGCACCGTCGAAAGCACCTGATTTGATTACAAATACAACGGATGCATATGTGATGAATACGAGGAATGAAATGTCTGCTGCGTCAACCATACCTTCATAAACGAGTTCGAATACTCTGAAAGGGCCTACCGGTGATACTTCAGCAGTTTCATGCCATGTACCTGCGATTGCAACCTGTCTGCCGTCTGCATTTTCCATATAGTCGAAGGAACCTGCAGGGATAATCCATGTAAGAATAGCACAGACTACAATAATAGCGAATAAAATGACAAATGTATGCGGAAGATTAAATTTTTTCTTCTCGCCGAGTTTTGGACCATTACTCATAAGTTGTCCTCCTTTTCCTATTTTATTAGTTATAACGAATCATAAACTGAATTTATTTACCACATAGCATCTGAATCATGTCCGAATAGATCTCCGCTGTCTTATCCAAGGATTCCACCGTAATGTGTTCATTTGCTTCATGTGCTGTCATTGGTCCCGGGCCAAGAATGACGCGGTCACCTTCGAAGAAAGATGCCTCTGTAATTCCAAAGAAAGGCTGCCCTTTCTTGCCCGTCTTTTCCTCATAAACGTGAACAAGCTCGCTGTTGTTCCGGAATGAGGCTATATCATTAATGATCTCGTATGTGCCGTCGAGACCCTCAATGGCATCATCGACCGCTTTGCGGATGAGCGGGTATTCCCTCTCTGAGTCGCAAATACGAAAATCAAGATATACGGTTGTTTTATCCGGCACTTTATTAATGGATGTGCCGCCTTCGATGATTCCGATGTTCATCGTAGGGTACGGAACCCTGAAGAAAGGACTCGGGGTCTTTCTGAGTTCCTGTTCGAAATCCATCATGCGATTGAGAAACTTCACCGCATTCTTGTTTGAGCTCTTTCCGTCAATCGGTGTGCTGGAATGGGTTGTAACTCCCTTGAAAGTAAAGATGTATTCAATGAGACCTTTGGAACCGATCATCGGAATAAGGTCTGTAGGTTCTGCGACGATAACATGCGGAGGGAACTTCGTTCCGGCATCAACCAAATCTTTTACACCGCCGAACATAATTTCTTCGTCATATGTGCAGTATACAGCAAGTCCCTTCTGAAGTTTGCTCAAATCGGTTTCGGAAATTGCCGAAAGAAAAGCTGCAATGCCGCCCTTCATGTCACATGCACCCAGTCCGTAGAGAACTCCGTCTTTTTCGGTCAGTTCGTGCGGATCGGTTGTCCAGCCATCCGTAATATCAACGGTATCCGTATGTCCCAAGAATCCGATTGCCGGATTCTCGCCGTATTTGCCGATTAAAACCTCTTTTCCGGTTTCCGCATTCTTCTTTCTTTCAATTTCAAATCCCAGATTGGAAAGAAAACTATCGATATAATCCATGATCCGATTGTTATCTTTGTCTGCGATTGTATTAATTGCAACTAAATCTTTTAAAATTTTCTTTGCTTCCATTTATATTCTCCTTTATATAAAATAATAATACTTTTTCGCTTTACAGTAAAGATTTTTTTAGCAAATTCTTCACAGTTTCTTCACATTCTCTATTTCTTTCTTAGCAGCGCAATGCTCTCAATGTGCTTGGTAAGCGGAAAATTATCAAAGGGTTTTAAGTAAACGCATTCATATCCGTAATACTTCATATATTTCAAATTATCCGCCATCGTCTTCGGGTTGCAGGAAATATAGATAATTTCGGAAACACCGTATTCGATGATTTTGTCTAAAGATTTGGGCTGTATACCCACCCTTGGCGGATCGACAACTATCACGTCCGGTTTTTCGCTGACACCTTTCAGCACCTCGAAAACATCCCCGGCTATGAAGCTGCAATTTGACAATCCGTTCAGTTCCGCATTTTCCCTTGCCGCATCCACCGCTTCCGAAACGAGCTCAATTCCGATTACGCTCCTCGCTCTCAGTGCCAAGATCTGCGAAATGGTGCCCGTTCCGCAATATAAGTCGAACACGGACTTTCCCTCAAAGGAATCAACCATGGCAAGTGCCTCCGAATAGAGCCTCTCTGCTGCTTCCACATTGGTCTGAAAGAAAGAAAACGCACTGACTTTGAAATCAAGATTCAGGATTTTCTCCATGTAGTAATCTCTGCCCCAAAGCGTTTTGAGCCTTTCGCAGTTTACCGCGTCGGCGATATTGTCGTTAAACGTGCGAAGGATTCCGACAATTTTATTTCGGGGATTGAGTGCAAGAAGCATTTCTGTAAATGCCTCTTCATCAAACCCTTCTTCCGATGTCGTGACAATGTTAATAAGGAGTTCTTCTGTTCTCATGCCCTTTCTTATAATCAGATTCCGCATGAGTCCTTTGTGCGTTCTCTTGTGATAAAACGGATATTCGTTTGTTTTCACAAAATTCAGCACCGCATCCAAAATCACATTAAAATCTTCATCCACAAGCTGACACTCATCAACCGTTATGATGGACATGAAATTCTTCTTTCGGTGCATGCCGAGGGTTGTTTCCCCATCTTTAACAAAGTCACCGAATGTATACTCCATCTTGTTTCTGTATCCGTATCGAACCGTACATCCTTCAATTGCATCCACCTTTGCCGGTACAACACTCTTCGCTTCCAGAAAACTGTAAACCTGCTTCTCTTTATCGGCAAGCTGATCTTCATATGCGACGCCCTGATAAATACATCCGCCGCAAAACTCACTGTGCGGGCAAATCGGCCGCGCTTCCTGCTCATGTGTGTTAAAATCTGCCATACTTGTCATAAAACTCCTTTTTGTATTCCGGAAAACGGTCTTCTTCAATTGCTTTCCTAATGTTTCCCATCATATTAATCAGGAAATACAGATTATGATTTGACAAAAGCATCGCCGAAAGCATTTCGTCAGCTTTATATAAATGACGCAGATATGCTCTTGAATAGTTTCTGCATGTGTAGCAGTCACACTCTGCATCGAGCGGTTCCCAGTCCTTCTCATATTTGGCATTCTTGATGTTTACCCTTCCGTGAGAGGTCATTGCAAGACCATGCCTTGCAATTCGGGTCGGAAGCACGCAGTCAAACATATCCACGCCGCGCTCCACGCCCTCAAATAGGTAGTCCGGGGTTCCGACCCCCATAAGATATCTGGCTTTTTCCTTCGGGAGATATTCCACACAGTCATCCAAAATATCCAGCATAAGTTCCTTCGGTTCTCCTACCGAAAGTCCTCCGATTGCATATCCGGGGAGGTCAAGATCGACGATTTCTTCTGCACTCTGCTTTCTGAGGTCTTTGTACATACCGCCTTGCATGATTCCGAAAAGCGACTGCCTTTCCCAGTCCGTGTGATAATCCTTACAGCGCTTCAGCCATCTTGTTGTGCGTTCAAGCGAATTCTTTACATATCTTCTGTCGGCCGGATACGGTGCACATTCGTCAAATGCCATCATTATGTCCGAACCGAGAGCGTTTTGAATTTCAATTGATTTTTCGGGTGAAATCATATGTGCCGATCCGTCGATATGAGAGCGGAACTTTACACCTTCTTCCGTAATTTTGCGGAGCTTTCCAAGGGAAAAAACCTGAAATCCGCCGCTGTCCGTAAGAATTGCTCTGTCCCAATTCATAAATTTGTGCAGGCCGCCCGCTTCTTTGACAATTTCATGTCCGGGTCTGAGGTAAAGGTGGTAGGTGTTTGAAAGAATGATTTCAGCACCCATCTCCTTCACTTGCTCCGGACGCATTGCTTTTACGGTTGCCTGCGTTCCGACCGGCATGAATACCGGTGTCTGGATATCTCCGTGCGGAGTGTGAACAACGCCTCTTCTGGCGCGCGTTCTTGAATCTGTCTTTAACAGATCATAAGTTACTGCATGTTTCATTTATTGTCCGTGCCGCTGATTCCTTGCGGTCACCCTCCTGTTTTATTTTGCTGTCTTTTCAAGACATTTTCGTATGGTGCCTCTCATCATGAAGCCCATGCGCTTAATTCTCTGTTCGGGATTATCCTTCATGTTGCTGTCAAGCCACTCAAAGAAAACCCCTATTACTCCGTGCTTATAAAATGTCACCAGGATGTCTATATCCTCTTCGGATACATTAAGTCCCTGCGCCTGCTGCTTGACAAATCTTGATGTGATCGGACTCATAACACGGTTGATATATCGTTCCAGATTCTCACGATTAAGCGAATTGTATACATGGTATACTGCTTTTCGGTTTTGGAGGACGAACTCAAGTGAGGCAAGTATGCCATCTTCCCAAAGTTCCCATGTGTCGGCCTCTCCGATATGCTGTTTCGTGTGTTCATCGAAGATTTCTTCCAAAACTTCGTAGATATCATGATAGTGATAATAAAATGTGTTTCTGCTTATCCCACAAGTATCTGTCAGTTCCTTGATACAAATCCCATCGAAAGGTTTGTCGTTGAGCAAGCCGATAAGCGATTCTTTAATAAGCCTCTTTGTATCGTTTCCCATTTTAAAATTATTTGTTGAAGTCTTCCTTCATTGCCTTGATTTTATCTTCGTCCATAAATGTTTTGGTAATGTGGAGCGAAATTACTTCCGCACCGAGCTTGATTGCATCGTGTGCCCTCTGCGTTTTTACTGCATCGGCAAACTCTCTTGTATGGATTGCCACGCCTCTGTCAACAATCTGAAGTGTCGGATGGAACGCAGGGCAGGCAAAACTTACATTTCCGATATCGGAAGAGCCGAAAAGCTTGTCATGATCGCCGTTTATGTCAATGCCGAGTTCCTCATATACTTCCTTCATTACGCTTATTCCGGCAGGATTGTTCTTCATGCAGTCGTATGTAGCGTCAACCTTAAAGGTATCCCATGTTGTCTGCGTCATGATTGCTGCTCCGCGAGCACAGTCATCTACCATTCTGTGGACTTCCTGCAGGTATGGCTTATCCACAGCTCTCATGTAGAAGTGTACGCTTGCTTCTTCCGGAACGATGTTCGGAGCGACACCGGCTTCTTTGTAAATTCCGTGCATTCTTACATCCGGAGTTACGTGCTGGCGCAGCATATCGATACCGTGGAACATGAGCTGCGCTGCGTTAAGTGCATTCTTTCCCTCCCATGGAGCTGCAGAAGCGTGCGCTGCCTTTCCGTGGAAATTATACTGATAGGACATCAGTCCGTTCAGTATGCAATATAAGAGGTTCTGATCGTAAAGGTGAATCATGATTGCCATATCATAATCATTGAACACACCGTCATCCGTCATTTGGACTTTCGCCCCGTCGGCTTCTTCAATCGGCGTTCCGATGACATGGATGTCCGCGTTGAGTTCGTCCTGAAGTTCTGCCATAGCGATGCCGGCGAGTACACTGATGGAGCCGCTGACACAGTGGCCGCATGCGTGTCCGATATCAGGCAGTGCATCATATTCCGTAAGTATCGCAACTTTATATTTATGATTGTTCGGTCCGTATACCGCTTTGAAAGCTGTTTCGATTCCCGCAAACGGATACTCCGTTGCAAATCCTTTTTTCTTTAAAAGTTCAACGATTTTGTGCGATGTTTCGAATTCCTGTCCGGAAATTTCAGGATGATCTGCGAGGTCATCGTTGAGGGCAATCAGTTCTGCCCAGTTCGCATCGATTCTTTCAAAAATCTTTTCTTTTAACTCCAAATACTTGTCCATTCTACACCTCCATGTTCTCCTTTATCATTAAAGCGGCAGTCTTTCATCAGCGGATGCTTCCTGTCCTACCGTCTTAAATTCCTCTTTTATAGCCTCTAAATGTTCTGGATTTGTCATAAGTTCAAATGCAGTCATTGTAAATGCTCTGACAAAATCAAGTGCATTGTCGATTGCGGTATCGCTGCAAGCATGTTCTGCAAATTCTTTCGTATGCGGTGCATAATATGTTTTGTCTCCCTTCGGACTCATTCCGCAGGTGAGCTGCACAGCCGGACAATGATAGCTTACATCTCCAAGATCCGAAGATCCCGGAATAACGGTTTTGGCATCAATATGCATAACATCATGTTCCAGCGTTTCAAGATTGGTCGCAACCATACGGGACAGGTATCTGTTGCTGCATGTATCCTTAAACGCAGCTTCCGGTTCCGAAAGTTCGTATGTGCATCCGGTTGCGAGTGCCGCACCTTTCACACAGTCGGTAAGTTTCGCGTAAAGTTCGTTTACGTATGCCATCTTTGCTGCTCTTACATATACCAGTGCTCTTGTATAATCCGGAATGATATTCGGTGCAACACCTCCGTCGAGAATGACACCATGCAATCTTGCATCCGGTTTTGTCTGCTGTCTGAACGCATTCATCAGATTAAAGAAATTAATCACAGCATCCAGTGCGTTGATTCCTTCATGCGGTGCTGCTGCAGCATGTGCGGTTCTTCCGTGGAATTCAATCTGCATGCATCTCATCGCAACCGTGTTGATTGATTCCGCATCTTTAAAGGAAGGATGTGCCATCATTGCAACATCAAATTCGTCAAACGCACCTTTTGCCGCCATTTCAACTTTTGCACCGTCGGTTTCCTCTGCAGGCGTTCCGATAACATAAATTTCTCCACCGTATTCATCGGCAAATTCACGCATGGCAATTCCGCTTCCGACCGACATTGATGCAATCAGGTTATGCCCGCAGGCATGACCTAAAACAGGCAATGCATCGTATTCTGCAAGCATTGCGATCTTAGGACCCGGCTTTTTGCCTTTATATACAGCTTTATATGATGTAGGAATTCCGCAGAATCCCTTTTCAACTTCAAATCCGTATTTTGAAAGGAGCCGGCACTGCCATTCACAGGCTTTTACTTCCTGCTTCCCTAATTCCGGATGATTGAAGATATTTTTTGCAAGTTCTCTGATTTCGGGGTCTAAATTATTAACTATCGCATCAATTCTTTCCATTACAACTTTGTCCATTTTGAATCCTCCCTCTATCGGACTGTCAGACGCACTCGTTCTCCGATTTAAGATATTATATCACAAAAATCTCTCATTCTCTACATTTTATTTGATAATTTCCGCTATTGGTTTGTTGAAATGTTTGGCAGAAAAATATAAAAAAAAGGTGGATTTTTCTATTAACATGTAGTATAATTATTCCGTTGTCGATTTGTGCTACCGTGGCTCAGTCGGTAGAGCAGCTGATTCGTAATCAGCAGGTCGCCGGTTCGAATCCGGCCGGTAGCTCCATAAAAAAACGCCTCATGCAAAGCATGAAGCGTTTTTTTATTGTTTTTTTCCACAGACATATTCGCAATAAATGTTTACCGGACAGCTGTCACACTTCGGTTTTCTTGCATCGCAGCACTGTCTGCCGTGAAAAATCAGGCTGTGATGTGTGCGGCTCCAGCGTTCCTCCGGCACTCTTTCCATCAGTGACAGTTCCGTTTTCAGCACATCTTTCTCATCTGCAAGTCCGATTCGATTCGCAACACGGAACACATGCGTATCAACGGCAATTCTTTGCTGTCCGAACCCTACCGCAAGAACAACATTGGCGGTCTTGCGGCCGACACCCGGAAGACTTATGAGTGAGTCATAATCATTCGGCACTTTCCCGCCGAAGTCGCAGCAGATTTTCTGTGCCATGGCTACGATATTCTTTGCCTTTGTGCGATACATTCCGATTCGTTTTATGTATTCCTCAACTTCTGACGGTTCTGCGGCTGCAAGTGTCTCTGCATCCGGATAGCGTTCAAAAAGCGCGGGACTCACCTGATTCACAGACTTATCCGTTGTTTGTGCAGACAGCGCCACCGCAACAATAAGTTCATACACATTCTTGTGATTTAATGCGCACTCGGCATCCGGATAGGTTTCTTCCAGAATGTCGAGTACTTTGATTACGTCATCTTGTTTGATCATTTTTTACTCTCTTTCTTGACTTGCTGTCCTTTAAATGGTAGAATTGTATACAATTTTTCAGTAAGGAGCATTGCCACATGTTAAGCTTGGATTTTATAAATAATGAATATGAAGACACCAAAACACCGGCGCAAAAGGTGTGCGAATCGATCGCAATCGATATCTTGACCGGAATTCTTCCCGACGGAAAACAAATTGTCGAGCAAAAGCTCTGCGAAAAGTACAAGATGAGCCGTACTCCTATCCGGGAAATTATAAAGGACCTGCAAATGCTTGGGCTTATCGATCTGATTCCCAACCGCGGTGCTTTCGTCTCCGGTATCTCTCAACGCGATGTAAACGATTTTTTCTATATGAAAAGTCTTCTCTACCCTCAATGTGTCAAGTGGGCAGTCGAGCGCATAACGGAGGAGGAATTCGCAATGCTTGAAGAGGCCTTTACCTTCATGCAGTTCTATGCCGTAACCGAAGACCTCGAAAAAATCCAACGGGTCATCCATGGCTTCAACGCCATAATATACAACGCAAGTCACAATAAGGAACTTGAAACAACGCTTCTCAGATATGACTTTTTAATAAAATACGCAAACATGGGCGTACGCTATCCCCTTAATTTCATGCAAGACGTTCTCGAAGAACATCGAGCCATCTTCGATGCTTTCAAAGCAAAAGATCCCGACATGGGCGCGGATGCCGCACAGGTACACGCATATAAATCAATGATGCGCAGAAAATAATCTGCGCTTTTTTATACCAAGCTATAATATTCCGAGATGTTCAAGCAAAATCTTAAGTCCGATTAAAATCAAGATGATTCCGCCCGCAAGACTTGCTTTGTCCTCATATTTGCTTCCGAATTTATGCCCTATAAAAACACCTGCTGCGGAAATAACAAAAGTCGTACAGCCTATCAGCGTGATCGCGGACACGATGTTTACCTGCAGAAATGCAAAAGAGATTCCGACTGCCAAAGCGTCGATACTCGTTGCAATTGCAAGCATGAACAGTTCTTTGACATCCAGCTTCGCTCCCTCTTCGCAGCAAGATTCGTCCTTGTCATCACCCTTAAAAACGTCCCAAATCATCTTGCCCCCTATAAACGCAAGAAGCACGAACGCGATCCAATGATCAAAGCTTGTAATGTACGCTTCAAACTGTTTTCCAAGCAGCCATCCCACAAACGGCATCAGTGCCTGAAACCCTCCGAAAAAAAACGCAATAACAAGTGTCTGAACCTTGTCTAACTTTCTCATGTTCAAGCCCTTGCAAATTGCAACCGCAAACGCATCCATGGAAAGTCCGACACCGATCATAAAAATTTCAAAAAAGCTCATAATATCTCCCTATTTTCTTTTTAGGCAAAAAATATCTCCCTACAATTATAGAGAGATATTTTATCATATTATGCATTAAAAATCAAGGTTTTGCCGTTACTGTCAATGGTAACTTTGCCGCCGTCAACAAGGTCGCCGCGGATAATCATCGAAGCAAGCTCGTTTTCCACATGCTTCTGCAGATAACGCTTAATCGGTCTTGCGCCGTACTGCGGGTCGTAGGATTCTTTTGCGATGAGTTCCTTCGCGGCATCCGTCATCGTAAGCGTCATGTCTCTGTCCGCAAGTCTGTTTGCAATCGCCTTGAAAGCAAGGTCGATAATCTTCTTAACCTGTTCCAGAGTAAGCGCGCTGAATACGATGATGTCATCGACACGATTGAGGAACTCCGGTCTGAAGTAGTTCTTCAGCTCTCCGGTTACCCTGTCTTTGACTTCTTCCGGAATATTGCCTTCCTGATTCATGTTCTCAATCAGCTCGCTGCTTCCGATGTTGGAAGTCATAATGATAATCGTGTTCTTAAAGTCAACGGTTCTGCCCTGGTTGTCGGTCAAACGTCCGTCGTCAAGCAGCTGAAGCAGGATGTTGAATACATCCGGATGTGCTTTTTCGATTTCGTCGAACAAAACAACGCTGTAAGGTTTTCTTCTTACCGCTTCGGTAAGCTGTCCGCCTTCATCATATCCTACATATCCCGGAGGCGCTCCTACCAGTCTGGAGACGGAGTGCTTTTCCATATACTCGGACATATCGATACGAATCATATTTCTTTCGGTATCAAACAAGGACTCGGAAAGTGCTTTTGCAAGCTCGGTTTTACCGACGCCTGTAGGGCCGAGGAAAATAAACGAACCAATTGGTCTGTTTTCATCTTTGAGGCCTGCTCTTGCTCTGAGGATTGCCTCCGAAACTGCCGTAACAGCTTCGTCCTGCCCGATAACTCTCTGATGAAGGATTTCAGGAAGCTTGAGAAGCTTTTCTCTTTCGGTTTCCACAAGTTTGCTTACCGGAATGCCTGTCCATGAAGAAATAACCTCCGCGATTTCTTCTTCGTTTACCTCTTCTTTCAAAAGTCTTGGTTCTCCTCCGTCTACGCTGTCAGCCTTCTGCTTTTCTTCTTCCAGCTTCTTCTCAAGTTCCGGCAGAGTTCCGTATTTCAGCTGTGCCAGTTTTTCGAGGTCATAGTTTCTCTCCGCCTCTTCCATCTGGCGTTTGACTTCTTCAATCTGCTGCTTGGTTCCCTTGACTTCGGAAATTGCTTTCTTTTCGTTTTCCCACTGTGCCCTCATGGAAGCATCCTCTTCTTTAAGAGCTGCCAGTTCTTTTTCGAGGGTTGCAAGTCTTGCTGCGGAAGCTTTGTCGGTTTCCTTGCCGAGCGCCTGCTTTTCAATCTCAAGCTGCATAATCTTTCTGGATATTTCGTCCAGTTCAGATGGCATGCTGTCGATTTCGGTTCTGATTCTTGCCGCCGCTTCGTCCATCAGGTCGATGGCCTTATCCGGCAGGAATCTGTCGCTGATATAACGGTCGGAAAGCGTTGCACACGCAATCAAAGCACCGTCCGTAATTCTGACGCCGTGATGGATTTCAAAACGCTCTTTCAAGCCTCTGAGGATGGAAATTGTGTCTTCCACCGATGGCTGATCAACCAACACCTTCTGGAATCTTCTTTCGAGTGCGGCATCTTTTTCGATGTATTTCCGATATTCGTCCAAAGTCGTCGCGCCGATGCAGTGAAGCTCGCCTCTTGCCAGTTTCGGCTTCAGGAGATTGCCCGCATCCATCGAGCCTTCGGTTCTGCCTGCACCTACAATATTATGAATTTCATCGATGAACAGAATGATTCTGCCCTCGGATTTTTCAACTTCGTTTAAGACCGCCTTCAGTCTTTCCTCGAATTCGCCCCTGAACTTAGCACCCGCAATCAGTGCACCCATATCCAGCGCGAAAATGGTCTTGTCCTTCAGACCTTCCGGCACATCGCCGTTCAAAATACGCTGCGCGAGGCCTTCTACTACTGCGGTTTTGCCGACGCCCGGCTCACCGATCAGCACAGGATTATTCTTCGTTCTTCTGGAAAGGATCTGAATTGCGTGTCTGATTTCGACATCTCTTCCGATTACCGGGTCGAGCTTGCCTTCCCTTGCCATTTCCACAAGGTCACGGCCGTATTTATTCAGTGCGTCGTAATTATCCTCCGGATTCTGGCTGGTTACTCTCTGATTTCCCCTTACTTTGGAAAGCGCCTCTAGGAATTTATTCTTTGTTATATTGTATTTTGCGAAAATTTTTGCGCTCGGCGTTCCCTTTTCCTCAAGTAAGGCAATATATAAATGCTCTACGCTGACATATTCGTCCTTGAATTCCTCTGCGATCTTCTCCGCTCTCATCAAAATCTGCGAAAGTCTTCTGGAAGAATACATATTGTCTGCGGCTCCGGAAACCTTCGGGAGCTTTTCAAGCTGTTCTTCCACATCTGCAATCACTGCCGTCGGATCCACATTCATGTACTTCAAAAGCTTCGGAATCAGACCGTCCTTCTGCATCAAAAGCGCCATATGAAGATGTTCTCCGTCGAGCATCTGATGCCCTTCGGAAATCGCTATGTTCTGGCAGTCCATAACCGCCTGCTGTGCATTCTGTGTATATTTTTCAATGTTCATATCATCACCCCTATTCCATCAAACATAAACATTTTCTTCCATTTTTATCTGTTCAGACACCTTTATTATGCCCTCACGACTTTGTATATACCCATTGTACACCCTTTCAAACGCAAAGTAAAGAAAATTTTAGCACTCTTTTTGGTAGAGTGCTAATAATTTATTTTATCTCATTAAAAAACTGTGCGAAGAAGTCATCCGTCCCTTCCAGAACGCTGTGATTGGCGCCTCCGCCGTTGACGCTTTTTTCGAGCAATCCGAGGAATTGTTCTTCTGCATCTATAATATCCATAACCGTTAAATCGTATCCGAGATCCTTCGCGACTTTGCAAAATTCGCGATACGGGTCTTCACTTTCTCTCGAATCCAGAAACCGTTGTTTTATCCACTTGTCCTTGCGTGCAACTTCCGCAAGTTCTTCCAAGACTGCACCTGTATTGTTCATGCTGTCTCCTTTCCTATCCCAACAGAAGATTTAGAAAGAAATTAACTCCTGGAGATATGAAGAGCGTCGGAATGTCCAGTATGATGGCAATCAGCAGGATATAATATCCGTAATGATATACAGTGTACCACCATTCATAGCGATCGAGCCTGAAGATTTGCGTGATGACGCCGAAGCCGTCCAGCGGCGGAATCGGAATCAAGTTGAAAATCATCAGTACCAAATTAATGTATACAATGTAAATAATCATTTCGTATATAATCGAGCCAAGTCCACTGTTCGCAATATTTGTCATTTCCAGTCCTTTGCACACAAATGAAAAAGCAACTGCAATCAGAAGGTTCGCCGTAACCCCCGCCAGCGAAACGATGAGTTCTCCTGCTCTGCGGTTTTTGTAATGGTCAGGATCAATTTGAACCGGAACGCCCCAGCCGAAGCCGATAAAAAGCAGCGCAACAAATCCGATCGGATCTATGTGATGCATCGGATTAAGGCTGAGCCTTCGCTGATACTTAGGAGTCGGGTCTCCCAGCTTATAAGAAGCAAATGCATGTGCTGCCTCATGGAAAGACAGACCTATGATGATGCCTGGAAGCAACATGAGTTTCATATAGATCCATTCCAATACGGACACATTACTTCTCATAACGGACTCCGCAAGCATTACTATCAGCAAAACCCAGATTAGCGGATTTATGTTTCTTAATTTTTCTCTCATTTTCAGATTCCTTTCACAATTATTGCAAATATTCTATCACATTTTTCTTACCTTTTAAATATATATATTATAAATATTATGTCCTCTGAACTTCACAAAAGATTCATAGGAATTTCAGAAAGGTGGCTAAAAATGAATCATTGCCTTTTTTGTATTGACGTCTACACAGTTAATGAGGGAGACACACTCTATTCGATTGCCGAAAAGTACGATCTGCCGGTTACACTTCTCATGAAAGTGAACGACATTGACAATCCTTATAACCTGAGAATCGGCACAAGGCTTTGCATCCCGGGTACGGAAGAGCAGCTTCCACAGGCTCCGGAGCAGTGTCAGAAGACACATACCGTAAAGGCCGGAGACACGCTTTACTTAATTGCCAAAATGCATAACATCAAGCTGGATGCTCTCATGCGCGCAAATCCAAGCATCGACCCGTACAATCTGCTCATCGGCACCGAGCTCTGCATCCCGGTATAGAGTCGCTTTCGGAGTCCGCTCATCTTAGAGCACAGAAAGAGCCGCAGATTCTAAAATCTGCGGCCCATTGTTTATTTAAAATTATGGGTAACTTAACTATACAAGTCCGATATACGGTGCTGCCGAAATTTTGATGATTGCAACGATGAGTATCGGCAGCAGCGTCTTAAGCCACTGTTTGAAGAATACATTGAACGGAACACCTGCCATTTCGCAGATACCCATGTTCGTTGATTCCGGATAAAGCGCACATACGAAGTTGATGCCGCATGTGAATGTGGAAAGCAGGATTGTCTGTCCGCCGACCGATCCCACGCTTGATGCTGCGAAAAGTGCGAATGCAACCGCTCCGAAGATTGGCATTGTGATACCTGCAACTCCGCTTGTCGACTAGAGGAACAGACCGATTGCAAAGTATGCAAGTACGCCTGCAACAACGAATGCCCAAAGCGGTACTCCGGAGATAACTTTCTGAATCCAGTAAATGAATGTGATACTCATTCCGGATTCGCTGCTTCCCATGAAGAGTGAAATTCCTCTCGATGCAGCAAGTACGAATACAACCGTTACAAGGTCAGCTGCCCCCTGTGCGAATACGGAAACGAATTCTTTTTCCGGCATTTTGTTGATAAGTCCGATTACGATTGCTCCGATGAGCCAGATTACCGAGAATTCAATGAAATACCACCAGCCGAATTCGGTAAATTTATTCATGCCCAGAAGGTTTCCGATGAAGTGTCCCTGGCTTGCATACTGCGGCGCATTCACTACATCGAATGCCGTTCCGCTGCTTGTCGTGATGGAATCCCAAGGGATATATCCCATTACACAGAACAGAATTACAAGTCCGAAAACAACAAGAGACCAGATTCTTCTAGGTGTAAACTCCGCAAGTCCGACATTTTCCGTCTTGAAAAGATGATTTTCCTGACCGGCGATTAGGGATTTTTCAGGGTTTGCCTTAACCTTGTTTGCGTATCTTATGACAAAGAGTATGCCCATGGTAAGCATCACTACGAAAAGTACAAGTCTGAGCAGGATACCGGAGCCGAGAGATAATTCCGGGTTTCCGATTGCCGCTACAGCAGCTCCGATCGAGTAAGGGTTTACAACACTGGCCATATTACCGATGTTCGCTCCTATCAAAATTACCATCATTCCGGTAATCGCATCATAACCTGCAGAAATAAACAACGGCAGAATCACGATTGCGTAAGCAGGAAGTTCCTCCCATGCACCGTATACGGTGCCCATAAGTGCAAAGACCGTCATAAGGATTGCAATCAGGGTGCTTCCTTTAAATCTTCTGAGAAGCGCACCGATACCTGCGTCCATTGCACCTACATGATTCAGGATTGCAATCAGTCCGCCGGAAATCAGTATGGATGTTGCGATGTCCGCAGCGTCGATGAAGCCTTCAATCGGGGCTGTAAAGTAGTCCCACAGTCCAACCGGACTGGTTCCTGCATTTTCGATTACGTTTCCGTCTTCGTCAGATGCCGCATTGTAGATAATCTGGCTGTTTCCTGCTTCGTCCGTAACAACTACGGAAGTCGGAACAACCCATGTAAGCAGCGCAACAATCGCAAGGAAAATCATAACGATTGTTATCGCCGTCGGCATTTGAAATTTTCTTTTTTTCTTTTCCATAACAGTTCCTTTCTACTATTATTTGTCTGCAGTTTCGTTAAACAGAAAATATGCATACATTTGATTTCCGAGCAGAAAGCTCTCAAGGGAGATTTGCTCGTTTTCCATATGCGCACAGTCAAGGTCTTCCGGGAAAACAGGTCCCCAGGTTACGAAGTTCGGCATTGTCTTGGCATATGTGCAGCCCGATGCCGCCATAAACTCGCATTCTTTTCCGTATGCCTCATATGCATGTTTCATTCTTGTGAGCCAAGGTTTGTTTTCATCAACAAAGATAGGCTCTAAATTTTCTTTAATAATTACGTTATAATGATATTTTGTTTTCTCTTTCTCGAATGCCTCTATGACATTTTGTCCCGGAATTTCAAATGTTTGTCTTACATTGAAATTCAGCGATATTCTATCGTTTTCCTGCGTAAGAACTGTCGGGACAATGGTGGTCGGCAAGCTCTTCTCATTCGGAGCATGAGATACCTTCTTTAGGTCAAGCAAGGATTCATAGTTCCCCTCCGGGAACATATCATGAAGAAATCTTGCAAAGTCGGGTGTCTCCCATTCTGCCCCGCAAAGGGCTTCTGCCATCTTAAGAATCGCATTTTCTCCAAGTTCCGGCGTGGAACTGTGCGCGGATTTCCCATGAAAATCATATTCTTTTCCGTTTGCCGTAAAGCTGGCAGATGCCGGAACAACGTTTTCGGAGACACCGCCTTCAAAATGTTCAAAGACCTTCGAATTCGTGTTTTTGAATTCCAGAACCACATCCATGTACCCGCTTTCTGCGTTGAAAATCGGAAAGTTCCCGTCCGGAGAGTAACCGTAATCCGGTATTGGGAATTCTTCTTTGAAGTCTTCCATGTCAATCCACTCGGTTTCCTCGCTGCTTCCGACAATCAGCCATATTCTTCTCTTCCATGTGCTTATATTTTCTTTCAGGAATTTGAGTGCGTACAAAGTTCCGATAAGCGGCCCTTTATCATCAATGATGCCTCTTCCGAAAAGCAGCCCATCTTTCTGCGTCAGTGTAAACGGTTCGCATTCCCAAAGTTCGAGGGCACCTTCCTCTACGACATCCACATGCGCGAGGATACCCAGAGTCTCTTCGCCTTCGCCTGCTTCCACCACGCATACATCGCGATATTTTCCCATCGTCGTTTTCATACCGAAATTACGGGCGAGGGTTTCAACATAAAGTAAAGCTTCTTCACATTTTGATCTGTCCTCACTCTTGCTCTTAATTTCCATAAGACCTTTTAAGTCGCTGAGCATTTCAGCTTGATTCTCGCCAAAGTATGCGGCGATTTGGTTTCGCAGTTTGTCCATCGTTTAACCTCCTTTTCTGCTTTTTCTGACAAAAAAATTTTAAACCTCGGGGTAACCCCGAGGTCAAGATGTTTTGTAATTTATTTTTTTTGTATCGGTGCATAGACCTTGTACAGCCCCAGCCTTTTTCCGTCACTGTAGTAGTTTGTTTCTTCTCTTCCGTAAAACTCTCCGACAAGTTCAATATTGTTTTCCGCAGCATAGGCAATCAGCGGTGCAAGCATCCGGTCGGCATCATCTGAAATATGGACTTCCGTAATCAGGCAGCAATCCGCTTTTTCTTCAATGCCCGCCGTGGTTGCATTCTTGATTTTGAGTCTGGTATCTCCCGGAAAGGAGAAATACTTTCGCAGACCTTTTTCCGGTTCCTTTAGATTATAATAAAACGACACAGACAGGCAGATCCAGTCTTCCCGGTCAAGGTCAAAGCTTTCCCTCAGCGATTCAGCGATATGTACAGGCTCATCTAAATAAGAATTTCTTCGGTATTCCGGAGGCATCGCACCTATGGTATACTTACCTACCATCCGAACTTCGCTTTCGTAGGATTCATCCCAGTAATCCAGCCTTTGGAGCATTTCGGCGGCTTCCTTGATGGTATTGGTCAATTCTTTTCTTCTCGCGTCTATAACTTTTCCGATGTCTTCGACCGGTATGCCGTCCATAATCGTCTTTATTTCCTTTACGGAAAGTTCCGCAGAACGATAAAAAAGCACATCGGTGAGCCGCAGGAAATCTTCCGAAGAATACTCCCAATAGTTGTTTTCTTCATTTTTTTGCGGAGATATGACTCCTTCCTGTACGTAATGTCTGACTGTTTCCGTGGAAACACCGAGTATTTTCGAAATTTCCCCAACACTGAGAAACATAGTTTCCTCCTTTGCCTTGCCTAGTAGTAAAATCCTGTGTCCGGATTGCTGTATTCTTCTACTCTCACTTCATAAGCCTTCTTTGCCGCATCTTCAAAAGCAAGCACCGGCTCAGACACGCCCATTTGCTCCAGAATCCATTTCGCAAGCGGAGGATTCAAAACCAGAATCGGCCCGATGATGTAGGTCGCTATGAAATTGTTCTGTCGGATTCCCTCCCCCGTTATATCAGGGTTGAGCCCCGGTCCTCGCTCGGACTCTATCGCCGGCTGGAAGTCCGGATATATACAATCCTGAACATTCACATCTTTATAGGAATGCGTGAACTGGCTCTTATATCCGACAATTGTCATGCCTTCGAAGTTTCCGAGATAAAGCGAATTATAACGGTTCATCATGTCTCTTTTTGCTGTTGTCGGGAACAGCCCCAGACATTCAACTTCCGTTCCGTCTTTATCCTTAATGGATTCACCGAAGACCTCAAGGGCATTTCCGGTAATCAAAAACAGTGTTCCGTCATCAATCCTTGCCTTCAGAGCGTTCTTATATGCGCGGAGTTTTTCAATGACTAAAAGCTGTGCACTTTCCGTCATGGTCCCCATGTATACAAGATCCGGCTTTTCGCTGACGAACAAAGGCTCATCGTTTAGGTGCGTCTTAGTAACCTCAATTTCGGGATAGGATTTTTTTAAATAATCTATATTTTCAAGATCGCCGTAAAGATTGGCAATTTCAGGGTATAACACTTCGATTTTCACTGCCTATGCCTCCTTTCCGGTCTTTTCCTTTAAAAGTTTCTGTACCATATCTCCGACCTTTTTTCCTAACGCAATGGAATCTGTCCCGTAAAGAACATAGATATTGTCATTTTCAAAAAGCTTCAGACATGAAGGCGCATCCGTCTCTTTCTCTGCAAAAGAAAGCTTTTCCTCCGGCACCCCTGCGAGCAGAAGTCTGAGCTTATGGTCAAATCTGCGAGGCCCGCAAAGCACAATATTCTTGATATTATCATAATTGAGAAATTCAAAATCACAATCGTAAAGCCAGCAGGTGTTCTCCGACCAATGTTTCATGTCGCCCTGACAGCTGTTCATCAAAATGATTTCCTTGTCCCCCGGCATTCCTCCGATATAATCAAATACGCGGGTGGTTGCAAATGCGTTTTTCTCCTTTGCAAGCAGGCGGTAAAGCGTGCGGGAGCCGATTCTTTCCTCATCATAACGGCTTCCTACAATATTGAGTTTGCTGAAGAACCCCTCGATTTGTTCATGACTGTAGCCCATTTCACGAAGAAGCGCAACCGCAGACACTACATTGTATATATTAAATACGCTTTCGTTCAAAAGCTTATAATGCCCGACTCCGCCCGCGTCGCGGACATCAATTGTCATCTTCTCAATGTTTACGTTTTCACCGGCGTAATCGTATTCCGGTGCCTTGAATCCACATGCCGGACAGAATGCCCTTCCGATGTGGTTATATCTGAGATATTCGTATTCAAGCCTGTTGTGGCATTCCGGGCAGATCTGCAGATCATTAATCAGGTTGATGCAGTCCTGTCTGTCCGTATCCATTTTCTTGATTCCAAAGTATGTGCGCGGATTTTCCGGCGCTACGCGGCAGGAAATCAAATCATCGGCGTTAAGTACAAGTTTCGTTTCTTTTGGAATGTATTTCGTAAGTATGTCCGCAATATATTCCGGATGTCCGTTTCGCATGATGGAGTCACGCGATAAATTTGTAATCAGCATGTATTCAGGTTTCATATACGGGTAAACTCGCAGGGCGGAACGCTCGTCCACCTCGAAAAGACCGATTTCGTATTTGCACTTTCCAAAAAAGCCTGCGCCGTAAATCAGCGAGGATGCGATTCCTGAATTGATGTTGGAACCCATCTTGTTGTTCAATACGCGTTTTCCGTCCATCGTAAGCATATCAAGCAGCATATTGGAAACCGTTGTTTTTCCGTTTGTTCCCGTAATTGCAATGATTTTCTTCGGCTTGTCCGCATATTTAAGAAAGTCCGGACAAAGCTTCAGTGCAAGCACGCCGGGAAAGTTTGTCCCGTTATGTTTTGTTATTTTGAGTGCAACGATGGACAGCTTAGCGGCCCAAAGCGCAAAATAGAATCTGAGTTTTCCCATAGCAGCACAGTCCTTTCTTATCAGTATTTGAACTCAGGAATAATTTTGTGAATTGTCGGCATAATTCCGATTCCTCCCGGTGTCTGTCCCGGAAGCTGCCAGAAATCATGCGCGCAGTAATTGTTGCCTTCGATGATTGCGGGACCTGTCGGTGTGATTGCCACATCCCAGCCGATATAACGCATCTGCGGCACGACGAGTGCTGCCTTTTTCACCATTTCAACGGCTTCCTTCATATAAGGGACTTTGTATCCCAGCAGCGGCTGATGCGTATTCGGATGCTCCGTATAATGCTTGCCGGCAGTTGTGTCTCCGGAATGTGCCGGATAAAGAAATTCTCCCGTTTCAAGATCCACCGGTCCGTGAAGTCCGTAGTTGTCAACGACTCTGCCGTCTCTGCCCATCTTAAAAACGGAGTAGATGAGATGCGGCTCGCCTTTTGCGTCCACCATGGTAATCATTCGCATGGTATTTACCGAGTACGGATACATCTTTGCAACATCCGGGTGGTTTTCGATTACATCTTCAATCGTGCCGAAGCCTTTTTCCCTGACATATACCACGAATTCATCCGCATCCTTGAAGTTCGCGGTTTCGAGGAGCTCCGCGCCGATGCCGCAAGTTAAATCCTTCATCTTCGCAAATACTTTTTTGCGTGTTTCAAAGAATTTTCGGATGTCATCGTCGGAAGCGGTTCCAAGGTCAAGGGATTCTCTGCCTATGAAATCCTTGAAAACTTCGTTGAATTCATTCTTATTGTCAAAAATATGTGCATAGCTGTGATCATTCATGAACATCATCAGTTTCTTGCTTCTGAAACGCGTCAAATAGGTATCTCTCTGTTTTGCGTTTAAATTCCAAAACTCAAATATGACATAATCATTGTAGCCCGCACCGTAACGAGCCATGCAGTTCAGTATGTCAAAAAAAAGGAAAACCTTGCTTTTCCCCGAGCGCTCGTGAGCATTGTCGAGCACCTTAAAGAATTTTTCGAAGCTTGCGCCCTTTATAACACGCATGTAATATTGAAGTTTGTTTTCCATCTTGTTCCTCCCGATTGTATTATAGAATATCCGACAAAAGTCTTGAAATAGCTTCTTTAAACTTAATAATCACGCCTCTCTTCAGATAAGCCTCATAGGTTAGTTCGTGTCCGTGATTAATCAAATCATTTTGGAATGCGTCTTCCATCTTTTTTGCAAACTCTCTGTCATATATAAACGCATTGGTTTCAAAGTTAAGTTTAAAGCTTCGATTATCGAAGTTCGTGGAACCGACGGTTCCGACCTCTCCGTCGACGACCAAAGTCTTTGCATGCAGAAATCCGTCATCATATATAAACACCCGGCCTCCCGATCTGAGCAGTTCTCCGACATAAGAATATGTAGCCCAGTAAACGAAAATGTGATCGGGCTTGCACGGAATCATAACCCTTACATCCACGCCGGATTGTGCCGCCATCTTGAGTGATTCGAAAATGCTCGGATCCGGCACGAAGTACGGTGTCTGAAGCCATACTCTTTTCTCCGCGTATGTGATCATTCGCATCATAGCTCTCTTCACTTCGACAGACGGCGACTCCGGTCCGCATGACACGATTTGAATTCCCGTAGTTCCTTTTTCTTCGTCAAACGCAAAATCCCTCGGTATTACGTCAAGCTGTTCTTTAGTGGTAAATCTCCAGTCAAGCGCAAATCGCCCGTACAGGTCGACAACCGCATTTCCTCTTATGCGTACATGGGTATCCCGCCAATAGCCGAATCTTTTCTTTCTCCCGATATACTCTCTTGCGACGTTATATCCGCCCGTATATCCGATTTCATGGTCGACAATGACAATCTTTCTGTGATTTCGATAGTTAAACTTCGGAGCGATAATTTTCAGCTTCGGTTTGAAAAAATAACCGACCTTTCCACCTGCATCCAAGTATTCCCTAAGGACAACATCGTTGATGCTTCTGCTGCCGAGCGTATCCATTAAAAGTCTTACCTGCACACCTTCCCTTGCCTTTTCGGTCAGCAAGTTTATCAGCTTCATTCCGACGAAATCGTTTTTGATTATATAATACTCCACATCCACGCTTTTCTTGGCGTTCTTGATGTCATTGAGCAGTTTGTTCTGAAGTTCCACACCGTCGGTTATTAACTCGACATTGTTGTTTTCGGTATAAAACGAGTGCCCGTATACCTGATTGAGTTTAATCAAATGCTTCCAGATTTTCGTCTCCGGACGTGCAAACTCGTAATCATCGTCATTGATTCTCTCGATTTGTTTCTTCAAGGCCTTACTCACAATGACCTCTTCTTTTTCCGTGAGTTTATTAATCTTGCTCCGCGAAAAATTTTGATTAAATACAATGTAGAAAACGAAACCCACAATCGGTATAAACGCAAGCACCATCACCCATGCGAGCGTGGCGGACGGGCTCTTTCTTTCTGTAAATATTACCGTAAAAATCAATAAGATGTTGACAACATACAAGATTGCTATCCAGCCTATTGATGTAGAAAAATTAAAATAGTTAATCATATAAGCAAACCCCTAATACCTATCTTTTATTGTTTATGCATCTGACGATGTATTATATCATTGTATCATACTTTTCGCTTTATCGCCATAAAAATTCCAAGTATACAAAAGATTGTAAAGATAAAAAAAGAAATGTGAATGCTGTTCATGATTTCGTCGCCCGAAGCACTCTCCATGCTGCCCCCGTTCATGCAGATTCCCATCACAAGTGTAATCACCGCCATCGAAAGTGTGTGTCCTGCCGAACGCATCGTCGCAAGCAGTGCAGACGCTGCAGCGTAATCTTCTTTTGGGACAAATGACATTACAGCGTTCGTGTTTGGGGATGCAAAAAGTGAAAATCCGAACCCTGATGCCCCAAGAATAATCAGAAGCTGCCAGATCGGTGTTGTATCCTGTAGGAAGAAAAGTGCTGCTGAGGCTGCTGCCGAAAGAACTATCCCAAGTGCCGAAAGGAAAAACGGAGACTTCTTGTCCGAAATTCGTCCGAAGACCGGCGAGAAAATTGCCATAACAGCGGTGGATGTTATCAAAACAAAGCCCGCGTTCTGCGATGTCATTTCCTTAATCGTCTGCAGATACATCGAAAGCAGATAACTTACGGCAAAAGTTGCCCCGTAATTGAGAAGTGCTGCGAAATTCGATAATGTATACGGCAAATTATCCCGCAGAAATCTTACGTTTATCAGCGGACTTTCTTTTTGCGATTCTATCCTGACAAAAGCGACGAGAATAAGAAGTCCTGCAGCCAATATCCACGGTGCATAGCTCTTCGTGCGTATTTCCGAAAGTCCGTACATAAGCAAAAAGAGGCCGCTGATAAAAGCCACATTGCCGGCGGCATCCGCATTCTCGCCTTTTCTTTCGCGCCGATTTGTTTGCTTTTCGCTGGAAAGTTTAAACATTGCAAAATAAAAAGCCAATGCGGAAATTCCTGCCGTGCCGATGAAGATCGACCGCCATCCCAAATTGTAGTTAAGAACGCCTCCGAGCACCGGTCCGAGCGAAAGCCCCACATAGGTCGCACAGGTCGAATAGCCGAGCATCTTCCCTCTTTCGTCTTCATCAAAGGCTGCGGTCAAAACCGCTATGTTTGTTGCGAAAATCATGGATGCTCCGACTCCCTGTATTGCCCGAAATACAAGAAGCACCCACATGCTCCGTGATACCACGGCAGCTGCGGATGCTGCAGCAAAAATAAGGATTCCTGTTCTTAATATGTGTTTTCTGTCCCATGCATCGGCCATTCTGCCAAAGGTAACCGCAAGGCAGCAGCAGGTCAGCATATACACGGTAATAACCCATCCGATCTCCTGCGCACTTACCCGGAATTCTTTTTCCATAGACGGAATCGAAAGGTTCAGTGCACTTCCCATGAATGTCGTTATGAATGCGGTTATTACCGCTACAAGTATCGTGTTTTTTTGTTCCTGCGTATGCATTTTGTCATCTCGTAATTTCTTCTTCATACTGTTTAGAATGCTTTAAAAATTATAAGATTATGCATATAAAGTAATCTTTGCCGTCATCACTGATTCTCTGTAAAGATTTTTGCACTTTTCCTCGGATTGCCTCGGGCACGTTGTTTACTTTGCTTTCCATCTGCTCGGTAACCATTTCCTTGAGTGTTTTTCCGAACAGGTTGGTTTCCCAGATGTCGGTTTCTTCATTTGCAAACTGCTCGGTAAGGTATTCCGCAAGATCAACAGACTGGCTTTCGCTTCCCACAACCGGAGAAACTTCCGTGGTGATGTCGGTCTTTATTATGTGCAGGCACGGTGCTTTTGCCTTCATTCTTACGCCGTATTTGCTTCCCTGTTTAAAAACTTCCGGTTTTTCGAGCACCATTTCGGACAGCTTCGGTGCCACGATTCCGTAATCGGCTGTCGCTACTTGATCCAGTGCACTCTTCAAATTATCGTAGGCTTTTTTTGCCTTTGCATATTCCCTAAGAAGCATGAAAAGCTGACTGTCGTTCGTAACGCTCGCACCCATGAGCTCTTCAATTACTTTGTAATACAGGCCTTCGCTCAGGATCGGCTCAAGAACGATGACGCCTTTTCCCATATCTGCTTTGACAATTTTAACGTCTTTGATGATTTCTCCGTCCGCAATCTGCCTGCATGTATCCATAACCTGCCCGATGCTTGTAAAATCATCCATCCAGCTTCGCACGCTTTTTATCATGGTTTCTTTTATCCGATGATTGTAAGGAAGTGCATCCATATATCCCGGAAGGTGAAAATCCACTTCGCACGCCGGGAATTGATAGATCAGTTTATTAAAAATCTCGTCAAATGTTTCCTCACTCATCCGCTGACAGTTTGTAAGAATCACGGGCGTGTCGTATTTTGCTTCCAACTCTTCAGCCAGCTGCCTGCTCCTTGCGTTTTGCGGTGTTGCAGAATTTAAAATGATGACGAAAGGTTTTTCGAGTTCTTTGAGCTGATTTACGGTCTTTTCTTCTGCGTCGATATAATTTTGTCTCGGAATTTCGCCGAAAGACCCGTCTGTTGTTATGACTGCTCCTACCACCGAATGATCGGCAATTACCTTCTGCGTGCCGATTTCCGCAGCCTTGCTGAAAGGAATTTTTTCTTCAAACCAAGGCGTTGCAACCATTCTTTCCTTTTCTTCTTCTTTGTCGCCCAAAGCTCCCGGTACGAGGTATCCCACACAGTCCGCAAGTTTGACATTCAGATTCGCCCCGCTCGCCGTGGATACCAGCACGGAATCCGGCGGAATGAATTTGGGTTCCGTCGTGGTTATCGTTTTGCCTTCCCCGCTCTGCGGCAATTCGTCCATGATTCTGGTTTTTTCGTAAGGATTTGTCATGTTCGGAAAAACCATAACGTCCATGAATCTCTTAATAAATGTGGATTTTCCGGTTCTGACGGGGCCCACAACACCGATGTAAATGTCTCCGTTTGACCGTCTTGCTATATCTTCATATATATTACCCTTTATCATAAAAACCCCTCCGTAAAAGCCTGCTTTTTATAAGAAATATATGAGCTTTCGCGAGGGGTTATTACTGTTTATTTATTTTTTACTTCTCCTTCAAGGCTGAAGGTGTTCGCACCGGTAATCAGCACATCTACGACCTGCCCGATCATATCCGGAGTTCCTTTAAAGTTTACAAGTTTGAAGCTTTCCGTTCTTCCTCCGTATGTTTTTGAGTTGTTCTTCGACGGTCCGTCTACCAGAACCTTCTCGATGCGTCCCACATATTCCGCATTTTTTTCCGCGGAAATGCGGTTGATTACATCCACGAGACGGTTAAATCTTTCGTGCTTGATTTCCTCCGGAATCTGGTTTTCAAACTTCTCCGCCGGCGTTCCCTTTCGTACCGAATAGAGGAATGTAAACGCCGAATCATAGCGTACTTCCTCGCACAGCGTGAGAGTCTCTTCAAACTCTTCTTCCGTTTCGCCCGGGAAACCTACGATAATATCGGTGGAAATTGCAATGTCCGGATCCACTTCCCTGAGTTTTCTGACGATTTCAAGATAATCCTCTCTGGTATAATGTCTGTTCATTTCCTTGAGAACCTTGCTGGATCCCGCCTGCACCGGAAGATGAATGTAGTGACAGAGTTTCTCACATTTTCCGTACGCGGCAATTAATTTATCGGATATATCCTTCGGGTGGCTCGTCATAAACCGGATTCTTTCGATGCCGGAAACCTCGCTGAGCATATAGATCAAGTCGGCAAAATCCGTTTTTTCACCGCTGTCTCTGCTGATTCCTTTGTAGGAGTTCACATTCTGACCCAAAAGGGTGATTTCCTTTACACCATCGCATGCGAGTGCCCGCACTTCTTTCAGGATATCTTCGGGAACTCTGCTTCTCTCTCTTCCTCTTGTGTACGGAACGATACAATAGGTACAGAAGTTATTGCATCCATACATTATATTCACAAAAGCTTTGTGCTTGAATAATCTTTTTGCAGGGAGTCCTTCTACGATTTCTCCGCCTTCTTCCCATATTGCAAGCTGCTTGTGTTTTTCTTTGTAAAGATTATCGAGAAGCTCCGGCAGCTGGTGGAGGTTGTGCGTTCCGAAGATCACATCCACCCACGGATATTTTGCCTTAATCGTATCAATGATGTGCTGCTGCTGCATCATGCAGCCGCACACGCATACCGTAAAATTCTCTCTCTGTTCTGTCTTCCGGCGTTTCAGCTGCCCGAGCGTGCCGAAGAAACGCTTATCTGCATTTTCTCTTATGCTGCAGGTGTTGAAAATCACAATGTTTGCATCCTTTCGTTCCGCAGCCGGCACATATCCTTTCTCAATCAGCATTCCTGCCAGTGTTTCCGAATCGTGTTCGTTCATCTGACAGCCGAAAGTGGTTATATGAAATGTTTTTTTGTCTGACAATTTTATACCTCCAAAGGTCGCTCAAAATTAAATATGCATTTCATTCTTTTTCTTGCGGCCCATCAAAATTTCAACTGCTTCCTGTGCATTTACGCGTCCTTCAATCATATGATAGATGCACTGCGTAATCGGCATTTCGACATCGTATTTCTGTGCAATCATATTGGCGGCTTCCGCCGTCGAAAGCCCTTCCACAACCATGCCGATTTCTTGAACAGCGTTCTCTACGGAATGCCCTTCTCCGATCAGAATTCCGCATCTTCTGTTTCTGGAATGCATGCTGGTGCAGGTTACAATCAGGTCACCGATTCCGGCAAGGCCCGAAAAAGTCTCGGCTCTTGCCCCCAAAGCGATTCCAAGCCGCGTCATTTCGGTTATACCGCGAGTCATCATAGCCGCCTTGGCATTGTCTCCGAACTTGAGGCCGTCGGAAATTCCCGCTCCGAGCGCAATGATATTCTTAAGGGCTCCTCCCAGTTCCACACCGATGAGGTCCTCATTTGTATATACACGGAAGCGATCCGTGCTGAAAATTTCCTGTATTTCCACTGCCAAATCGTGGTCTTTTCCCGCCACGACTACGGTTGTCGGCATTCTGCGGGCAACTTCCTCGGCATGGGACGGACCGGACAGTGCTATGTACTTACAGTTCGGTGAAATTTCTTCTGCTGCCTCCGAAAGTCTCAAAAGTGTTCCTTTTTCAATTCCCTTTGCAACATTGACAACCGGGATTTGTGCATCCGCATATTTCATTGCTTCCGCAAAGACTCCGCGGAATTTCTGTGCAGGCACGGCAAAAAGCAGCAAATCCCTGCCGCTTACCGCATCTTCCAGATTATCGGTAAACAAGAGTTCCTCCGGCAGAACCACTCCCGGAAGATAGTGCGAATTGCTATGTTCCTTTGACATTTCTTCAATTTGCTCTTTTCTCCTTGCCCACATCGTTACCGTGTGCCCTCTTCCCGAAAGCGTCATGGCAAGTGCCGTACCGAAGCTTCCCGCTCCGATTACCGCAATTCTTTTATTTTCATGACTCATTTTGTCTGCTCATCCTCCCGGTTCTTCGATTTAAAAATCCCCATTGGCGGTTCTTCGCCCTTGAAAAGTCTGACGATGTTTGCACGGTGTTTGATAAGAACAATTGCCGCCATGATACATCCGACAATGATAAAATCCTTTTCCATAAACCAGCAGGCTGCAGGAAAGGTCGCCGCACCGAGCAGGGAACCGACAGACATTCTTTTGCTGATCAAAAGTCCGCATGCAACAATTGCAAGGGCTGTCAGTGCAAGGAGCCAGTTGACGGACAAAATCGCTCCGAAAGCAGTCGCAACACCTTTGCCGCCCTTAAAACGGTAAAGACACGGCCAGATGTGCCCGCAAAACACAGCGAGCGCACACCAGATTCCGGTCTCATATCCGAGCATCATCCCGAATTTAACCGCAAGAACGCCTTTCAAAATGTCAACGACAAGGGTAATGGCTGCCGCCTTTTTTCCGAGTACACGAAGCGCGTTCGTGGTTCCGGCATTGCCGCTGCCCTCTTTCTTTATGTCGATTCCGTTGATTTTCCCCAATATGATTGCCGGGGAAATATTCCCGATTAAATATGCGGACAGAATCGTTATTATATCGTAAAAATCAAACTGCATCCTATTCTACCTTCTCGCCTTTTTCTCTGAATACAAATTTTATGGATGTTCCCTCAAATCCAAAGCCGTCTCGAATTCTGTTCTCAAGATATCTTGCGTATGAGAAGTGCATCAGATCACGCTTGTTGATTTGGAAACTGAACAGCGGCGGTTTTACGCCCACCTGTGTTACATAGTATATCTTGAGTCTGTGTCCCTTGTCCGAAGGCGGCTGTTTCATCATGATTGCATCCTGAATAAGGCTGTTCAGCTGTCCTGTAGGAACTCTGAGTGCTCTCTTTTCTGAGACGTATTCGGCCATCTCGATGACCTGATTCACCCTCTGCTTGTCCTTTACGGATATAAACACGGACGGTGCGTATGACATGAACTGCATATCAGCTTCAAGCAGACGCCTGAAATCGCGCATGGTGTTGGTTTCTTTTTCAATCAAATCCCACTTATTCACGACAATAACGATACCCTTGCCCGCTTCATGAGCAACGCCGGCTATCTTCTTATCCTGGTCGGTAAGTCCTTCGGATGCGTCTATCATCAGAAGACACACATCGCACCTTTCAATCGCGGCAACCGCACGGATCACGCTGTATCTTTCGATATCCTCGTTTACCTTCGATTTTCTGCGGATTCCCGCCGTATCAATCAGGATATATTTTTTTCCGTCTTTTTCAAACGGAGTATCGATGGAGTCTCTCGTGGTTCCCGCTATCGGCGAAACGATTACTCTCTTCTCGCCAAGCAGGCAGTTGATGAGCGAAGATTTTCCGACATTCGGCTTGCCGATTACGGCAATCTTCGTTACTTCTTCATCATCCTCGTACGCTTCGTCCGGAAAACTCTCCACGATTTCATCAAGAACATCACCGAAGTTGAGCATGTTTGCTGCGGAAATCGGAATCGGTTCTCCAAGTCCGAGCTCATAAAAGTCATAGAAATCATCCGGCAGGTTCCACGGCGCGTCAATCTTGTTTACAACCAGGATTACACGTTTTCCCGTCCTCATAAGCATGGAGGCAACCTCGCGATCTGCATGCGTGAGTCCGTCTTTTCCATCCGTGATAAAAAGGATTACATCCGCCATATCCATTGCAATCTGCGCCTGTTCGCGCATCTGCGACAGAATAACATCTGCGCTTGACGGCTCGATTCCTCCGGTGTCGATCAGTGCAAACTGCACTCCGTTCCATTCAGCCTCGGCATAAATTCGGTCTCTGGTTACGCCCGGAGTGTCTTCAACGATTGACACTCTTCTTCCTACAATTTTATTAAAAAAAGTTGATTTTCCAACGTTTGGCCGCCCTACAACGGCAACAATCGGTTTACTCATCGAAAATACCTCCTATAAAACGTTCGGCATCGAATTCTTCCAAATCTTCAATTCCTTCGCCTACACCGATAAATTTAATCGGCATATCGTATTCCTCTGCGATTGTGATTGCGATTCCGCCTTTAGCCGTTCCGTCAAGCTTGGTGAGGATGATTCCCGTAATATCCGCCACCTGTCCAAACTCTTGGGCCTGAGAAACCGCATTTTTACCTGTCGTAGCATCAAGCACAAGCAAAGTCTCTCTGTGAGCCTCCGGATATTCTCTGTCGATTACTTTGTTCATCTTTTCGAGCTCATTCATCAGATTTTTCTTGTTCTGCAATCTGCCTGCGGTGTCGCAGATAAGAACATCCATGTTCTTGGCTTTCGCCGATTGGATCGCATCAAAGATTACTGCCGAAGGGTCTGCACCTTCCTGATGACGAATTACATTGATGCCATTTCTTTCTCCCCACACGGAAAGCTGCTCTGCCGCGGCGGCTCTAAATGTATCTGCTGCACAGAGCATAACTTTTTTGCCTTGTTTCTTGCATCTGTGTGCAAGTTTGCCTATGCTTGTAGTCTTGCCACCGCCGTTAATTCCTATCATAAGAATTACCAAAGGACTTTCGTCACACAATTTCTGTGCGTCGCCTTTGTCAACCATCTGAGTCATGATCTTCTGAAGTCCTTTTTTAACGTTCTCGCGGCTGGAAACATACTCATCTTTTACATAGGTTCTGAGTTTTTCCATGATTTTCATGGTTGTATCCATGCCGATGTCCGAAGTGATGAGGACTTCTTCAAGTTCATCCATTAGTTCCTCGTCAACGGTCCCCCTTGCCATTATGACATCGCTGATTTTTTCCGAAAGCCTTCCGAAGAAGGATTTTTTTTCTTTGAATAGTGACATTTTTTCCTCTCTTTTTCCCTTTAACTGTATGCCTTCGCTAGATATCAAAGTCGTCTCCCAATCTCAGTGAGAGTACTTTTGAAATTCCCTGTTCCGGCATGGTTACGCCGTAAAGCACATCTGCGTGCTCCATGGTTGCCTTTTGGTGTGTTACAATTGCAAACTGAATACCATCGAATCTTCTCAAATATCTTGCGAATCGATCGATATTGTTATCGTCAAGTGCTGCCTCAACCTCGTCCAAAATGCAGAACGGTGTCGGCTTTGTCTTTAGAACCGCAAACATAAGCGCGATTGCGGTCATCGTCTTCTCACCACCGGACATCAGGTTGATGTTCTGCAGTTTCTTGCCCGGCGGCTGTGCGATGATTTCTATGCCCGACTCGAGCGGATTATCCTCGTTATCGAGCGTCAGTTCCGCATGTCCGCCGCCGAAGAGTTCCTTAAAGATTTCTTCAAAGTTTACAACCACCTGATCAAAGTTTTCCTTGAACTTGGTCTTAATTGTCTTATCCATATCACTGATAATAGACTGAAGTTCCTGCATGGCTTCAAGGATATCGCTTCTCTGCTCCGTAAGGAATTCATATCTTGTGCTGATCTGTTCGTATTCCTTGATTGCGCCGATATTGACATCGCCGAGTTCCTTCATTCTATTTTTGATTTCCCGACTTTCTCTCGTTGCCGTTGAAAGGACAAAATCGTCCTTCTTCATCGAAAGCGCTTGTGCATACGAAATTTCAAACTCTTCCCAAAGTTTTTCTTTCCATGTGTCCATTTGCGTTTCGTTCTTGGCTAATTTGATTTCAATCTGGTACTTTCTGTCCTGATAAGAATTTAATTTATCACCGATTTCGGTAAATTCCGTGGTACGCTCTCCCAGAGCGGATGAAAGCTGCGCTTTTTCGGATGATATTTCTGCAATGTATTCTTCCAGTCTCGTCTTTTCATCAAGTTTGCTGCGGTAATTGTCCTCGGAATTTTCACTTCCGAATAAAATTTCGGATTTTTCTTTTTCAAGTGCCTCAAGGCTCATCTGTTTAGCCTCAATCTGCGCTTGAATCTCATCGACGGACGCTCCGACGCGTTCGAGCATGCGTCCTGCCGCCTCGAATTTGCTGTCGCATTCCGTTCGCGCAATTCTTGCCTTCGTTATCTCTTCTCCGGCATTTTGCGCTTGAAGTTTTATTTCCTCAAAAGTTTCCATCAGTTCGATGGTTTCTTCGTCCAATCGTTTTATCTCCGCATCCGCTTCATCCGCTTCTCTGAGAAGCGTTGCTTCGGTTTGCGCAAGATTTACAAAGTCGTTTTCAATGCTTTCGAGTTCACGCTCTTTTTTTGCATTGTTTTCCTTTGTGTCCTTATAATTCTCCTCAAGAGCTTTTAATCTTGCCTCTGATTCAAATTCCAAAAGTTCAAGCTTTCTCGCCTTCTCCTCCGAATCGGCGCAATTCTTAAGTAAAGCATCCGTTTCTGCCTTGAGGCTTTCGAGCTTGTCCTTATTCTCGTTATATGTACGGGTAAGGCGCTTTATTTCGCTTTCCAGTGTGCTTATCTCCGTCTTGCGGGCAAGCAGATTGGCGGTTGCATTTTTGTATTTTCCGCCTGTAATCGCACCGCTGGCATTGATAATTTCGCCGTCCGGCGTTACAAATCGGATTCCGCCTCCGGCAGTCTTGGAAAGCCTAACTGCCGTATCCATATTGTCAACGACCGCAACGCGGCCAAGCAGATATTTGAATATTCCTTCGTACGCCTTGTCATATTCAATCAAATCACAGGCCAGTCCCTTGAAACCGGCATCCTGTCGTACCGATTGCGGTACATTTGCAGGGTTTCCGTGAATGCTTTCCAGCGGCAGGAAGGTAAGCCTTCCCGCTTTATTGGCCTTCAGCTCGTTGATTGCTTTCTTTGCGTCGGCATCTTTGCTGCAGACAATATTCTGCATTCCCGCGCCGAGAGCGGTTTCCACTGCAACTTCCATGCCCGAAGGTACCTTCATCAAATCCGCAACCACGCCTTTGATTCCCGGTATGCCTGCTTTCATAAGAAATCTTACCGCACCGTTATATCCCTCATAGTTATGTTCCATCTCTTCAATGGTTTTCTTTCGGGTGTTTGCCTGTCCGGCACGTATTCTAAGATCTTCGTTTTCCTTTGAAAGCGAATTGATCTCATTGTTCAGTTTGGCAATATCGCTACGTGTTTTGGAAATCTCCCCGCGAGTATTTGCAAGACCTGCTGCCGCCTCTTCTTTTTCTTTAGCTGCAGCGGTTTTGTCACTTTCATAATTTGCAATGTTCTGTTTGATTGCCTCGCCGTCGCTTAAGATCTGCTCCTTGCGCCTCTCAAGAGACTGCCGGTAGCTCTGCAGGCTTCTGGCCTCGGAACGGCGCGAGGATGCCGTGCTGTGAAGATCCATCATACGGTTCTTCGCCGTGTCGATTTCATCCGAAATTTCCAAGGATTTCTTTGTAATTTCGTTATATGCCTCAATTTTCACACGAAGCTTTTCTTCTTCGATCTCCAGGCTTTTTCTTATCTCGTCTCTGCTTTCTTCGAGTTCTTTTCGATTGTTAAGCTCTCTGATGAGTTTTTCGTCGAGTTCCTGCTTTTCATCCGAAAGGCGTTCGGTATCTCTCTCGATTGTGCTCAATCTTTCCTTATCAAGCTGACTCTTGTTCGAAAGAGCATTGATTTCCTCAACCTTGTTTAAAAGTTTGTCACGCGCCTCGTTCCCGAGCTCTTCCAGTCTGTCGTTCTTTGCCCTGCTTTCGGCAAGTTCTTCATTCAAGCGGACTTTTTTGGCTGACAATTCCTCAATATCCGCGGATATTGTCATCACGTCGTCCTTAAGAGTTTCCGTAGCAAGGTCCAGTTTTTCTATATTCTTTAAAGTAATATTGATTTCAAGTTCTTTATATTTCTCTCTGAGTTCAAGATATTCTTTTGCCTTAATGCTGTCCTCTCTGAGTCCGTCGATTCTCCCCTCGATTTCTCCGACGATGTCGTTGACTCTCTCCAGATTTGCGTTCGTGTTCTGCAGCTTTCGCTCCGCTTCGGCCTTCTTGCTTTTGTACATTACAACACCGGCAGCTTCCTCAAAAATTTCGCGTCTGCTTTCCGGTTTGTTACTTACAATATCAGCAATCTTGCCCTGCCCGATAATGGAGTATCCGTCAACACCGATTCCGGTATCCATGATGAGTTCCTTTATGTCGCGCAGTCTGCACTGATTGTTGTTAATCAGATATTCGCTTTCTCCCGAGCGGTACATTCTTCTAGTAATCGCAACTTCGCTGTAGTCGATTGGCAGAATTGCCGTAGAGTTGTCAATTACAAGCGTCACTTCTGCCATTCCGTGCGACTTTCTGCTCGCGGTTCCCGCAAAAATAACTTCCTCCATCTTTCCGCCTCTGAGCATCTTGGGGCTTTGCTCCCCGAGAACCCATCGGATTGCATCACTGATATTACTCTTTCCGCTCCCGTTGGGTCCTACAATACAAGTAACACCTTCGTGAAATTCAATTACCACCGGTTCAGCAAAGGACTTAAATCCGTGCATTTCTATTCTTTTAAAGTACATTCGGTTGTCTCCTCTCAAGGATTGCTAAACTTGATTTTGCAGCGTTCTGCTCTGCTTCCTTTTTTGTTTTTCCGTATCCGCTGCCCAGTTTCTGTCCGTCGCATTCCAGGTGTAAGTAGAATGTTTTGTTATGCGCCGGTCCTTCTTCCTTGTCGACAACATAATTTATGTTAACGGATTTTCCGCTGCTTTGAAGCATCTCCTGTATTTCTGATTTGTAGTCCGAAAAAATTTTCCCCGAAATGGCTCCGCAGATTGTATCTTCAAAAGCCGTTACCGTAAATTCCTGTGCTGCACGGTATCCACCATCCAGATAGATTGCTCCGATAAGAGCTTCCAGTGCATCTGCAAGAATGGAATCCTTGTTTCTGCCTCCTGTCGCTGCCTCACCATGTCCCATGAGCATGTATTTGCCGATATTGAATTCTCTGGAAACCTTTGCAAGAGCTTTTTCACACACAATAAGAGCCCTTGTCTTTGTAAGCGTTCCTTCGGTTACCGCATCCATCCTGCCGTAAAGCTCTGCGCCCACGATCGCATCCAGAAAAGCATCGCCCAGAAATTCAAGGCGTTCGTTGTCCTTATGCCTGGTGTTTTTCTCGCGGTTAAAGGAGCTGTGGGTCAGTGCACGCTCGATCAGGTCTTTGTTTTGGAAACAGTATCCGATTCTCTTTTCTAACTCTCCGATATTTTTCATTCCATATATCCTTCAAAAAATGTTTTACTCGTTCAATGTTATTTCTTCAATTTCAAGAACCGAGTTCTGAATTGTGCCGACAACATTTCCTTCTACGTAAGGGATTCCCTTCAAAATCGTGTTCTTCACAGCATTCGCACTCGAAGAACCGTGCATTTTTACAATCGGGCCTTTTACGCCCAAAATCGGTGCCCCGCCATATGATGAATAGTCGAATTCCTGCTTGAGACTTCCGAGTTTGTCAATCAGCAGCGCTGCTCCGAGTTTTGCCTTAACGCCTTCGGTGAACTTTTTCTTGATAACCTGCAGAATATTCCATGCAAGTCCTTCTGTGAGTTTTAGGATAACATTACCGGTAAATCCATCTGTTACGATAACATCACATGCTCCCTTCGGCACATCTCTTGCTTCAACATTGCCGATAAAATTCATGTCGCTCTGTTCCAAAAGTTCGTATGCTGCTTTGGTCAATGTAGAGCCCTTTTTCGACTCGCTTCCGATGTTCACAAGTCCGACTTTCGGATTTGCGCGGCCGATTACCTTCTCCATATAGATATTTCCCATGATTCCGAACTCGAGCAGGTTATTTGGTTTACATTCTGAGTTTGCACCGGCATCTACAAGAAGAGACGCTCTGCCGCCGATAATCGGATACACCGACGCAAGTGCGGGTCTGTCGATACCTTGAATTCTTCCGAGAATGAAAAGTCCACCCGAAAGGAGTGCGCCTGTACTTCCTGCGGAAATAAAAATGTCTCCCTCTCCGGCCTTCACCATATTGATTCCCTTTACAATGGAAGAATCCTTCTTGGAACGCACCGCACGCACCGGTGCCTCATCATTTGTGATGACTTCTCTCGCGTCAACAATGCTGATCTTCTTCTCATCGTATTTATATTTTTTTAATTCGCTTTCGATTAATTCTTGCTGTCCTATCAGAACAATTTCATGCTCCATTTCTTTTGACGCCAAAACCGCACCTTCCACAACCGATGCAGGCGCGTTGTCGCCGCCCATTCCGTCCAATATAATCTTCATTTATTGTACCTCCTGTTACGTATGCATATGCATACTCATACATATTAAACTATATCACAACAGGCAAAGAAATAAAAGGTATTTTTCGTGTTTTTGTTGTGGTGGCAAGCAAAAAGCACCGGATTTCCGGTGCTAATCTTTCTGTCTATTTCAGTTTATTATACTGTTCGTCCGTTACAGCTTCCAGCCATTCGTTCGAGCCGTCTTTGCCCGGAACTTCAATTGCAAGGTGGGAGAACCATTCGTTTGGTGCTGCACCGTGCCAATGCTTTACTTCCGGCGGAATGTTGATGCAGTCGCCCGGCTTCATTTCGATGGCTTCCTTGCCCCATTCCTGATAATATCCGCGGCCTGCAACGCAGACAAGAATCTACCCGCCGCCTTCGGATGCGTGATGCACATGCCAGTTATTGCGGCAGCCCGGTTCAAAGGTTACATTGAAAATGCCGACCTGCTCGGTGGAAACCGGTGCCAGATAGCTCTGTCCGATAAAATATTTCGCGAAGGCATCGTTGGGCTGTCCAATCGGAAATACCATGGATTTTGCGTGGGCGCGCATTGCTTCGTCTTCATCTCTTCCTGCTGTCTG
>JALERA010000067.1:0-2831 GCA_022764365.1 Bacillota bacterium
TTCCGTGTAACGGAAAAAGAACTTGAAATCATCGACAAAAAAGCGGCGAAAGCAAAACTTTCCCGCACGGATTTTCTGATTGCGGTAGCACTCGGAAAAGAAATTACGCTGATGGAAGACCTGAAGCCGATCCTATACGAGCTGCGCCGCATCGGAAACAACGTCAATCAGCTCACAAAACTTGCGAACATGGGGAGCATTGAGACGGTGAATCTTGAAGAATTCACCGAGGTGCTGGGACAGCTTCATGTGGCACTGATGCAGATCGCTCTGTCCGGAAAGGAGAATCATCATGCCGGTTCTGACGCTGATCAGGTATAAACACAACGCCGACTTTCACCCGTCGGTGATGGGAAAGGTGATTGCCTACTGCCTGCAACCCAACAAAACCAAACTCCGGGAGGAAGTCTTTTCGGTCACGGGGCAGAACTGTGTTCCTGCGATTGCCTGCGAGCAATTTTTGTCTACCAAGGCATCGTGGGGCAAGACGGACGGTCTTTGCTTCCGCCATTATGTGCAGTCCTTTTCACCGGACGAAAAGATCTCCCCGATGCAGGCAAACGAAATTGCAAAGGAGTTCGCCGAAAAAGCATGGCAGGGTTACGAGGTTCTGATCGCCACCCATGTCGATCGGGCACACATCCACTCACACATGATCGTGAACACGGTGCATCCCGAAACAGGAAAAAAACTGCATGAATCGCCCGACAACATCAAAAAACTCCGTGATCTCAGCGACGAAATCTGTCGCTCTCACGGGCTTTCTGTTCTTCCGCCGTACCAAAAACCAAAGGTGCAAGGCGTCGGCAACGGCGAATACCGCAAGGCAATTCAGGGAGACAGCTGGAAGTTCCGGCTGTGCGGAGCGATCCGTCTTGCAATGGAAAGAAGTCTTTCCCGCGATGACTTTATCCGAAATATGCAGGCACAGGGCTACGGTGTGCGGTGGGATGACGGCAGAAAATTCATCACCTACACCTGCTTTTGCGAAAAGCAATTCAAGGACGGCAGTTATCGTAAGTGCCGTGACAACAAATTACACGATGAAAAATATCTGAAGGAGAACATGGAATATGAATTTACAATCAGGCAACAGATGCTCGCGGCTATCACCGGAGGAGCTGACCCGGATGAATATGCCGACACAGATACCCGAAGAAATCCTGCCGGAAGCAGGGATTCCCGAGCGGATAGACGAAGCACTTTCGGATATGGAACAAACCATTTCGACACTGACCCAGCAAACAAAACAGATGCAAGTAACGCTGAAAGAGATGGAAGAACAACGCAGGAAGGACCTCCGCACGATACAGAATCAGCAGGAGGAGATGAAAACACTTCTGCGGGAGAAAGAAGAACAGGTTGGGAGGATACTCGACCGAGCCTCTCAGCAGATGGAAAAATCCGCTTTGCGGGACGCGGCAATCTGGTGGCTTCGTCTGCTGCTCACATGTCTTCCGGTCATACTCGTCTTGCTCTTGGCGGTCTTTCAGGGCTGGCTTCCGCTGTTTCGATGATCGGAAACGGCGATTCCGATGAGAGCGAAGAAGCCAAAAAGGAACGCGAGGCAAGAGAAAACGGTTTGGCACTCGGCGCCCTGATCGGCACCGCAATCGGCGCTGTCACCGCGATAAATGCCCGGTGCAGCAACGAAAATACCCAGGAGGGACAAGCTCCCGATAAAGTCCAAACGCCCGACATTGGCGAGGACGAAGGCGAGAGCGAACACCCCTTTGAATTATCTATGTAAAATGAAAGAGAGGAATTGAATGATTTATAACCATAACATTTTCAGAAACTATCCCGATTCCATGACGCTGAAAGATGTGGCAGGCGCACTCGGAATCAGTACAAAACTTGCCTCCCGCTTGGTACGGGAGGGAGAGATTTTCGGTGTGAAGGTAGGCAGAGAGTACCGCGTCGCAAAGACCACCGTAATGGAATTTATACAGGACCGGCGCACGCCCGACGGGTCTCAAAAATGTGTTGGTTCTGTAACTTCGAACCCCAAGGTCTGGACTTCCGGCAAGAAAAGTGATATGCTGTGTGTTACCGGAGCAAAGGAGGTATGAGAATGGAAAAGCAAAAAGTTCTGTCCGGCAGTGTTCAGGAAAAGGGCGGCAAGCTTTATGCCGTGATCGGTTACACCGACCCCATCACGGAAAAACGGAAAACCAAGTGGATCGGTCTCGATCTTCCGAAAGGAGAGAAAAAGGCGGTCGTCAATAAGGCTCTCCGCGATACGATCGACAGATTTCAGGAGCAGTACGAAAAGGAGTGCCGTGGGATACTCTCCCCGGAAAGCTGTTCCTTTCTGGATTTTCTTCACAGCTGGCTGATCAATGTCAAAAAGCCGAATGTACAGAAGTCCACATATGACGGATACGAGGAGCTGATCAACCGCAGAATCACAGCGTTCTTCGGTGACAAGCTCACGCTCGGGGACATCAACCAGGTGCGGATCAATGAGTTTTACGCTTCCATCCGCGCCGACGGTTGCAAAGAAAAAACGGTATTGGAATATCATAATCTCCTGCATGATGCCTGCGGTTGGGCGGTTCGGCAGGAGATTTTATTATCCAATCCCTTCGACCGGGTGGACAGACCGAAGCCGAAAAAGTACAGCGCCTGCTACTACTCACCCGAACAGGTGCAGGTGCTGATGGAAGCCGCAAAAGGTGAACGGCTTTATATTCCGGTCATTCTCGCCGCCTATTACGGACTGCGCCGCAGTGAAGCGGTGGGGCTTATGTGGAGCGACATCGATTTTGAAAACAAACGCATCTATATCCGTAACAAGGCGAGTGAGGTCAAAAAAGACGGCAAATTGC
>JALERA010000006.1:0-9728 GCA_022764365.1 Bacillota bacterium
CATCGTCCCAGTATACGAGCGATTCGTCGTCGGGATCAAGTTCATCGAAAGAAAGCATCTTGCCGAGCTTGGTGCGGGTGTGATCCCATTTCCGCTCAAAGTCGATGCGGTCGTGGTTGTCTTTCACGTTCGGATTGAAGTCCTCATGAGCACCGTGCTTTTTGGTGATCTGCATGATTTCCGGCACGCTCTGCGACACCATCATCTTGCCGATCACGAAGTTCATTAGAGCATCGGCAACCTTGTCCACCTCCTGCATGATATCGTCATCGGTCAGTTCTTCAAACGATTTTCCAAGTGAAGCGGCTTGTTCTGACAGCGCATCATCAAGCGGCTTTTCCATTGAGGTGAAGAAAACCTCGAACACATCTTGCAATTTGCTTTCGTCATTCAAAACTTTCACAACCTGCTCGGCAATGATGTTTTCATCGGTCTGTTCCAGGAGCTTTATGGGGTAATCTTTGGAGAAATTCTTCAGACTTGCCTTGCCACCCATGTCTCGAAGCTGACCGCACCAGGACTTGTAGAACAACGCCTTTGCTCGGCTATGTACCTTGTTTTCTTCCGTTGTTGCCATGCGAGCATCATATTTCGGCACATAGGTCGTGTAGTCGTTGGTGCGAAATATAGCTTTTAATTCTTCGTCGGTGATTAGCATTGCGGGATCCTTTCTCGTTAATCATAAAATATTAGCATTCCGTAGTTTTAAAAAGGAATAGTATCTTCAGAATCATCCACTAATTCAACTTTACCAACAAATTGTTTGAGGAAATCTATTGCCAATTTTCTATCCAAAAGGTCGTGTATTTTTTGATTTTCATAGCTTCTCAAACAGTTGTAGCAGGATGGATCACAAGAACATTCGCTCATTGATTTTAATGCTGACATAAAAATTTTATGGAGCGTCTTACCATCATTTGTAACCAATCTTCTTGAATGTCCTGCACCGCCGGGAACAGAATCATAAATGATAATTGACAAATCCAAAATACCATTTACAAGCTTTGCTGACAAACAGGCTTTTATATCTCTGCGTTCGATATTGAGGTCTTTTGCCATTGCATTCAAAAGTGCATACATAACAGAAACCATTGTGTTGTAATCAGATGTATTGCACTTAAACGAAATCTTTGCCACATCAGTTTTGAACTCGTGGTGCAAAGAGCGTCTTACAAATTCCTTGCAATTACAATTATACTGACCGAACAAACTCTCGTGAGCTTTGACGGTTGTTACCTTTAGCATGCCATCTCTCATCTGTTTTTCTGCATCCTTATCACCAATGGTTTCATCATCGGCAACAGCATATCCACACAGAGGGCACACATAAAAGTTACTGTAAGATTTTACGAGCAAGGAGTCGTTGGCGGTTGACTCAACCTGTACCTCAATCGAATTAAATAGATACTGGTGTTTATCGATCGTTCTTGCCGACTGATTTCCAATATAGAAATCATCTGAACGATAATTCTTTTCTTGTCGAGTCAACGGAACATCTTTATCCTGTCGCTCGGCAACGAAGCCCGATCTTGGCTCAATGCTTTCAAAGAAATCTCGGGAGGTCATTTTCCTTCCGCAAGAAGAACAAGATATGCCTTCTGCCGTTATTGGAACAACGCTATAATTGACTGTTTTACAGTCTTTATTGCTACAAGTTCCAATGTATCCGGTGTACCAATCTTGCTTATCTTTTCCTGTTGCGGACTTCTTGATGTAACGGCTTGTATATAGTCTACCGTCTGCTACAACCTCCGAAGAAGGAGCATATTCAGCTATCGCAATCTGTAAATCTCTGCTCAATCTTAGCTTTGAGACATTGGCTGCTGTGGAATTTTGTTGCAACTCAACAGTATTCACAGGAAAACCGTATCTTGGTAAAATATTACCTCTCGCCAAAAAATCTATCAACTTATTCTTTTTGTAATGATACAGTTTTCTTTCACAAATTGCAGCTTTGCTTAGGTCGTTTTCTTTTTTGAATTGTTTAATCAGCTTATCGAAATTCTTAATATTGTTTTCGTATTCTTCCATAAGCTGTGTAAATACGCCCTCAACTCCGCTGAATTCTTCAATCCAAGAGAAATCGTTAATGCCAAGCCTTTGATGCAAATTGTCAATGTTGGGAATAGAAACAACCAACATATCCTTCAATCTTTCGGGGTGTGTGTTTATCCATTCGATAAACAATTCATATCCTTTTTCGTTGATAAATTTATCGGCATCATTGTGATTATATTGATCTTCGTGATTTGCAAAGAACATACTGAGTGCTATCGCATAGATATGTCTGCGAACGATTTTTTCATTATCCACCTTGAACAGCGGAGGCAAGATTGTTCCGCCAATCATCTGTTTAGGATCTTTGAAAAATGCTAAATCGTGCGAACTGAGTTTGGCAAAAGTCAAGACAAAAGCGGCTGCATCAAGGCTTCTACCGGCTCGTCCTGCTCTCTGTGCATAGTTTGAAGGAAGCGGCGGAACATCTCGCAAAAAGACCGTTTCCAAGTCGCCGACATCGACACCCATTTCAAAAGTTGTCGAGCAAGATAACGCATTGATCTCTTTCTTTATGAACTGCTCTTGGTATTCTGCACTCTCTTTTTTGCTTAGCTGTGCCGTGTGTTCCTTGATCAGCAATGGAGACATTCTATCACTAAGGTAGAGTTTTGCAAAGTGATTATTCTTTGTAATGCTGTCAGGAGATACTTCAACAAGTTCGCCCTCACAACGAACAGTTGGGCAATGACCGAGATTGAACTGTGTTATTCTGCCACACTTTTTGCATTTGTACCAATGTGCATCGGGAGAGCCATTGATGCGAACAAGAAAGTTTTTTGCCTTAATAACATATGTTCCATCTTTATTGATGTCATCCATACAATATGGGTTGCCATATTCGGGCTTTGATAAATACTCAAAATATTGCTCTAAGAATTGTATAGCTTCTTCTTCGCCAATGTTGAGAACTTTGCAAACATAGTACAACCGATTGGATTTATAATAACCGCCATTTCCGCCGTGTTTACTCTTAGGCATCCAATTTGAAACCGTTGCACGCTTTTTATCCGGCGATTGCATATATGTAACAAATCTCTGAGATGCAGTATAGAAGATATACTCTCTATCGTTGTCATCAATATCACTATCGGAGTCGGTTGCAATAGCTCCCATTTTCACAATCTCAAATATGAGCAAGTCAAGTAATGCTTTTACTTTTTGGGGAGCTACGTTATATGTTTCTGCAACAGAGTCAACTATCTCAGGTGTATTGCCTTTATATTCAAATTGAATCTGACCAAGTGCGGAAAGCGAGGTTGATGAACCATATCGAGCTAATTCATTTAGCAAAGCAATCCACGCATTTTTGCGGCTATCGGGTGTCAAATTTCCCTCGTCTATATTACTCTTAGCAAAACTCTTTTTAGAAGTAAAATAGTTTGTTAGAAGTGTTACAAAATCCGAAATTGTATATTCGTGAGCAATAATCTCATCTCTACGCTCTTGAATGATTTGACATATTCCTCGTCTGCGTAAAAACTCATTGTAGCTCTTGCCGAGATAGCACGCAAATTTTGCGGCTTCCTGTCTGCTGTCCGAAAATGCCAAGAATTGCCTTCCTGTTTTTCGTGGCTTTTTCTTATTGTTCAACGCAGCTCTCGCAAATATGTTTTGTGCTTTATGTTGTTCCTCTTCTTCAACATACTCAATTTCGGGCAATTCTTCGTACAAAGAAGTTGCCAAAACCGCTGTTGCCGCATCATTTCCAAGATAAAGCCTTTTATATGTGCCTGTATGACAGTTTCCGCATCTTGCACCGTTCTTTAATAATTTTGCTTTTACAACTTTTATGTAATTTTCTTTGCCGCAATCACAGGGAGGGTTGTGTGCCTCGTTTTCGGCAACAATGCCACCGCATATCGGACACAAATAAAAGATTTCCTTTTTGCTTGTATCTTGCTCAGCGTCCTCATCCTCAATATCGACATTGTCATCTGACTGAAGATAGTAATATTCAACTTCTTCCTCTAATTTAGAAGCCTGCTTCAGCTTTCTATCCTCAATTTTGCCAACAACGGCCAATCTACCACAATCATCGCAAATTGCAGTTTCGAAAACAGCAAACTGCTTGCCATTATTGATATATGTTCTTTGACGGTTTAAGAACAGTTTTTTATCTTGATTCAAAGTCAAATAACAACCCTCAAGGCTTCTGATAAAGAAATGATACCTTGCATCAATCAAAGACTTTTTATTCTTTTGAGCACGAGTGCAAAGAGAAATAAATGCGATAGCAGTATTTGGGTCAACCGACAACTTTTCACCGATTTCGGAAAGCTCACAGATGCCGCCTATGTTTTTACGAAGCGAATTATAAAGGCTTGAAGTCATAAGGAAATCATAGAGTAATTCTTTCTCATCCTTTTCCTTATCAACCTCTATGCCATATTGCTTCAGCACTTGCCATACAATGTTTTCTTCATTGGCTAAATCCACATAAAGCGAATTTGGATATGTATTTATAATACTATTGGGCTTATATGGCTCTCGTTCTGCTCGTATGATATATTTCTTATCAAAATTTACACCGCAAAGATTTTCGGCAAAGGTTATAATGTCATCATCCACGCTGTTGTCACTACCTAAAGTAGCACTCGTTAATATAAAACGAGTATCTTTGGTGGCAGATATTCTTGCTTTCAATCTTCGCAAGAGAATTGAGGTTTCAATTCCGGTAGCTCCCGTGTATATGTGTGCCTCGTCCAATACAACAAATCTAAAATCTGCATTTGAGAATAGCACATCATCCTTCGGCCTCAAAAGCAAATGTTCAAGCATTGCATAGTTCGTAAACAAAATATTGGGCGGATTTTTCTTCATTTCATCACGGGACAATATTTCGTTCGGCAACCTTTTTCGAAGCTCAGGTATCTTTTCTTTTGCAAACATTGCCTCATATACGGCTATGGCTGTTTCCTCGTCATTTTCAGTTCCGCCATTATAAGCACCGAATGTAATATCAGGGTATGTCATCAATATCTCACGGATGTTTTTCATTTGGTCATTAGCCAAGGCATTCATAGGGTATATAAATAATGCACGAACACCTTTTCCCAAAGTACCTGCTTCTTTTTCTCTCAGAAGCTCATTTAATACAGGAATTAAAAAGCAGTTCGTTTTACCACTACCCGTACCGGTTGATACAACGGCATTATGACCGCCTACAATTGCCCTGATGGCATTTTCTTGGTGGAGATATAGCTTGCGGTCAATGGGAAGTTTATGCTTGTGTAGTTTGTCATTTGGTTTTCCTGTTTCAAGATCACGGAAAAGAGGAGATAATGGACATACTTCATCACCAATCATTTCTTCAATGGATTTTCCGCTTTTAAATACATCCTTTATTTCAAGCAAAGGACCACGGGCGATATTAGCTCGTAGCTCCGTTATAAATTGAGCTTGCAATTTCGGATCTGCAAACGAGTGCGTTGTGGATATATAGTCTATAAATTCTTCTTTGATATTTTGTGAAGCTCGCGCGGGATTGAACATATATTACACCTCCTCAGTTTCAAAAAAATAATAATCAATTCCACGGGTATTTCTATCGAAGTTACTAATTCTATTGCGTGTGTCTAATGTGAATTCACCAAGAAAATCGTGAATGTCCTCCGAATTTGCACCTGCAACAATAAAGCACGAATTATCACTTCTCAACTCTATTCTGACGGGATTTATATCGTCTATACCGCCATCGCTGTTAGGCATTGTGTTTAGATAGGTCTTATAGCCGTTTTTATTGACAAAATAGGCACTGCCAGTATAGTAATGACACCCATCTTCTTCACCTATGTACCACAGATGATCTACATAAAACGGAACTATATCATCGGTCTTTGCTTTTCCCATCAGCATAACTCTTTCAAATTTCAAAGCTTTACCTTTGAAACGGATTTTGTTTATATCTCCGTATATAAAATCGTCCTCATAAAGTTTTACAACTTGTTTAAGGAAACCACCTTTTATGAGATTAACTACAACGGTATAATACCCGATTTCAACATCTTGCAGAGAAAACCGTGATGCTGCCAAAGTTGTCTTTTGCTCATACACAACTTGTCCTTTGCTCATGAGGGATATAGCAAAATTAGCATTTTCATCCCCCACGAATGCAGCGTTCGGATTCCAAATCAATACATTCCCGACAAATTCAACGGGTGAATACCTGAAAGTCTCTTTTAACGCAATGCTGCATATCGGAATGATATCTACACCTTCAACTTTTAGAAATACCGATATTTGCGTTTTTTCGTCAAGCATTGAATATACTGTTTCGCCAAGCTTATAGGCATTAAATTTAGAGCTTTCAGCCAACTCCGCACCATTATTCAAATAAACCTTGTATCCCATTTCCGTCGGCAATTCAATGTTCAAATCCGCAGAATTGGAAAGATTTTTGTACCATAGGTTATCAACAAAATTATGTGTGCTTTCACCATCGTCAATTCTCCATTTCAAGATAGGTGGAGTTAGAACAATATCACCGTCATCAAATGGGATAACAATATCTCCATCGTTAATATCAAATGTTACTGTCTTGTCGTATTTTTCTGTCAAAAAGCGAACAGTGCCTACACAAAACTCATCAAAATAAAGAGATTTATCAAATGAGATGTTTATGCTGTTGAACTTTACCACATTGTAAGATGCAACGATTTTATTATCCACATAGCTAAATACATTTATCTTTTGAGGTTCACAAACATTGAGAAGCTCGGTGATGTAAAAGCATTTTAATCCTTCAGTTTCGTCAAAGGTAAACTCTTTCAACTTAAAATCAGATGTTTCATATCTGATACCATACTTGGAAATATCCGTAGAAGATTTCACAACTACTTTCAAATCACCATCAATAACTATGAATTCTTCTCCGTTATGAATGAATTTTGCATTGTTCTTTTTATCGGCAATAATTTTGATCTCTCTATCGGATTTTTCTCTCACAAAAAATACTGTTCTTTTTTCACTCTGAATAAACTCATTTTCTTCAGCATAAAAAACATACAAATTATAATCTTTCTTTTTTATTGTGTCGGGGAATGATGATAAAGAGTCAAAATCGCTAATATACAAAAGATAATTACCAGGAAGGCACTCGTCCTGCATCATTTCTCGCTGATCTTTGAAAATAATGTACTCACGGAAAAGTGTTTTATTGGAATTATAGATCACCTGCCCGCAATGCTGTATTTCTAAGGTGAACTCTATTTTTCCATCTTCGGAAATAAGATTGTCTACAAACAAAGACTTTTCTTTTGTTGCCATTGTCAAACCGGAACCGAAAGTCAACATTTCTATACTGTCAACCAACTCTCTGTTTCTATATATGTTCAAGACAGGATTATCATAAAAGTTATCTTTAAGGCGTATGCTTGGAATTTTCAAAACAGTATGCTCGCCGTTATAGCTATATTTAGGTCGAATTGCAGAATAGTCCGTGATTGCTCTCTCATAAGATCTTCTCCTCGGTTTTTCGATACCAAAGCTTACTTCCTTATGCGCCCACCATTTACGAACAATAGTGTTATAGTATTGATTGTTATCAAAAATTTCGCCCTCAAAAGCTCTGTTTAACATAGAAACTGTGTTTTCTATGTAATGAGTCATTAAATCGGGAGCATCAATTGCCATTCTCTTAATTCCAGCACGCAAAGAATAAACATCACCACCTAATTTGAAGTCATCCTCGATAGATTTTTCATTAGAAAACTTTACCCTTAATTCTTCGGCAACAAGTACGAATATTTCATCGTTCTTGGTGTATGTAAAATTCATATCCTGAGAGTATAATTTCCAACACAATTCCAAAAATGACTCTGTGGAATTTTGCGGAGCATAGGCGTGTGCTAAAATTGTAGCATAGTATCGCTTAGTACATCCGTCAAGATAAAATATCTTCTTCGCTGATCCAAGTCTTTCAATAACTTTGGTAAGATGAAGATATACTTTTTGAGAATTGCTGTATCCAAGAAGCTTTTTGAAAATGCACTCCCAAAAGCTATCCTCGTCGGAATTCCAAGTTTTGATGGTATTTACCATAGCGACAAAAAGCCATTCATCATAGCCTTGAGAAATACTATTTCCATAGCTTGTATCATAATTTCGTAATATCGTTCCCGCAAATTCAAACATTTGCGATATTTCCTCATCAGAAAACACGAAATTACCAACGAACTCTTGCTCCATTGCCTGAGCAATTTTTTGTCTTAAATCGTCCATTTGAATCTCCTCAAAGAATTATCAAAGTCGAAAATTACTCAGCAGCACCGCCGGACTTAACCCAAGCATCAACCTCGGACACCTTGAACTTCCATAGTCTACCCACCTTTGAGGCAGGCATATTACGCTTTGCTATCCAAGTCAGCACGGTATCACGGCTTACACCGAGATGCTCCATAATCTCCTTAAGGGAATACCATCTTTCTGTTTCGTTAGTCATTTTTATATCCTCCGACAAAAAGGTACAAATATTTATTTTATTATATCATATTTCACCCGATATGTCAATCTGTTATCGTAGTTTATTGCCGGTTTATAATGATTAAAGCACAAATGCTGCAAAAATTTGCAACCTTTGTGCTTAGTAATTTTTGAGATTTATTCTTTAAACATTTCAAGCATCATTTTTGCCACGAGCTTGAAGCCATACTCAAATACTCTTTTTTCGGCGAGACTGTCAAACTCATTGCGGTTATCCATCATCTTGTCGAGAAGCTCTTTTTGCTTATCGGTCAAGGTTTCTTCTAATTCACCGCGATGTCGAGCCACATATCCAAGCAACTCCTTAAATTCCGGTTTGTTGAAGATTCCGTTCTCTTGTGGAATGATATTGCCATACCAAAGTTCTGCAATAATCGGTTTCATCTGTAAATTACCTCCTGCAAAACAATTTCCTCGGCTGATGCCTTGCAGTTGTTCATTTCTTGCACCCACAGGAGCGTATTGTTTGCTTTGAGATTTTCGTCAATGCCTCGCTTCTTGGCTAACTCTGCGGTCATATATTCGACTTGTGAGCGCGCTTCTTGATCTATGGCAAACAAGTGTTCCAATAATCTTCCTTCGGTTAATAGAGTGGTGTATGTGCCTCTACGGTGCTTCCTCAAGAATTCAAGCCGCATATGTCCGTATTTACCGATATTGACTTTCGTTTGCTCCTGCAATGTGAGGTTCGGATAGTTGATGCCATTGATTTCGATATAAGTAATTTCGTTTTTCATGATAAATTCCTCCATTTTGTGCTTGAAGGAACGAAAACAGGCGGTTTGAGTGCCGAATATGTGTGTTACGGCTTGCTTTTCATATGTTTATTCAAATCCGTTATGAACACTCGCACCAAAATCGGAGGTTCAATCGAACCTCCGATTTTCTTTTGTGTTCTCTTGTTTTCTCGCAAATGCTCGTTTTTTCGTGATTTTGCGTTTGCCTTTATTTATCCATATTGGGGGCTTTTTTCATCGTTTTTTAGGTCCGACTACATGTTTGACCACAATTGGTTTTTGAGGTAAAAACCGGGTAATTTTTCAGATAATAAAGTGGCAAGGATTTGTGTCCTTGCCACTCTTTTATTCATCTTCGACATCATCATCGTATGAACGAACGACCTCCGGTGTCATTTCTGTAAACGGCACCAAATCTCGAATTGCACCGCAGCATTCAGGAAAGGCAGAAGG
>JALERA010000055.1:0-17318 GCA_022764365.1 Bacillota bacterium
CACGCTGATTCCGGGAATTTTCATGCTGCTGGTGGTACTCATGATGACAAAATACCCGATTAACCGTGACAACTTCAACCGCGTGCTTGCGGCCCTCAGCAGACGCAAAGCCGGAGAAGAAGTTGACATCAAGGAATTCGAGGATATATTTGAATAAGCCCTTGGCAAAAGATAAATAATAATAAAGAAGTCGGAGCAGCCCGCTTGATTTGAGCAGGGCTGTTCTTATGTTTTTGCGTTGCGGAAAAGGGTATAATATGATAAGATGAAAAAAAGGCAGGTAACGATATGGAAGTTGTAATTATCACAGGATTGTCGGGTGCCGGAAAGACCAAAGCGGCTGACTGGTTCGAGGACAAGGGCTATTATTGCATCGATAATATGCCGCCCGCACTTATTAAGAATTTCATAGATTTGAGCTTAACCGGGGCAAAGAACATTAAGAAGGCTGCCTTTGTGATTGACGTGCGCGGAGGCAGTTTTTTCGGTGATCTTAAGGCAAGCATAGCGGGGCTTGAAAGAGATGAAAATGTGGATTTCAAAATTTTGTTTATTGAGGCTTCCAATGAGACTTTGATACGGAGATATAACGAGAGCAGGCGAATCCATCCGCTTTCGACGGCGGCGATAACCTCGGAAGTCATAGAGGAAGAACGGAAGAAACTTGCGGAACTCAGGGCGCATGCCACGTATATCATAGACACGTCCACGCTTAAGGTTGCAGAGCTCAATTCGGAACTCGACCGGCTGTTTGCAAGGGGAGAGGCGGGCGATTCCTTTATACTGAATTTTATGTCATTTGGGTATAAACACGGCATTCCGCTCGAAGCCGACTGGGTTCTGGATGTGCGCTTCATACCGAATCCTTACTATGTGCCGAGTCTGAAACCGCTGACGGGCAATAACAAAAAAGTTTCGCAATATGTGCTGAAAGAGGACATTGCAAAAGAATTTATCAACAGACTGGTGGAAATCATCAAGCGTCTGATTCCGTGTTACATCAAAGAAGGAAAGTACAGTCTGACCGTTGCGCTGGGGTGCACGGGAGGGCATCACCGCTCGGTTGCGGTTGCCAATGAGGTATACCGGATTTTTTCGGAGGAAGGACGCCGGGTTACACTTGAGCATAGGGATTTGTAAAGCGAAGGATTAAGAAAGATCGGTAGGTAAAAATGAGCAGATTAAACGAAGTGTTCAGGGAATACGAAGAATTAGGCATAAGACAACAGTTGGACTACGACAAATTTTATCTGTATTCCATCATAACGCATTCGACGGCAATAGAAGGTTCGACTGTCTCTGAAGCAGAAAATCGCTTGCTTTTTGAGGACGGAATCGGAGCTGCAAAGCCAATGACGGAACAGTTTATGAATTTAGACTTAAAAAAAGCCTATGAAAAAGGCTTTTTGCTTGCCGAAAAGCATGAGAAAATTACGACCGAGACGCTTTGTGGATTATCAAGCACGCTTATGAGAAATACGGGAATGTTATACAAAACGATAGCGGGAACCTTTGACAGTGCGGACGGAGACTTGAGACTTTTGAATGTCAGTGCGGGCCGGGGAGGAAAGAGCTACATGGCATGGCAGAAAGTACCCGGCAGACTTGAGAAGTTTTGCGATTGGCTGAATGAGGGAAGGAAGAAAATTGGCTCGGAGAAAATTGAAAAAATATATGAATTCAGTTTCGAAGCACATTATCGCCTGGTATATATCCACCCTTGGGCAGATGGAAACGGCAGAATGAGCAGGCTTGTTATGAATATGATACAACATGAGGCGGGGGTGGTGCCTTCCATTGTAAAAAAAGAGAAAAGGGCAGAATATATAAGAAGTCTGGCAGAAGCTCAGGATTCCGATGACAGCCATCCTTTTGTCGAATTTATGATGAACCATCATATTGAAAATATCCTTGAGCAAATAAAAGAATATAAAGAATCAATGGAAAGATAACTTGAATATCCATTAACGAGGTGTTATAATGTTTCTATGGGTGCAAAGACACCGTTATTAGTAATTATTTTGTTTGAGAAAATGAAATAAAAAAGGAGATTGATTAAAATGGACAAATTAATTATCAGTGCATGTATTTGCGGTGCGGAAGTAACTAAGGAAAACAACCCTGCGGTTCCTTATACCGTAGAAGAAGTTGTAAGAGAAGCAAAATCTGCTTATGATGCAGGCGCAGCTCTTATTCACCTTCATGTAAGATGGGACGATGGTACTCCGACACAGGACAAGGGCAGATTCCAGGAAATGGTTGACGCTATCAGAAAAGAATGTCCGGATGTTATTATTCAGCCTTCCACAGGTGGAGCAGTTGGTATGACTGACCTTGAAAGATTACAGTCAACGGAAATCACTCCGACTCCTGAAATGGCAACATTAGACTGCGGTACTTGCAACTTCGGCGGAGACGATATTTTCGTAAATACAGATAACACAATCAACAACTTTGGTGACATCATGCAGGAAAGAGGCATTAAGCCTGAATGTGAAGTATTCGATAAGGGCATGATCGACTTAGCTCTTAAGGCTGCTAAGAAGGGTCACATCCAGTATCCAATTCACTTCGACTTCGTACTCGGCGTTCAGATGACAGCTACAGTTCGTGACCTCGTTATCATGGCTACTTCCATCCCTGCAGACTCCACTTGGACTGCTACAGGTATCGGTAAGAATGCATGGGGCATCGCTGCTGCTACAATCGCTATGGGCGGACACGTTCGTGTTGGTTTCGAAGATAACGTATACATGTCCAAGGGCGTACTTGCTAAATCCAACGGCGAAATGGTAGAAAGAGTTGTTCAGATGGCTAAGCTGCTCAACAGAGAAGTTGCTACTCCTGCTGAAGCAAGAGAAATCTTAGGATTAGCTCCACTGAAATAATCCAAATACATAAACGATACACGAAAGGAGCAGCGGATGCTGCTCCTTTTTAACAAAGGGAGAAACATATGTCGTTTGCATCTGACACGAAAAACGAATTATCAAGAATCGAGCCCGAAAAGAAATGCTGCATGCTTGCGGAAATTTCGGGCTTTCTTCGCGTGGCCGGAAGCATCGGACTCGTTGGTTTAGGTAAATTCCGTATCAAAATTACCACCGAAAATCCGGCAGTAGCAAGACACTACAAGAAGCTTTTGCAGGATTACTTCGGAATCGAAACCAAGCTTGAAATCGGTGAAGGCAAGGCCGTCGGAAAAGCTCGCACGGGGAAGAAATACGCATACAGCATTACGATCGATGCGGATAATCTCAGTGAACAGATTCTCCGGGAAACGGGAATGCTTCTGATTAAGGAAGGAAACAACTATTTTTCGGACGGGATTTACAGCGGCATCGTGCGAACCAAGTGCTGCAAGAAGGCTTATCTGCGTGGCGTTTTCATGGGCGCGGGCACGATGAGCGACCCGGAAAAAAGCTACGACCTTGAATTTGTGCTGAACTCGGAAACGATGGCGCAGGACCTCCGAAGGCTGATTAACTCCTTTGTTGATCTCAGCTGCAAGGTGGTTAAGCGCGGAAAAAAATATGTTGTATACATGAAAAAAGCCGACTATATCAGCGATACGCTGGCAATCATGGGCGCAAGCAATCAGGTGTTCAGCATGGAAGAAACCAGAATCAAGAAAGCAATGGTCAATTCCGCGAAGCGAAGCGTCAACTGCGACAACGCAAACATGGACAGAACGATTGAAGCCTCCATCAAGCAGGCTGCCGCAATCAAAAAAATAGACGAAAAAATCGGAATATCTGCGCTTCCGGATAAACTTCGGGAAGTTGCGGAGCTGCGCCTTGAAAACCCTGATATTTCAATAGCGGCACTCGGTGAAATGTGTGATCCGCCTCTGAAGAAATCGGGAATCAACAACAGAATAAAGAAATTGGAAGAAATAGCCGCGAAACTGTAAAGAGTTTTTGCGCCTTTTTTGCATATAATTTAGATAATGTCCAAAAATTTGGGCAAATTTTCGGAATCGTTCAAAATTGCTAAGCGTTTGCTAAAAAATGGTTTTGGTAAGTTTGAAAGTGTGGTAAATATAATAAAAGGGGTACGGATAATTTTTTTAACAAGGAGGCGAGCATGTGTTTAAAGAAGAATTAAACTTGATTCGCAAGGCCGAGGATGAGGCTGACATTCGTCTTAAAGATGCAAAGTCGGAAGCCAAGCATATCGTGGAAAATGCGAACTCCGAGGCAAACAAAATAATTGAAAAGGCAGAGTCGGAAGCCAAGGACCGGGTCTTGGCTCTCCAAAGAGAAGGAGAGCAGGAAGCAGAGAGAAACTATGCCCGGGCAATGGAGCAGGCAGAAGATTCGGCAATTAAGCTTGGTGAAGAGGCCGAGGCAAGAAAAAAAGAGGCCGTAACGAGGACGGCAGAAAGGATTGTGGAGATCAGTGTCAATCGTTAAAATGCAGAAACTTGCAGTTCTGGGACTTGATCGAGACAAAAAGCGGCTGATTTCCGAACTTATGGATTTGGGCGCCGTGGAACTCACAGAGCAAAATCCGTGCGGTGAGGAAAGCCTTCCGGGTGTTGAACTGCTGCGAGACCGTGCATCAGGGGATGCAGATACTTTTGCCGAGAAAGTATCGGAAGCCGAACGGGCGCTTGAAATGCTGACGAAATTCGGGGACATCAAGGAACCGCTGATTTTCACGAGGCGCAGAGTGAAGGCTTCGCATATGAGGGAAGTCGCCTCGACGCAGCAGAGAACGAGTGAAAAAATCGCGGAAATTCTTGCACTCGAAGAAAGAATTAAGCAGGAAAGCGATCGTGTGAACCGGCTTTCTTCGGACATGACAATGCTTAAGCCGTGGGTGGATTTCGACATTGAACTTCAGACGAAAAGGACAAAAGCCGCAGACATAACCCTCGGCGTAATTCCGAAGAACGAGGCAAAATCGTTTGAAGAAGTTCTTTCGCGGATAAAGGCGCACGAGGGCGGAGAAGCATTCGACGGTGCGGATATCAAGCAAGTGAGCGAGGACAAGGAATTCATTTATGCTGCGATGATAAGCGGCAGAGAAGAAACCGCAGCCTGCCTCACAGCACTCAAAGGCACGGGATTTTCGGAAATCGATCTGTCCGGGTTCAAAGGAACTGCAAAAGATAATTTGGAAAAACTTGAAATTGAAAAAGAAAATGCGGAGCGTGAAGCAAATCAGCTTAAAAACGAAGTGAAGAAATATGTTTCTTCAAAGGAAGCAATCGAAGAGTATTCGGACTATTTTACCATTCAGGAAGATAAGGAGCGGGTGCGCGAAAAACTGCTACACACCAAGAAAACTTTTATGCTTGAAGGGTGGATTCCGGAGAAGCTTGCAGCTTCTGCGGCGGAATTGCTGGACGCAAACAATGCATATTATAAATTCAGAGATCCGAAAGACGAGGAAGAAGTTCCGGTTTTACTTGAAAACAAGAGCTTTTTCGCTCCAACGGAGGCAATTACGCAAATGTATTCGCTGCCGGCATACAGGGGTTTCGACCCGACGTCAATCTACTCACTGTTTTACATCATATTCTTTGGAATGATGTTCAGTGATGCGGGGTACGGACTGCTTCTGGCAGTCGGATGTGGCGTTATTCTCAAGAAATTCGACCTGGAAGGAACGATGCAGAAGATGATGAAGCTTTTCTTCTACTGCGGCATTTCGACTACGATATGGGGCGTGCTTTTCGGAGGATTTTTCGGGGATGTGATTGGAGTCTTTTCGGGAACATTCCTCGGAAAACAGGCTGCATTCAACGCGGTGTGGTTTAATCCGCTGGAAGACCCGATGAAGCTTTTGATATTCTCATTGATTCTGGGCGTGATCCATCTGTTCATCGGAATGGGAATTCAGGCATATATGCAGATAAAGGACGGCAAAATCATGGATGCCGTGTGCGACGAGGGATTCTGGTATGTGATGATTCTGGGGCTTGCCGCATGGCTGTGCGGGTCTGCGGTATTCGATTCGGCGGTGCTTTCAACAATCGGCATGTGGATGAGCATTGCCGGAGCGGTGGGACTTCTGTTTGCAGGAGGCCGCGGCAAAAAAGGCTTCGGAAAGGTTACGGGAGGTCTCGCAAATCTGTATAATATTACGAGCTGGATTTCGGACATTTTGTCCTATGCCAGACTTCTGGCACTGGGGCTTGCCACAGGCGTAATCGCGCAGGTTGTAAACACGATGGGCTCTTTGTTCGGAGGCGGAATCGCAGGGTTGGTTCTCTTTATCCTAATTTTCGCGGTCGGACACGCAATCAATTTTGCGATAAATATGCTGGGCGCATTTATACACTCAGCGAGACTTCAGTATGTGGAATTCTTCGGCAAGTTCTATATTGACGGCGGAGAGCCGTTTGAACCGTTCCGCAGAAAGACGAAATACGTTCGGATTGAAGATGAATAATAAAAACAGGAGGAATTAAGATGTTTTTTGAATATATTGACGGAAACAGTTTGGCAATTTTGGGCGCAGCAATTGCGGCGCTGGCAGGTATCGGTTCGGCTATGGGCGTAGGTATCGCAGGACAGGCAGCATCGGCGGTTGTGGCGGAAGACCCGAAAAAATTCGGTAAAACGATCATTCTTCAGGCACTGCCGGGCACGCAGGGAATTTACGGCCTGATTATAGCTTTCCTTATTATGGTTAAGATCGGGCTGCTCAGCGGAAACATGATTGAACTTACGGCAGCGCAGGGATTCTACTTCCTTTGTGCCGGAATTCCTATCGGAGCGGTGGGAATCTGGTCCGGAATTGCACAGGGAAAGGCAGCCGCTGCGGCACTTCAGCTTACAGCTAAGAGACCGGATCAGATGGTTAAAGGAATCATTTATACGGCAATGGTAGAAACGTATGCGATTTTCGCACTGCTGGTTTCCGTTCTGATTTGGCTCAGAATACCGGTTTAGAAAAGGAGAAAATATGGGCATTGAAAAAATTACCGATCGCATCACTGCCGAAGCTGAGGCTGCTTATGATGAGGCGGTGAAAAGTGCTCGTGAAGAGGCTTCGTCGATTCTTGCCGAGGCGAACTCCAAGGCCGAGAAGATTTTGGCGGATGCACTGCAGCGAGGACAGCTTGAGAAAGAAAACATTATAAAATACAGGAAATCCGTTGCGGATATCGATGCCGGGAAGATACTTCTGCAGAAAAAACAGGAGATTCTTTCAGAATGCTTTGCAGAGGTTGAGGACGAACTCATCCGGATGGAGGAGGAAAAGTACATCCGGCTTTTGGTGAAACTCGGAGCATCTGCGGATATGTACGGCGGCAGGCTTTTGTTCAATGCGGAGGAAAAAAGCCGCATCGGGCAGAAAGTTTGCGACGGACTTAATGCGGAAGTTGCCGAACGGAGAAAACAAAAATACGGTGATGAAATCCAGTATGCGGAAAGATTTACACTGGAAGATTCGGTCGGCGATATGAAGGGCGGATATCGGATTACTTACCGCTCCACTTTCGCGGACTGTACGGTGGAATCTTTGGTCAGAGAGCACAGAGCGAGTCTGTCCGGGGAGGCAGCAAAAATTCTTTTCACCTAAAAGGGGGAACGCAATATGGCAAACAAAAACGAATATGATTATGTTTTCCCTTCGGTTTTAATCAGAAGCAAAGAAGTCCACATGCTGAAAAGAGCGGATCTTGAGAGAGTCTGCGAGCAGCGGGACATTCAAGCGGCAATGAAGGTACTGGCCGAGTTCGGATACGGTGACGGAAAAGAAGCAGCAGATTCCCTTGCGGCCGATGAAATCCTGACGGAAAGCCTCGACGATGCATATGAGCTTGTTTTTTCGGTCCTGCCGGAAGAACCCGAGATGAAACTTTTTCTGTATCCGAGCGACTATCATAATGTGAAGGCATTACTTAAGGCGGAGGCGTTGAAGACGGACCCGGCACCGTTTCTGCTGGGAGGAGCATCGACTGCACCCGATAAACTTGCGGAAATGGTTCGTAAGCGTGATTTTGCGGTAATGTCCGTTCCCATGAAGCAGGGAATTGCGGAAGCTGTCGAGAACTTTGCAAAGAGCCGCGATCCTCAGGAAATCGACATTATTCTGGACAGAGCCTGCTATGCGGATATGCTTTCTGCGGCACTTGCACTGGGAAATGAGTTCGTGATTGGATATGTAAAACTCTTGATCGATATTCTCAACATGAGTGCATTCATAAGATTGCGCCGTATCAGCAAATCGAAGAATTTCTTCGGAAAAGTTTTTCTCGAAGGGGGAAATATCGACAAGGCATTTTTTGAAGGTGCATATGATGAGGCTTATGCTTCCGTTGCGGATAAACTGCAGCCTTATGGATATTATGAAGTTTTTGCACGAGGAGCAGACATCGCGGACCGAAGCGGAAGTTTCAGTGAGCTTGAGAAAATATTCGATAATCTCAGGATGAAATTCGCAAAAGAATGCAAGTTTAAGCCGTTCGGGCTCGAAACGACGGCGGCATATTTAATCGCAAAAGAAACGGAGGTAAAAAATCTCAGAATCATCTTTGCGGGAATTGCTTCGGGAACAGAGCCTAAGGTGATTGCGGAAAGGTTAAGGGAAACTTATGTATAAGATAGGCGTTATAGGCGACAGAGCGAGTGTTCTTGGCTTTCGCGCGGTGGGTTTGGACGTTTTTCCGACGGATGATGCCGACGAAGCCAGAAAAACGCTGAAGAGGCTCGCAAAGGAAGATTTCGCCATTATCTATGTTACGGAACAGCTTTATCAGTATATGCAGGATGAAGTTGATGAATATACCGACCTGCGAATTCCGGCAATCATACCGATTCCGGGCAGGGACGGAAGCCTGGGCATAGGAATGACATCCGTAAAAAAATCGGTGGAAAGAGCCGTTGGTGCGGACATATTATTTGGAGGAAATTAAGATGGCAGAAGGCAAAGTTTTAAAAGTATCCGGTCCTCTGGTTGTTGCTTCGGGAATGGAGCACGCAAACATGTTTGACGTTGTCCATGTCGGAAATCAGGGGCTGATCGGAGAAATCATAGAAATGAGAGGCGACCGGGCTTCGATTCAGGTTTATGAGGAAACCGCGGGAATCGGGCCGGGAGTTCCGGTAATCTCCACGGGAGCTCCGCTTTCGGTAGAACTCGGACCGGGGCTCATCGAGACCATGTACGACGGCATTCAGCGTCCTCTTGAAGAAATGGTAAAGGTTGCAGGACCGAATATCACACGCGGAATCAAGGTTCCGTCGCTGAACAGAGAAAAGAAATGGACGTTTAAGCCGCTTGTAAAACCGGGAGATGAGGTTTGCGGCGGAGACATTATAGGTGAGGTCCCTGAAACCGTTCTTGTTACGCAGAAAATCATGGTTCCTGTCGGAATAAAGGGTGTGGTTGAAACCATTGAGGCCGGAGAATTTACGGTAGATGCGGTGGTTTGCACGGTGAAACTTACCGAGGACTACGGGGCAGAACAGATGAAGGCCGGCGAGATAAAATCGCTCAGCATGATGCAGAAATGGCCGGTAAGACGCGGCCGTCCGTATAAGGAAAAACTGGTTCCGGAGATGCCGCTCATCACCGGACAAAGGGTCATTGACACGATGTTCCCAATCGCCAAAGGCGGTGTGGCAGCCGTTCCCGGACCGTTCGGTTCAGGCAAAACCGTTGTGCAGCACCAGCTTGCAAAGTGGGCAGATGCGGATATCGTTGTATACATCGGCTGCGGCGAACGCGGAAACGAGATGACCGATGTACTGATGGAATTCCCGGAACTGAAGGACCCTCGTTCGGGAGAGTCTTTGATGAAGAGAACTGTTTTAATTGCAAACACTTCGGATATGCCGGTTGCGGCGCGTGAAGCGTCTATTTATACAGGCATTACCATAGCAGAATATTTCAGAGACATGGGCTACTCGGTAGCACTGATGGCTGACTCCACATCCAGATGGGCGGAAGCTCTTCGTGAAATGTCAGGCCGTCTCGAAGAAATGCCGGGTGAGGAAGGCTATCCTGCTTATCTGGCATCCAGACTCGCACAGTTCTATGAAAGAGCAGGAAGAACTGTATCTCTCGGAAAAGAAGGCCGTGTGGGAGCACTTTCCGCAATCGGTGCGGTATCTCCTCCGGGCGGTGACATTTCCGAGCCGGTATCGCAGGCAACGCTGCGTATCGTAAAGGTGTTCTGGTGTCTGGATTCGTCACTGGCATACGCAAGACACTTCCCGGCAATCAACTGGCTGCAGTCCTATTCCCTCTATGTGGAAAGACTGGAGAAGTGGTATGCGGAAAATGTTGACAAAGAATTCCCGAAGATGAGAGAAGAGACACTTGCGCTTTTGCAGCAGGAAGCAGAGCTGAACGAAATCGTACAGCTCGTCGGCGTGGATTCCCTTTCGGCAGAAGACCGCATGAAGCTCGAAGTCTGCAAATCCATTCGCGAGGACTATCTGCATCAGAATGCGTTCCACGATGTGGACACGTATTCTTCGCTGAACAAGCAGTTTAAGCTTTTGAAGCTGATTCTCGGCTTCTATAAGGAAGGTTTAGATGGCATTCACAAGGGCGCTTCCTTCGCAAAGGTTGCGGCAATCCCTCAGCGTGAAGAAATCGGCAGATTCAAATATATCGAAGAAGAGCAGATTGACGACAGATACGAAAAATTAATGAATGATATACGCGCTGCGATAAATGCGCTTGTAGTAGAGGAGGCTGAAGCGGATGATTAGAGAATATAAGACAATCAGTGAAGTTGTAGGACCTCTGATGCTGGTCAAGGATGTTGACGATGTTACCTACGACGAACTTGGCGAAATCCTGCTTCCAAGCGGGGAGAAAAGACTTTGCAAAGTCCTCGAAGTCAACGGGCACAATGCGCTGGTTCAGCTTTTCGAGGCATCTCAGGGCATTAACCTGAAGCAGAGCACAGTGCGCTTCCTCGGACACGGCACGCAGCTTGCGGTATCGCCGGACATGCTTGGTCGTGTATTCGACGGGATGGGCAGACCAAAGGACGGCGGCCCTGACATTATTGCGGAAAAAATGCTCGACATCAACGGACTCCCGATGAACCCGGCGGCTCGTGACTATCCGGCTGAGTTCATTCAGACAGGTGTTTCGGCTATTGACGGACTGAACACGCTGGTTCGTGGACAGAAGCTTCCGATTTTCTCGGGTGCAGGTCTTCCGCATTCCAACTTGGCAGCGCAGATTGCACGTCAGGCAAAGGTAATCGGTGATGATGCCGGAAACTTCGCCGTTGTATTCGCGGCAATCGGTATTACGCACGAAGAGGCGGATTTCTTCGCTTCCGACTTCAGAAGGACCGGCGCGATTGACAGAACGGTTATGTTTATGAACCTTGCCAACGACCCTGCGGTTGAGCGTATCGCTACGCCGCGTATGGCGTTGACGGCTGCGGAATATCTTGCGTTCGACATGGGAATGCATGTACTGGTTATTTTGACGGATATTACAAACTATGCGGAGGCTCTGCGTGAGGTTTCGGCTGCTCGTAAAGAGGTACCGGGCCGCAGAGGCTACCCGGGCTATTTATATACCGACCTTGCGACAATGTATGAACGTGCGGGAAGAAAGAAAGGCTGCGCAGGCTCGATTACGATGATTCCGATTCTGACGATGCCGGAAAACGACAAGACGCACCCGATTCCTGACCTTACCGGTTACATCACGGAAGGACAGATTATTCTTTCCAATGAGCTGTTCCGTAAGGGCATTAAGCCGCCAATCGATGTTCTTCCATCGCTTTCGCGTCTGAAGGACAAAGGCATCGGTAAGGGCAAAACCCGTGAAGATCACGCGGACACGATGAACCAGCTTTTCGCCGCTTATGCGAAGGGTAAAGAAAACCTGGAACTCGTTGCAATCTTGGGCGAAGCGGCTCTTTCCGATGTTGACCTGATGTATGCGAAGTTCTCGCAGGAATTCGAGAGACGCTATGTTTCTCAGGGTTATGAGACCGACCGGACGATTGAGGAAACGCTGAATCTGGGCTGGGAACTTCTCCGCCTTCTTCCAAAGAGCGAACTAAAGCGTATCAAAGATGAATATATCGAAAAATATTTGTAATCAGCGATGCGCCGGTTAATTCGTGATTTGATTAAAAAAGGAAGGAGGCAGGAAAAGTGGAAAGACTCAATGTAAATCCCACCCGTATGATGCTCACAACGCTCAAAAAGCGCCTTGCGACTTCCGTACGGGGTCACAAGCTTTTAAAAGACAAGCGGGATGAGCTGATGAAAGGTTTCCTTGAACTTGCCCGTGAAAATAAGGAGCTCCGAGACAAGGTGGAGGCTCGTCTTGCGGATGTTTACGCGGCCTTCGGTGTGGCACAGGCGGTTATGAGCCGGCAGACCATGGAAGAGGCCCTGATGTTTCCGAAGCAGGGCGTGAATTTAGATGTCTCAGGCAAAAATGTCATGAGCGTGGATGTTCCGGTATTTGACTTTACTACAACAGCAGAGGATGCTTCAAATATCTATCCTTACGGCTATGCCAATACTTCCGGCGAACTGGACTCTGCAATTGCAAGTCTGGCGGATGTATTTCCGTTGATGCTGGAGCTTGCCGCAAAGGAAAAAGAAGCCCAAATGCTGGCTGCCGAGCTTGAGCGTACGCGGCGCAGAGTTAATGCGCTCGAATATGTAAAGATACCGCAGCTCGAAATGACGATTAAGTACATTCGTATGCGGCTCGACGAGAACGAGAGAGGCAATCAGACCAGGCTGATGAAGGTCAAGGACATGGTGCTCAAAGAAGCAATTCAGGAAAAGCACGATGCGGATGAAGAAGCCTACAACGAAGCGGTCAAACACGCCATACGCAGCCCAAGAAAACCGATTAATATCATATAAAATATAAAAATTGTCCGTTCCAAGGAAAAACGATGGAAACGGACATTTTTTTTAGTGGGAAGGGTCAGTGCTTTCCGGCCGCTGCCCCGTGCAGAACTTTCAGATATTCCTCAACATTCAGATATCGAATGCCGCTGTCTGTATCATGATGCGATTTGCCGCGGTAGATTACATATTTACCGGTGATGGTGCCGTAGCGGAATTCCGTCCGCTCACACTTGTCTTCGTCAATCAGGTGTCGGTACTGCTCAGGCGTCCGCTCGCTGCTGTGTTTGATTTCGTAAATTTCGCACGAAGCTGTCTTCGGGTCAAAGGCAACCATGTCGAATTCGCCGACCGCAAACTGCAGTTTAAAGACTCTCTTATGCGGATATGCCATCTTCGTTTCGAGCAAAACCAAATCCTCCATGAGTCTGCCGCATACCTCGCTTTCAATCCGCGCGAGTACATAGTTTCGCTCTGCAAGCGAGAGATCGGAAAACTCTTCATCTTCGAGAAGAGAGGACAGAACCGCTTCAACCTGCGAGTAACGAAGGCCGGGCTGTGAGATGACGGTTTTCGTTTCCTTATGTGATAGATTCGGAAGCGATACGATATCGAAGTCAAAGGTTAAATCCAACAAATCGAGATATTCCTTAATTTCGGTGCTGTGCTCATCGGTAAGCATAATTTTCCGATCGGAAGCGTTTAAAATTTCGAGTTTCTGCCGCAGCCGCTCAGTAACAGCTGTAAGGTCAATGTGGTCGAGCACATCGTTGGCCTGTTTACGATCCCGACGCAGATTCCGTGCAGAAAGTGAAAGGATTCCCGAACGAAAATCACGCGTAAGCACATCCAGTGCGAAACGGTGATTGATATCTTCGACAACGCGGTTGACGGCACTGGTGAGTTCTCCCTGTTCATAAAGGATGCGCAGATTTCGAAAATGATCACCGTCCTGATAGCATTTCAGCGAATGCTGTATATTCTTGGCGATTGCACTATCCACATATTCATCGGTGCTTTTCGCTGTGGAAAAGGTCGAATGCTCGTTATAGTGACTGCCACCCAGACTCAGCGTCCCGCCATAGCGAATATATTCATCAATTCCGTGAATTCCAAGCAGACGCTCGAATTCGCGATAAGGGATAAATGTAGTATGCAGCATAACGCACCGGTCATATAGCTGGGAATCCTCCGAGAAAAGGAAGCCGAGCGAATCCGTTCCCGATAGGATAATTTTCATGCCGCAGGATGCGAAGATATCCGAAAAAAGTGCGGCTCCTTCAATGAAATCCGAAAGTAAAGTTGCCTCATCTATGAAAATATATTTAAACCCCTGCGATGCAAGAATTTTTAAATCGGTATTGATATCTGCCAGTGTGACACCGGGCACAACCTGGATAAATGCCGTCTTCTCGAGGCACTCATCTGACATTTCCGAAATCGCCTGACGCATCATCGTTGTTTTTCCTGTGCGGCGCAGTCCGTAAAGAATCAGAACCTTGTCGGGAAAAGCTCCGGCAATATAATCCTGCAGAAGATGGAAGCATTCCCGCCTTCCGAAACCGGAAGACTGATTTGCGAAAATCCGCAAGGCATCTCCTTTTATGACGTTGGAATTATAGCGAAAGACCTCTTCCGACACACGCATCGACTCAAAAGTCAGCGGAATACCGTTATACGACCATGCTGCCTCCTGTGCAGGAACTGAAGAGGAAGGAGCGCCTGCAGAAAAACGCACTTTTCGGGCATTTAATTTCTTCAGTTCTTCTTCTAAAGCCTTGCGTTTTTCGACAGCGGCCTGCATATCAGCAAGCTTGTCCTGTGGAATATATTTTTCCTTTCGCTTCCCGTTTTCATAAAAACGATGGTAATGGTATATTTTTCCATTAACAGTTTTCTTTCCGATCGAGCCCGCCGGAAGCTGAGCAAGTGTTTCTTCAATTTCTGAAATACGAAGAAGCAAATCTTTATAATCCGTATAATTTGAAAATTGATCCATCACGACGACACACCTCCCTCAAGTTTGTATACCCTATTATACCCTGTTATACCCCTCACTTGTCAAGCGAAAATTAGAAATTAAGGTGAAAATATTGAGGCACTCTTAAAAAGAACACATACTTGGTTTTTCCCCTTCTTTATGTTACAATTTTCGAAGAGAGGTGACAAAATGGGAAAATGCGTGATTGTCGGAGCGGCCGACATCAAAGACTACGCACGGTCGAAAAATTACCTGCGGGAGGACGATTTTTATATTTTTTGCGATGCAGGACTTAAGCACAGCGAGGCGCTTGGCATTAAGCCGGATTTAATCATCGGGGATTTTGATTCTTACCCGAAAGAAGAGGCACTCAAGCAAGGTGCGGAGACGATCGTGCTGCCGTGTGAAAAAGACGATACGGATACGGTTTTTGCGGTTAAGGAGGGCATGCGGCGCGGATTTTCGGATTTTCTTTTGCTGGGAGTTATCGGGCAGAGACTTGACCATACGCTCGGAAATGTCTCGATTTTGCTCATGCTTGATGAAGCAGGCAGGCGCGGCATGATTGTCGACGATTATTCGGAGATGAGCCTTGTGGGACAAGCACCGGCATATATAGATGAAAGATTTTCGTATTTTTCGCTTTTGAATATCAGCGGCAAAGCGGAGGGAGTGACGATTGAAGGCGCAAAATATCCGCTTAAGGATGCCGTGATTTCCTGCGACTATCAATACGGCGTGAGCAATGAAGTTTTGGCAGGAGGGCGCGCGGCGGTGAGCGTGGCGGACGGAAGGCTGCTTTTGATAAAGGCTTTTTAGGAAGGAAAGACAGAAACGATGGAAAAAGGACAGATTGTAGAACTGACAATTGAAGATATGAGTGCGGAGGGACGCGGAATCGGCAAAATCTATGATGACGAGCGTGGTTTTGCGGTTTTCGTGCAGGACACGGTTGTGGGTGACCGCGCAAAGGTCGAGCTCACAAAAGTAAAGAAAAACTATGCATTTGGGCGTGTTTCGGAGATGCTTGAGCTTTCGCAGGACAGACAGGAAAGCTTCTGCCCGCACAGCGGATTGTGCGGCGGCTGCGTTTATTCCAAGCTCAGCTATGAGGCGCAGCTTGCACTGAAAGAAAAGCAGGTGCGTGAGAAGCTGGTGCGCCTGGGCGGCTTGACCGACCCTGTCATTATGCCGATTATCGGCATGGGAAGCGAAGATGTGACGGAAGAGCCGTTCCGCTATCGGAATAAGGCGAGCATGCCGGTCAGCACAGGCGGCCTGATTACGCAAAAAGGCGGAATTGTAAAGCCGGTTCACGAGCCGAGGGTGGGCTTTTATCGTCCGAAGAGTCACGATGTTGTGGATTGTGCGGACTGCCTGCTTCAGTCGGAGCCTGCCATGGCGGCTGCGGCTGCGCTCCGCAAATTTATGGAAGAAGACCATATTACATCGTACGACCCACGCTGGGAAAAAGGCCTCATGCGCCACATGATTGTCCGCACCGCTGCGGGAACCGGCGAGGTTATGGTAATCCTCGTCATCAACGGCAAAGCCATTCCGAACGCGCCGAAGCTGATTGAAATGCTCGACGAGGCAATTTACAATGTGCCTGTGTATGAGGATGGGCCGTTTGCAGGCGTGGAGTTTAATTTGGAAAGCGTTATTGTAAATATAAATAAGTCAAAGAATCTGGAAGGGCAGATTTTGGGCGAGGAGTGCATAACGATTGCGGGAAAGCCGACCATCACGGAAGAAGTAGGCGGACTTTCCTTCGAGATTTCGCCGCTGTCTTTCTATCAAGTGAACCGTGAACAGATGGTGCGCCTGTATGGCAAGGCCCTGGAATACGCATCGCTAAAAGGCGATGAAACGGTGCTGGACTTGTACTGCGGCGTCGGAACTATCGGCCTGTTCGCGGCGGCGGAAATGAACCGTAAGACTGCCGAACTTAATGCAGCGGCAGCTTCGAGCGGCACTACTGCCTCGGGACAGAATGAGGCAGTCAAGCTGCCGGGCCGCGTCATCGGCATCGAATCCGTCAAAGGTGCAGTCCTCGACGCGAACCGCAACGCTACGATTAACGGCATCGTAAATGCACGATATATCTGCGGCAAGGCGGAAGAGGAACTTCCGAAGATGGTTGACCTGAAGTCGGAACTGAAGGACGAATCTCTTCGCGTAACGCATGCGGATGTCGTAATACTCGACCCGCCGCGCGCCGGATGCGAGCAGCCGCTGCTCGAAGCTGTCGTAAAAACCGCACCGGAGCGAATCGTGTATGTTTCCTGCGACCCTGCGACCCTGGCGCGCGACATCAAGTGGCTCGGCGAGCACGGCTACGAATTTAAGGAAGCCACTCCGTGCGACATGTTCCCGTGGACCGGGCATGTGGAGACGGTGGTCCTCTTGTCACGGGAAACAAATCCACTGACGGTTGAAGTCAGAATGGAAGTGGAAACCGGCGAGGTCAAGGAGCATCCGACCTATAAGCGTATTCAGGAATATGTGCAGGAGAAGTACGGCTT
>JALERA010000068.1:0-10133 GCA_022764365.1 Bacillota bacterium
GGGATTTTATACTTCAAAAGCAAAATCTCAGGCGCATATCGATGCCGGCGCAAAGAAGGTGCTGATTTCCGCTCCTGCGGGGAATGACCTTCCGACCATTGTTTACGGTGTTAACCACGAGACTTTGACGGCAGAGGATAATATTGTTTCCGGTGCTTCCTGCACGACGAACTGCCTTGCGCCGATGGCAAAGGCTCTGAATGACTACAGAGAAGTTCGTACGGGATTTATGACGACAATCCATGCTTATACGGGTGACCAGATGCTCCTTGACGGACCGCACAGAAAAGGCGACCTCAGAAGAGCAAGAGCAGGCGCAATCAACATTGTTCCGAATTCGACGGGTGCGGCGAAAGCCATCGGGCTTGTCATTCCGGAACTTGACGGAAAGCTCATCGGCTCGGCACAGCGTGTTCCGGTGCCTTCCGGTTCGATTACGATTCTCGATGCAACGCTGAAAGATATGACGGACTCCGTATCGGTTGAGGGGATCAATGCGGCAATGAAAGCAGCTGCAAATGAGTCTTTCGGTTATACAGAAGAAGAACTTGTAAGTTCGGACATTATCGGCATGAGTTACGGCTCACTGTTTGATGCAACGCAGACGCTTGCACAGCAGTGCGGCACGCATATTTACGAGGTAAGGGTGGTTGCATGGTATGATAATGAAATGAGCTACACCTGCCAGCTGATAAGGACGCTGAAATATTTGAAAAAATTTGTGAAATAAGAGAGAGGTAAAAGATGCGTTATCCTTTTATTGCGGGAAATTGGAAGATGTACAAAACCACTGCAGAGGCAAAAGCGTTTGCACAGGAATTTAAAAAGATTTACCAGCCAAGTGATGTAAAAACAGCGATTTTTGCTCCTTTCACGCAGCTTGCTGTGCTTGCGGAAGAATTCAAAGGGACCGGAATCGGTCTCGGCGCACAGAATGTTCACTACGAGCGAGAGGGTGCTTTTACAGGTGAAATATCCATTCCGATGCTTCAGGAGATCGGTGTGGAATATTGTATTGTCGGACATTCCGAAAGACGCCAGTATTTCAATGAAACCGATGATACGGTGAATCGCAAAGCAAAGGCATTGCTCGAGGCAGGAATCACACCGGTTATCTGTGTAGGGGAAGACCTTTATCAGAGAGAACACAATTATCAGGACAAACTGGTTGCAGAGCAGGTCGCAAACGCAATGGAAGGAATCCCGGCGGAAGACGCGGCGAAAGTTGTCATTGCCTACGAGCCGATTTGGGCAATCGGAACGGGCAGAACAGCAACGCCGATTCAGGCAAACCACATGTGCAAGGTCATCCGCGATGAACTTGAGGAAATATACGACGAGGAAACGGCTGACAAGGTCGTGATTCAATACGGCGGAAGCGTAAAGCCGGAAAATGCGTTGGAAATTCTGAATATGGAAGAAATCGACGGTGCCCTTGTCGGCGGAGCAAGTCTTGAGCCGTTAAAATTTATTGAAATTGTAAACTTTTAACTTGATTTTAGCATAGATACTGTGGTACAATTAACAAGTTATAATACGAGGAGGTAAAAGATGAAGACTTTATTGATGGTTTTGCTGGCATTAGCAAGTATCGTTTTGATCGCCAGTGTACTGCTTCAATCCGGTAACAGTGCAGGATTATCCGGTTCCATCGCAGGCGGAGCGGAACAGTTATTCGGCAAGAAGAAGAGCAAAGGCTATGAAGCCATTTTAGAGAAAGTAACTACCGTAGGCGCTGTTCTTTTCGTAGTTCTTTCCCTTGTTATCGTTACTCTGTTTGGGTAATTGATACACGAAATTAATTCGTTTTTAATTTTTATTTATTATATTTCACTTACGGCAAGAGGTACATAATGTGCCTCTTATTCGGCGTTAGTGAGTAGGAGGTATTACGTTATGACAAAGTATTTTGCTGTCATCGCAGCTGTCATTGGTCTTATCGTAGCATTCTGCTTAGCTGCATGGATCAAGAAAGCTGACGAAGGTACAGACAGGATGAAGGAAATCGCCGGCTACATCAGAGAAGGTGCTATGGCGTTCCTGAGAAGAGAATACAAGACAATGGCTATCGTTATTGTTGTGTTATTCTTATTAATCGGTATTTGCATTAACTGGATAACCGCTGTTCTTTATGTGTTCGGCGCACTCCTTTCCGTACTTGCAGGTTTCTTCGGCATGAAGGTTGCAACACTCGGAAATGTAAGAACTGCAAACGCAGCAAGAGAATCCGGAATGAACAAGGCTCTCAAGATTGCGTTCAGATCCGGTGCGGTTATGGGTCTTTGTGTATCCGGCCTCGGTCTTTTCGGACTCGGCGTGGTTGTATGTGTGCTTGACCTTGCAACAGTTGTTGAATGCGTTACAGGCTTCGGTCTCGGGGCTTCTTCCATGGCATTATTCGGAAGAGTAGGCGGCGGTATCTACACGAAGGCAGCTGACGTTGGTGCTGACCTTGTAGGTAAGGTTGAAGCAGGAATCCCTGAAGACGACCCTCGTAACCCTGCAGTTATCGCAGATAACGTAGGCGACAATGTAGGTGACGTTGCAGGTATGGGTTCCGACTTATTCGAATCTTATGTAGGTTCCATCATTTCTGCTATCACTCTTGCAGCAGTTGCTGTTGCAAACGCAGATGAAACTGCTGTATTTTCAACAACTACGGCAGCTGTATTCCCGTTAATCATTTCCGCTATCGGTATTCTTGCTTCCGTAATCGGTATCATGATCGTCAGAGGAAAAGATGGTGGAAACCCTGCATCTGCTTTAAATATGGGAACATACGTAAGCGGAATTATCGTTATCATCGCTACCGTTATCCTTTCCAAGACAATGCTCGGCGACTACACGTATGCAATTGCTATCATTGCCGGCCTTGTTGTAGGTATTGCAATCGGTAAGATTACAGAAGTTTATACTTCCGGTGACTATAAATCAGTTCAGAAAATTGCTGACCAGTCTCAGACAGGTGCTGCAACCACAATCATCAGTGGCCTCGGAGTTGGAATGATGTCCACATTATGGCCAATCCTCTTAATCTGCGTTGGCGTATATGTTGCTTTCTCTGTTGCAGGTTTATACGGTATTGCACTTTCTGCAGTAGGTATGCTTTCCACTACAGGCATGACGGTTGCAGTTGACGCTTACGGTCCTGTTTCCGACAATGCCGGCGGTATCGCAGAAATGTCAGAGCTTCCTCACGAAGTAAGAGATATCACAGACAAGCTTGACTCCGTAGGTAACACAACCGCTGCGATCGGTAAAGGTTTTGCAATCGGTTCTGCTGCTCTTACAGCACTGGCTCTGTTTGCTTCCTATGCTGAAGTTACGAGTCTTACAACAATCGATTTGCTCAGCCCTATCGTAATCATCGGATTATTCATCGGTGCTATGCTTCCGTTCTTGTTCTCCGCTATGACTATGAATTCTGTAGGAAAAGCTGCTAATCAGATGATTGAAGAAGTTAGAAGACAGTTCAGATCCGATGCAGGAATCATGGCAGGAACTTCGAAGCCGGACTATGCTAACTGCGTAGATATTTCCACAAAGGCTGCTTTGAAAGAGATGGTTGTTCCAGGTATTATGGCTATCGTCTCTCCGCTTGCAGTTGGTCTCATCTTAGGACCTGCAGCACTCGGCGGAATGCTCGGCGGTGCACTCTCCTCAGGCGTGCTTCTTGCTATCATGATGGCAAACGCAGGTGGTGCTTGGGATAACGCTAAGAAATACATCGAAGAAGGTCACTTCGGCGGCAAGGGTTCCGAACCTCACAAAGCTGCAGTTGTAGGCGACACGGTAGGCGATCCGTTCAAGGATACTTCCGGTCCGTCCATCAACATCTTAATCAAGCTTATGACGATCGTTGCAGTTGTATTTGCACCGTTATTCGTATCCGTTGGCGGATTAATCTAATTCGATTGTTTAATTAAAACATGGATTCATTCAGGCTCCCGAAATCGGGAGCCTGTTTTGGAATAAAAACATAGCACACTCTTGATTATATCTGCCAAAGGTGTTAAACTATTAACAGAATATTTTCTGCAAAAAAGAAAGGAAAAAAGAGATGTATCACACAATTAAGTACGAAGTGAAAGACAGAGTAGCAACAGTTACCATTAATAGACCGGAGGCACTGAATGCACTTAACTCGACGGTTCTTGACGAACTTTTCGATGTATTCAATGTTATCGACAAAGAGGATGAGGTAAGATGTGTCATCGTAACAGGTGAAGGCAGATCATTCGTAGCGGGAGCTGACATTGCTGAGATGTCAACGCTTAATCCTGTAGAAGGCAAGAGATTCGCTCAGAAAGGTCACAGAGTTATGAATTTCATTGAGAAGACCGAAAAGCCGGTAATCGCAGCAATCAACGGATTTGCGCTTGGTGGTGGATGTGAACTTGCAATGGCTTGCGATTTCCGAATTGCCTCCGCAAAGGCTGTATTCGGACAGCCGGAAGCAGGTCTTGGAATCACACCGGGATTCGGCGGAACACAGAGACTTTCGAAGATTGTAGGACCGGGAAATGCGGCAATGCTTATTCTCACAGCTCAGAATATCAAGGCTGACGAAGCACTCAGAATGGGTCTTGTACAGAAGGTTGTAGAACCGGAAGAACTGCTGCCGACAGTAGAGGTTCTTGCAAAGAAGATTGCTTCAAACGCACCGGTTGCTGTTATGGCCTGCAAGACACTCATTAACAAGGGATATCACCTTGACCTCTTCAGCGGATGCGCCCTCGAAGCAGAAGGCTTCGGTGTATGCTTCGGCACAGAAGATCAGAAAGAAGGAATGAAAGCATTCCTGAACAAAACTACATACGAATATCAAGGTAAATAAGAAAGAGGCTGCCCACAATTGATGCGGGCAGCCTTGTTTGTACAGTGCTTTATGCAAAGTGTTCTGCTTTCAGACGGTAAATCGTGTTCTTAACCGGCGGAAGTGCCAGTACAATCAGCGTGAGCACGCCTTCTCCGCCGATGTAAAAGATATTGTAAAGGAAACTGTACCAGACAGGGTTCATGCCCTCCGGTGCATATTCTCCGAAGAAGAGAAAACCGGAAAGGAAGGAACAGCAGAATCTGCCAAGTATTGCGACAAGATATCCGACATAGAGGCCATGCTTTTTATTGGAGAATAAGCCCGAAAGCCCAAGGCAGCCAAAAGCAAGTATGTAATCGAGAACCACCTGCATAGGGAAAAGGATAACCGGGTCAATGATCAGGTTTAAAAGCCCTAAAGCCACACCGGAAGCAAGGCCCCATTTCGGACCGCAGAAATAGCCCGCCAGCGTTGCAGCCAGCATGCTGAACATGGTAATGGAGCCGCCGTAAGGCATCGGAATGATTTTTATCATACCAAGCACGAAGGATAGTGCCATTAAAACGGCACAGAGTACAAGGCAGTAGATTGGGCGTCTGCCCATTTTGTTTGTTTCGATTTGTGACATAAAAAAACCTCCTCAAAAAATAATGGGAGGGGGAACCGTTTCATATACGATGATGCTTCCCTACGCCGGCATTAACCGGGTCAGGTTATGAGGGTTTATCCGAAAGCGGGACATCCTGCATATTTCGGTAAATCTCAGCAAAAGCTCCCCTAGCAATAATGATATACTATAACTAAAATCTATTTTTGTCAAGGGAATAATATCATAACTATTCATTGAATTTGTAAGAAAAAGGGAGTATAATATATTGTAAATTGAAAGAGAGAGGATATTGGGGAAAATGAATAATCATATTATTTTAGAACCGGCTTGGAAGATAAGAGAAATCGCACGAAATTCACTTAAAGGATATTGGAAGCCGATGTTTGTAGCTACACTGATATTTTATCTGCTGACAAACGGAGTGGGACAGGTGCTTTCTTATGTATTTAGTTATGATACAAGAGAAGTATATGTAAGCTTCGGACTCCCTAACGACAGCTATATTAATTACCCATCGGTTAACTATGGTGGAAGTATATATGATTTCCTTGTGGGCGGAGCATTTACGCTTGGATTTACGATGCTTCTGCTTACTTTCTTCAGAACAAAGAGGGTCGACTATTCGCTGAACTTTGAAGGATTCAGCTTTTTTGTCAAAGCGTTCCTGCTGCAGCTTCTCATAGGCATTAAAGTCTTTCTTTGGACGCTGCTGTTTATTGTTCCCGGAATTGTAGCCGGTTATAGATACAGTCAGGCATTTTATATTCTTGCTGACAACCCGGACTATTCGGTTACGCAGTGCGTAGAAGAAAGCAAACGCTTGATGATGGGCAACAAAGGAAGATTGTTTTACCTGGAACTTACCTTTATTGGCTGGGCACTGCTTGCATCCATTCCTACAGGATTGATCATTGCGCTCTTTCCGGATTCCGGATTCTTTGCAGTCATTGCTTCTCTGATTGCGGCACTTCCTGCGATTTTTGTGTACGAATATGTATATGTTTCGAAGGCAGCTTTCTATGAACTCCTTACCGAAAGACTTGTTGTTGTTTTCCCGAGTGCACCGACGGACAATACGGTTGAGACAACCTACACCGTGTACGAACAAGCACCGGGGCAGACGCAGGAAACTCCGGAAGAGCCGACTGAACCGGCAGAGCCAACAGAGCCTGCTGACAAGAATGAATAACTATTGAGAACAAAATTACCTCTTTCGCATAATATAAAGCAGTTAGGTATATAACTTGCACAAAATTGTGTTGAAGGAGGTAATACTTTGTCCGTTGAAAGACATTATTTCCCCGGTAATAATACACCGCTGGGATTTTTTTCGTATTATAGGTATATTTTGGGACAGAGAGAAGCAAAGAAGATTATATGCATTAAGGGTGGTCCGGGCAGCGGCAAGTCAACCTTTATGAAAAAAATCGGTGCTCACTTCGCAGAACTGGGTGAGAATATCGATTATCTTCATTGCTCCGCAGACGAAAACTCCCTGGACGGGGTTGTTTTGACAGACAGAAGCATCGCATTGATAGACGGAACGAGTCCTCACATGACAGACCCAATAACGCCGGGTGCGGTTGACCGCATTGTAAACCTTGGGGAGTTTTGGAACGAAGAAGGAATTAAAACAAATAAGGAAGAAATCATAGATTTAAACGAGGAATGCTCGGAGTGGTATAAGATTGCGTATAACTACTTAAACGCCGCCAAAAGCGTATTTCGGAGCCTGGAAGGAGTATATGACAAGGCAATTGAATACAGCGAAATATACAAAGCGGCCGCAGATATTGTAGACAGGGAATACAGCACATACGACATCTCCCTGAGACCGGGAAGAGAACGGAAACGATTTGCGAGTGCGATAACTGCAAACGGTGTGATTTCTTATCCGGAGACGCTTTTTCGGAACATGAAAAAAGTCTATATTATCAACGCACCGGTCGGATATGCCAACAGCAGCCTTATGACGATTATAAAAGAGGGGGCAATCTATCGCGGTTTCGATGTTGAATCGTTCTACTGCTCCGTCTGCCCGGAGGAAAAAATCGACCATCTTATCATTCCGGAACTCAAAATTGCTTTTACGACGGTGAACGAATATCACGACATCGAACCATGGGAAATTTTCACGGAAGAGGAAAGCAGCGGGGAGACCGTTTTCCTACTGCCGGAAATCTATCTTATTGACCTGGGTGACTATATGGATGCCGTCAGCATCGAAAAAAACGCGCCGCTTATCGAAAGCCTGGGCGAGGAATTTGATATTTTGCTCGAGAAAGCAATAAAATGCCTCGAGAATGCCAAAACAAGGCACTTGATGGTGGAAGACATGTATATTCCGAACATGAACTTTACCGAAGTGGGAAAAACCGCAGAGAATATTATCCGGGAACTGATGGAAAAATAGCAGTGATTGTGATATTATAGAAACAGATTGTATAAATAAAACAGGAGAATACTTATGAAAAAGTTAACTGATTTTTTGAATATGCTTGCGGAGTCGGAACTTCGCGCCGGCGACAATTCCGACTCTGCCGATTTTGATATACCGATTAAGGATATTACCTACAATTCGCTGGAAGCGGGCGAGGGAACGCTTTTTATCTGCAAAGGTGCGGGGTTTAAGGAAGAATATCTGAAAGATGCCCTTGCAAAAGGTGCCGCTGCATTTGTATGTGAGATGGGTTCAAAGGTTCACGAGGCCTGCAAAGCGGATGCCGAACTTGCAGCAGTTCCATACATTGTTGTAAACAACATGCGAAGAGCCATTTCAAAGATTTCCGCCTTCTTTTTTGACCGGAGCTGGGACAAGATGAAATTGATTGGTGTTACGGGGACGAAAGGAAAGTCAACAACGACAAGCATGATTAAAGCAATCCTTGACATCCATTGCGGCAGGGAAATCGGTTTTTCTTCGGGCATCTATACCTATGACGGCTGCCACAAGGAGAAAGCATATAAGCTTACGACTCCCGAAACGATCGAACTTCACCGAATACTGGATAACTGCGTGAAAAACGGATGTGAATATCTGGCGATGGAAGTTTCTTCGCAGGCACTGAAATACGATCGGACTCTCGACCTGAACTATGAAGCATGTGCGTTTACGAACATATCGAGAGACCATATCTCGGATGCCGAGCATAAGGACATGGAGGACTATTTCACTTCCAAGCTGAAAATCTTCACGCAGAGCCGCATCGGATGCTTAAATCTGGACATGGATCCTGTATATATGGAGAGAACGCTGGCATTCGCCGAGCAAAACTGTGAAAAAACGGTTACCTTCGGCATGAAGAAGGTGGGAGACAGAAAACCGGATGTTTACGGCATTTCTGTGGACGAAAAACAGGGATGGCTTCTGCTGAAGGCTGAGCTTTTCGGCAAGACAGAAGAGTTTACGGTAAATATCGGCGGTGCGTATAATGCTTATAACGCGCTTGCTGCAATCGCGGTGACCGCATCGCTTGGCGTGCCGACGGAAATAATACGCGAAGGACTGGAAACGGTCAAGGTAATGGGCAGAATGGAAACCTATCGCCTTAAGGATTCCGTAGATGTTATCGTGGACTATGCGCATAATAAAATGAGTTATCAGGTGCTGTTTGATTATGTAAAGAAGCAGTATCCTGACCGCAAGGTCGGATTTGTGTTCGGCTGCGTCGGCGGCAAGGCATTCAACCGCAGAAAGGAAGCCGGAGAAATCGCCGAGAAATACGCGGATTTCGTGGTAATTACAGAGCTTGACCCGGGAATGGAAGATATTAATAAGATTTGTGGCGAAATTCTCAGCTATATCGACCATAAGGAAAAGGCGGAGATTATCACAGACCGTGATACTGCTGTCTATACGGCTCTTAAGAAGGCAGAAGGAATGGAAAACTGCGTGCTTGTGCTGGCAGGCGGCTCGGATGCGTATATGAAGCGCGGAAATAAGGTATATCCATCCGATACGGACGGGGAGCGCGTGCAGAAGTTTTTAAAGAAAATTTAATTTTTCAATCACGTTCAGCATATCCGCAGGCAGCGGTGCTTCGAGGTGCAGTTCTTCGCCGCTGACCGGGTGTCTTAAAGTGAGCGAAAAAGCGTGCAGAGCCTGACGGTCGATGAGGTCGGAAACGATTTCCTTACCGCCTTGACCGCATTCCGGATTGTAATCCTCGGCATAGCGAGGATCACCGTGAATTCTGCGATATTCAAACGGGTCGCCGTGACAGTACAGGTGGTCGCCTAAAATCGGATAACCGATGTAGGAAAGGTGGACGCGAATCTGGTGCGTGCGGCCCGTTTCAAGTTCCAGCTCGACTAAGGAATAACCGCCGAAACGGTCAAGAACCTTGTAATGTGTAACGGACGGATAGCCGCCTTTTTCGACAGGCAGCACCCAGCGTTCCACTTCATTTTCATCGGGTCTGCCAAGCGGCAGATCAATCGTGCCGCTGTTCTCAGGCATTTCGCCGACCACAATCGCCTTATATTTCTTATGCAGGCCGCGTGCCTCGGCATTCATCTGTTTGGTGAGACTGTCCTGTGCGTGGCTGTTTTTTGCAACGATAAGAAGCCCGGATGTGTTCATATCCAGGCGGTTTACAAACCGTATTTTATAGCTCTTACCCTCATCAAGCATTTTTTTCATAAGACCGTTTGCAATCGTATGACAGGGCTTGCCTTTGGTCGGGTGGACGACAACGCCGGGCT
>JALERA010000076.1:0-4150 GCA_022764365.1 Bacillota bacterium
GTTTATTGTCACAGAATGAAATCGCCGCAGGCACGGCGGACCGAATGAAAACCGCAACGGATTTTTCTGTGATTGAAAACAACATTGCAGAGATAAAATCGATATTGTTATTCTTTGATTCTCTTGCCGATGACTTGATACTTGCACACGGAAACCTATTAAATTTCTGCAACCGCATTGACGAGGCAGAACGCTTGGACGAGGCGCATTTATTACCGTTAGCACTGGAGGTTTTCGGAGACCATCACTTTACGCAAAGCGGCAGATATATTTCGGTGAAGAAGAATGCAAAGAGCGTAACCGGAACCGTGGCAAAAAGACTGAATTTCGACAGCTATTACAGCTTTATCCTGACAGACTTTTTTGAGGGGCTACACTATGGACACTATCCCCGCAAGTGTGAGATTTGCGGCAAGTATTTCCTTATGCAAAGCGCAAGACGGCAGAAATACTGTTCCTACGGAATTGCGCCGGAGCTATACCGGGGCAAGAAGATAACTTGTCGAAAATATGCCGCCGTTCTGAACCGCAAGGAAAAGGCGGAGAACGATCCTATCGTATCACTGTATAACCGCCGATGTGGCGCCATTCGTACAGAGGTTGCCAGATGTACAATATCCAAAGCATTTGGTGAAACAGCGAAACGACTCGCTAAGGAACATAAGCTGCGAGCGTTGGCGGACGATCAATATGCAAAAACACAATACAAAAAAGATATGAGCCGCGAAGCGTTATACGCCGAAGTGGACAGGGATTTAAAGTGAAAGAAGGTGTGTGCCGGTGAAAAACGAAAAGTGGACAGAAGATTTGTATTTATACCGTATGAAGCCGGCACCACCGAAAAAAGATGATTTTCAGGAGTATATCTCCCTTTATTTTTCTGAAAAGGACGAAAAATACCTCGGTTGGGTCTTTCATTATTACGAGCCGAGGCTGAATACTGGTATTATACAAACCGTGCAGGAAAACGCCATGCAAGGGCATTTTGCCGATTTGAAGCAAGCGTATGTTTTCGGCATATACAAGGCGTTGCAGAAATATGACATTTCCACAGGTGTTCCGTTCCTCATTTTCAAAGAGCATTATGTCAAAAACGAGATTGACAAGTATATCAGTACCATGCGGACAGGTTGTTCCGTGCAAAGCGTGGACGAATACCGAGCGCTGAAAAAGGCAATGGCGCTGTATGCAAAATATGAGTATAAGTTTGATGATGAAACGATAACCATAATTTCCGCTGAAATTGGAAGAAGCGTAAAGGACACCAAAGAAATCATCCGTGCCGGAATCGACAGCACGCACTACACCGATTTTTACCGTAAATACGTCGACGAGGACGGAGAGAGCACGGCAGAGGACGTGACGGTTGACACTACCTCCAATCCTGAAAGGTTATTTTTCAAACAGTGGCAGTCAGAAGCACTGTTTACAGCCTACGAAGCACTTGATTACCGTGAACGTAGTATGGTTGCCGATCATCTCGGCTTTTGCCCGGAATGTTACGGAATATATGAGCTCAGTAAAGACGGAAACGGAAATTCGGTCAAGCTGCTCCGCAAAGGGAAAGTCTACATAGACCTCGCCGCCGAGCATATGCTGTCTTCGCCCGATACAGCTTTCCAGATCGTTAACGGTGCATACGAGAAAATGCTGATTGAACTTGCAATTGATGAGTATATTCATATTGTGGAACTGCGGCTGAAATTCACCGATGATAACTCGGTTACATATGAATACTGTGCCGATCATAACAACGACTGGGGCAAAATCCACTACACCTTAGGCGAAGACGATTACGATGTAATTCGATATGTCTATGCCGACAGAAAGGGCGGCTTCTATTTTGCTTTGGCTGGTGAGTGGGTTATGCATAATACAAATATAAAGCACATACCGAAATATCTGGTGATAGCTTTATAGGACTGACAAAACGAAAAAGCCTCGCATGAGTACAGAAACCTGAAAACCATCGGGCAGTTATTCTGTTTGAGCTATTATAGGTAATCATCGTAACATTTAAAAATAAATTTATCGCTTTATAATTGCTTGAATTTTTCAAGAATTTGTGCTATAATACACCATAATAACTCAGTACCAACATATAACAGTATTTCTTTTCTCACGATGATGAAGAATATAAGAAACGAGGAAACGGATATGACAGTAAGCTATAAAAAACTTTGGAAGCTGCTCATTGACAAGGATATGAAAAAGAAGGACCTTGAAAAGGCGGCGGGGATCAGCAACTATGTCATTTCAAAGATGAACAAAGGTGAAAACATAACCGTGGATATCGTAGGCAAAATTTGCGGTGCATTAAATTGTACTCCCAATGACATTATGGAGTTCAGTGACAACAGCATATGAAGGGGATTTTTTCAATGAGCAATGTTTTAATAAAAATCACGCAAAGCGCCTGTTTCAAAAAGAAGGATGGAATTTCTTACATAAATGCTGTTGTTCTGATGGGACTGTTCACCTTTCTGTTTTTAAATGCGGAATATCTATTTGTAGATGTGCTTTCCCGCATGGTATCAGAGGATAAAACCGTATTGGCACAGAATTATGCACTCGGAGTAAGTGCGGCAGGCTTTTTGCTGTATCCGTTATTGAACCGATTTTGTAAAAACCGTCTCAAAACTGTATGCTTTGCTGTTTTCAGCCTTGCATCCGTTTTGTGCATAGCCTTTATCTGTATGGGTACTGCTTATACAGCGACATTCATAGCGGGACTTGTTTTGTTTCTGCTTCTTGGTTTGGCCGGCAGCGCGGTTTTTTATGTTTCCATGCGTATGATGAAAACAGACAGGTATTTGGCAAGGACTGTGGGTATTTCCTATGCGCTGGGTATCCTGCTCCAGTTTGCAAACAACAATCTTGTTCGTTCGGAAACGGCGGAAGCAATCATTTTATCGGTATTTTTGCTGCTGCTTGTTTGGATGCTGATAAAGAACGACCGTGTTTATTGTGAAAGCAATGGTCAGAAGTCAGAAGCGTCATCGGATGAAGAAAAGAGCGAAAGCAATACTGGAGAACACACAAAGGGATCAATCGTCGGAATTCTTATGATTCTGCTTGTAGTGCTGATGACATTTATTTTCAGTACGCTTGACAGTGCGGTAACGCTTGTTCATGCAAACGGAACAGTTGACATAGGACAATGGCCGAGAATCCTGCTTGCGCTAAGCGGTCTGGCGGCGGGATTTGTGTTTGACATAAAGAATCGCAAATATATGGGGCTTGTTATGTACTGTGTGATGGTGCTGTCAACCATATGTATCGTCGTACTTAAACTTGCCGGACCGTTTTTGGTAGGCCTGATTGTTTTCTACCTGTCGGCGGGCTTTTTTGCCGTATTCTTTACCTCCAGCTTTATGGAGCTTTCCAGTCATATGAAAATACCTGAGCTGTGGGCAGGCATGGGACGTGCGGTCAATAATATCACCGCCGCTGTCATTGCCAATCTCGTTTTAACCCTGCTGTCCTCCGACAGCAGTATTGCCGTCATTGTTCTTGTGCTGTTTTTGTTTGTAGCAGTCAGTATCGTGGCGGCAGCATATACCTTTCAAAAGAAAGCATTTATGGAACAGCTTATTACAGATGCATCTGATGCTGTCAGCGAGAAAGAAAAGCTGCGAAAATTCTCAGAAATGTTTTCTTTCACGGAAAGAGAAACTGAGGTGTTCGGCTGTCTTGTCAATACAGAGGACAGCGTTCAGGCAATCGCTGAAAGCCTGTATGTTTCCAGACGAACTTTGGAACGGTATATTTCCGCTATCTACGAAAAGACCGGTGTAAAATCCCGTGTCGGACTGCTTAATCTTTACAATAAATAATTTTTCACCCTGGCATTTGCTCTGCCGCCTTCCGGAAACGGAGGGCGGATTTTTTATGTCTTTTTTGATAAAAATCACCTTTTTGCCTTGATTTTGAAGAATGGCGGAACTCCGCCACCCCGTTTTGACAGATTGGCGGAGTTCCCTTATATACTTTTCTTCCTCTTTTGCCTATAATAGAGTCGGTATTTATGCGAAACAAGTGAAGCGTACCAAGGAAGGAGGCTGAATCGTGAATACTACGCAAAGGATACTTCCATATGTCCGGCAGTATGTCATCGTTGCCATATACGAGGTACTGGAACAGGACAGAA
>JALERA010000094.1:0-5031 GCA_022764365.1 Bacillota bacterium
CCGTTCAGCATCACGGCGTCGACAAAATATGTCCCGCGCACCGAGAGAAGTCCGAGTGCCCGTATAGTCTCGCCGAACGCGTTCTCCATCTCTGCTGCCGGAATGTCATAATTGCGGTAGTTCAGCAGCGCGAGATGCCGCCTTCGCTTGATGAAGCCGCATAGCACCGCGATCCGCGCGAGTATTCTTTTTGCCTCGTCCGAGTTCTTGTCAGCCGCCTGATACTCGTTGACCCTGACGGCGATCTTGTCTATCTGCTGCTGCGTGACGCTTCGGAGCATATCGTAGAGTCGGTTTTCCTCCTCGATTTTCCTTCGCTTTTTGTCGCGCGTGTACTCGTAGCGGAGAAGGGAATTGCGCTCTTCGAGTTCCGCCTTGACCTCCCGCATCTCGGCACCGCGCTTTATGAGTTCCGAGACGTTCTCAGTCCAGATAGCGTGTCCGCCATTTATTGGCATATTGTAAAGGATCCGGTTATCCGAGAGAAGTATCGGCGTATTTTCGGACGAGACAAGAGTCTCGAGGCTGAACGGCTCCGCGTCAAGCGCCGCGTACCGGACATTGTAATCATGGTCTGTGATCTGTGCCGAGCAGCCGGTAACCGCGCGGAAAAGCTCATCGTAGCGCATATTCGACGCGATGAGTCTGCACTGTATGCAGATCTCGAAGGTCAGGGCGTAGAGTATACTCTGTGTCACCGTGAGGTCGCCGAACAGTGTCATTAACCAGTCGTATCTGTTCCAGTAAGCGTAGATATAGATTATCGCCAGCGCCGGCGGTATCAGCGGCAGGGTCATGAGTCTGCGCGTCTGCGGGACTCTGCATTTCCGGAGCATCAGAAAAAGCGCCAGCAGCGTGCAGATAATCTGCCACACAATAGCGAGGTAATAGACCGTAGCGTAGCCGTAATCCTTGTCGCTCCACTCGAAGAATCCCTGATCTGTGGGAAAGACGAAGATCTTCTGATGCAGGTCATTCGTTATCACAAACAGAAAGAGAAGCAGTGTCACGCTCCAAAGGATGAATGTCCTCTTCGGAATCCGCCAGTCGATCGGTTTTCCGAGCGTCAGCGCGATGATCACTCCGCACATCGGGATGAACAGCATGGGAAGGTAATAGAGATACCACATATACCGGACGGCGAACCGTATCGTCAGTATGTGGAATTTGAGCGTTCTGACGATCAGCCAGAACAGTATCAGCCCGTCGACGCCGATAAGATACCGGCGCACCACCCTATGTACTATCCGGCGCGTCAGGGTGATCCCCCACGCGAAGAAGAGCCCCATGTACAGAATCGAGCGTATGAGCCCGAGCGGACGGATGAACATCGGCGGCAGGATATCGTTCTTCGTGAGCTGACGGCAGATGAACGCTGAGAGTATTGTCAGAAATATAGCTGAGAGCGTCTTGCTGTATTTCCGGGTAATGCCGTTTGCGGCGTCCATCCGAGAATCATCTCCTTTCTTTCTTGAATGATTACACGAGTAACAGGTCGCATTAAAAAGGGATTGATTTACCACCTGCAAGATTGGTGTTTTACAATGGGAGCACCAATATACTTCAACAGGAATCGATCCCGCAATTCTGGAGAGCAAGCTTTAGGCACTTCTTATCAGTAAAAGCGCATTCTATAGGTGCCCATTCTAATGCCGTTGAGATCGTTTTCAAGAGCTTTTTAACGGTGTTGTACTTTTCTTTTTCCGCATCTGTTCCATTAAGCGAATAGCCGTCCATTATACCTGTTGATATATTCTTTGATAGGTTTCCAAGAGTAAAAAAGTCTTCCGTAATGAATGCCTAATCAATCAGCTATGGAGCATAGGATGTTCTGATCGCTTTCCCTGATTTCTACCGGCCTATTAAACATTAAAGCAATTTTCGATATTTCATCTGTCAGTTCAACGCGCTTTTCTAGTTTTCGGACTGAAATATCATCGAACAAAGCACGAATCTTCTCCCAATACCTACTCATGGACATTTCAGTATTCGGGACAAATCTTATAATAGGTACGTCGTCACTGATATGTTGGCTTTGATCTATACCTACAACCTTTAATTCAGAATGACGCTCACTCTTAACTTCAGCAACTCTCTTTTCACTCAAAAAGTATTGGGACAAATGTGCAAAAAACAACTTCTCGAATTCATCATCCGATGCATATGTGAAGTAGATTCCTCGGCCTTTGTATCAATTTTTCGGCAGAAGGCTTTCCACTTCTTCCGCATCGCATCGTCGCTTCCAAAGGCCATAACCTGCTCAAACTGCTCTACCGTAAACTTGTGTCCACGATTTTCAAAGGTCCTTTTCAGCGCTTCCGTCAGTATTGCGCCGTCGAAATCGAACTTATTTGCAAGGTAATAGAGATCGTAATAATCCTTCATCCGACTGGAAAATTCCATCAGGCTGAGAATTGCATCCAGCTTTTCGGCAACGGTCGTTTCCAGCGAATACGTATTGACCGTCGGAGCCTCAAAACCGTCAAGCTGCGTTGGTATCTTCCGCTTTTCCTGCCTCGGCACGATGATGTCCCCCACCCCGAAATCAATGCCAAAGGGTATTTTTGTGTTCTTTATCCTTGCCACAAGAGAAGCTCCAATCCCGGCGTACTTCTTTGCCACGGCAATGGGCGCTACGTTTTTGATTTCAAATGTGACAAAATCGTTGCCTGTTTCGGTTGCAATAATTTCCTTCAATATTGTCTGAAGCTGTTCTGGTGTGTTGGGCATCTTTCTGAGCAGAAAATCCACATCAGCTGTAACACGGCTATCAAAATCCGTGAGGGAATAGAGGAACAGGCCGCCTTTGAGAACAAGGTTTTCCGCATATTTTGACTTTTCCAGACGGCGCAGGAACTCTTCTTGGCAAAAAAGCTGCAAGCAGAGCTGATAGCTTCTACCGCTTTTCGCCGCCTTATTCTTGAGCCGTGCCAGCACAGACGCCGCAACATCAGCCATTCAGCAGTACCTCCATAACACTCATCATTTTCTTATATACACCCATTTCCTTGGCATACTTCGACAGGTTCGCAAGGTTTTTCATTTGGTCGGCAACGTAAGCGTTGACCGCCTTGTTAAATATCTCATTATCCAGCTTCGTGCGATACTTGAAGCAGTCGCAGATAGTACGCTCACGGTCATAGACCGGAAGCGTTACGCCGTTAAAGGTGCCACTCGTTTCCCCCAGATGATACATTGAATTCTGAACATAATAGGCTTTTACCGGCACTTCCTCCTGTATCGACTTCACTGTTCTGGAAAAGGATCTGGGAACACTAATCGACCATTCACGGGGAGCAAAGTCGCTGTAACCATAGTAAAACAGCGCCGATTCAACGCAGACAACCCCGTGTGTCATCAATTTCGACAGTATTAGTTCCTCTTTCGGATCTTCCCCAACAGCCAGCTTATAATAGCCCTTTTTCACACGCTCAATATAACCCTGCTTAACAAGGGCATATATATCTTGATCCTTGAGTCCGGTAGAAATAAAATCTGATTTCTTTGCAATTTCTCCCACAGAAGCAAAGACTTCGTTGACGATATCGCACTTGTTCAACCTGTCACCAACTTTCCACACGCAATATCTGTATTATGCGTGTTTATATTATAAAGCCCACGCCCCCAAAAATCAATATGTTTTGCACGCTTTTCAAAAATAATGCGTGTAAATTTCCAAATACAGTGTAGCATTTCAAGCATATCTGCGCTATAATATTTCTACAAACCAATTTGTCCCAATCTGTCATTTTACAACAAAATGACAATAGGAATTATGGTACACCGTAATTCTCGGATAATCTAAATAATCCCGATAATCGGAGCTAAACGACATATACAAAATCGTATAGGTTACGGTTTCGGGGAGCGATTGTAAATTTTACCAAAGAATCATTGCTTTTTTTTCGTTTCTGTACTAGAATGGGGTTATCAAACAAAAGGAGGTTCTTTCATGAAGAACGTACTGGTTACCGGCGGTGCCGGTTATATCGGCTCCCATACCTGCCTGGAGCTGCTGGAAAACGGTTATGGCGTTGTGGTTATCGACAATCTGTGCAACTCCAACCCCGAAAGCTTAAACCGTGTGCAGAAGCTCACCGGCAAGACCCTGAAATTCTACGAGGGCGACGTGCGGGACGAGGTGCTGCTTAAAAAGATTTTCGCGGAAAACGAGATTGCCTGCGTCATCCATTTCGCGGGCCTGAAGGCCGTGGGTGAGAGCGTCGCCAAGCCCTGGGAATATTACGACAACAACCTCAACACCACCCTGGTGCTGACCAAGGTCATGAAGGAAGTGGGCATGAAGAACATCATCTTCTCCTCCTCCGCCACGGTCTACACCGCGGACAACGAAATGCCCCTGCGGGAGACCAGCCGGACAGGCGGCTGCACCAATCCCTACGGCTGGACCAAGTACATGACCGAGCAGATTCTCTCCGGCATCTCCCACGCGGACCCCGAATGGTCCGTGGTGCTGCTGCGGTACTTTAACCCCATCGGTGCCCACAAGTCCGGCCTGATTGGTGAGGACCCCAGAGGCATCCCCAACAACCTGATGCCCTACATCACCCAGGTTGCCATCGGCCGCCGGGAGAAGCTCAGCGTCTACGGCAACGATTACCCCACCCACGACGGCACCGGCGTGAGAGACTATATCCACGTGGTGGACCTGGCCAAGGGCCATGTGGCCGCCGTGAAGTACGTCACCGAGCATCAAGGGTGCGAGGTCTTCAATCTGGGCACCGGCGTGGGCTACAGCGTACTGGACATGGTGCACACCTTCATGGAAGTGAACCATGTGAACGTTCCCTACGTCATCACCGACCGCCGCCCCGGCGACATCGCCACCTGCTATGCGGACCCCGCCAAGAGCGCCGAAATTCTCGGCTGGAAGGCCCAGGAGACCCTGGCCGACATGTGCCGGGATTCCTGGAACTGGCAGTCCAAGAACCCCCAGGGGTACGGGGAATAAAAAATCCCTCTGGGGCGGCAAAATTGCCGCCCCATTTTGATTCTGGCTCCCCTGAAAGG
>JALERA010000096.1:0-4552 GCA_022764365.1 Bacillota bacterium
TACCGAAAGGTTCGCAGCCTCTTTAGTATACATGGTTTTCGCCGAAAAGTAAATATTTATATGTTAATTGTGTACGATTTTTTATCGGGGAAAAGGGTCATCTGCTTATTTTTGTCCGCATCTTCGCGGATTTCGATTTCGTCCGCATGTCCTTCTTCTATCAAGAATGTAAATTTCATTTCGTTATCAAGGAAACGCTTTATGCAGGAAGCGAGGGCAACAGGGCTGCTGTCGCAGCATATCCACCTGCGTCCGAGCTTTGATGCTGCGGCGGCTAAGGTTCCGCTTCCGCAGAAGAAGTCCCCAACGATATCTCCTTCGCAGCTTGCGGCCTCTATAATCCTTGCAAGCAGTGCCTCAGGCTTCTGCGTTGCATATCCCGTGCGCTCGCCTGAGGTTCTTCCCACCATGTCGATGCTCCAGACATCCTTCATGTTTACCATCGTGTACCAGCCGATGTCGTCGCAGAATTCTTCAACACCCTTAAAACGGTAGGGTTTCAGCCCGCGGTTATAGGACTTTTCCTTCGGCAGCTTCAGATAGTATTTTGACGATTTGCCATATACGAGTATGTTGTCATGCTTTCTGGCAAAATGTTTCTTACTGCTTCCGCCGGATTTGTACTGCCAAATAATTTCATTGATAAAATTGCGGTCTCCGAAAATCTCATCGAGAAGTATTTTTACATAATGCACGCTGTGCCAGTCAAGATGAACCCAAATCGTTCCGTCCTCTGCGAGCAGATCCTTTATAAAAAGCAGCCTGGTTGCAATCATCTTAAGATAATCTTCCATGCCTTTTTCCCACACATCCTCGTATGCAAGGTGACGGATTTTCCTGCCTCCGCCCACTGCGGAATCGGAAACGGATAAGGTTGCTTCGTAGTTGGCTTTGCTGAAAAACGGCGGATCGATGTATATCATCTTCACTTTGCCGCGCATCCCTGCAGTATCCCGCAGGTATTTCATAAAGGATGCGTTATCGCAAAACGCGAGCAGATTATCTCCCTCGCAGGAATCTCCGAGTACATCCGTCCGGCTGAGCACCGCGTCCTTCATGCTCGCATATTCGGCTTGGCTTTCTTCTGTTATTTTGGCAAAATTACTGATTAAACTCATGTTTCCTATCCTTCCTCACGGGAAAATACAAGGCCCTGCACATGCAGAGCCTTGCACGACTAGATGGAATTATTATAACACAGTTCCTCTTGCCATTGTTGATTTATCTTTTCGATTTCCAAATTTCTTTTTACTTTTTGCGTCGTTGTCTTAATCATCGGTTCGTCGGTAAGAAGGAAACGATGCAGATGTTTATATTTCGGCAGTTTTTCGTTGATTGCCGCCAAATCGCTTCTTACAGTCTGCACAAATTCCGCAAACGTGACTCCCGTATCTTCAAGATATTCCGGCTTATATACGATTTTGACCCAAAGAACGAGTTCGTTATGCTTCTCACGCGTAAAAAGCATTGACTCGGAAGTATACGGCAGCTTGTCGATGATGCTTTCGATTTCTTCAGGGAAAACATTCTTGCCGTTTTTCATTACGATAACGTTTTTCTTTCGGCCCGTAATCCAAAGATGCCCCCCATCATCGAACTTGCCGAGGTCTCCGGTATAAAAGCGTCCGTCTTTGATAACATTTGCCGTTTCTTCCGGCTGGTCAAGATAACCCATCATTACATTCGGACCCTTGACCACAATCTCCCCGATTCCGTTCTCGTCTTTGTTTTCTATCGTGACTTCCACGCTCGGCATCGGTTTTCCGACCGAGCCCGCCGCAAGATCTTCCGGTCGTTCCGCTGCAACAACCGGTGATGTTTCGGTAAGCCCATAGCCCTGAATCGTGACAATTCCAAAGTCATTGAGACCCGCTGCAGTTTCCGGCAAAAGCGGTGCAGCACCGCAGATTATCAGTCTGAGGTGTCCGCCAAGCCCGTCGATGATTTTGCGGAAGATTTTTCTTCGAACCGCAAGGTTTCCGATTCCCGGAAGTTTCGTAATGCGTCTTGCAAATTCGACCTTCTTGGTCAGATTCTCTTTGTTTATCTTATGCCAGATCTTTTTGTACATGTTTTCAACAAGGAGCGGAACGCCGACGAAAACGGTGACTCCGTATTCCGCCAGATTTTTCGAAATATATTTCAGGCCGTCGCAGAACACGCTGCATGCCCCGGAAGCCATAAATACCAGAACTCCAACCAGACCGAAACTGTGGTGCAGTGGCAGGAACGCCATGTTTACATCCCACGGATAAAATCTCTCATAACACTGCATATCCCGGATGTTGCTCATAATGTTCTTGTGACTGAGCATTACGGCCTTCGACATTGAGGTTGTCCCGGATGTAAACAATATCACCGCAAGTTCCTCCGGCTTGATTGCAACATCATAGAAGTCGCTGCTCCCCGCGACAAGAGCATCTTCACCCGCTTTTTTCAACACTGTAAGCTCTTCCTCATCTCCGGTTATTCTGTAAAGCTTCGGAATCTCCGCGTCCGTACCCATTTCCGCAATCGCTTCCCTAACAACTTTTTCGTGTTTTTCATCATAAAAAAGTGCCTTTGCTTTGCTTCTCACAAGGCAGTTTTTAAGTTCTGCGGCGGTAAACCCTTTATCAAGAGGAACCGCCACACCTCCTCCGCATACAATCGAAAGAAATGCACAAAACCATGGATAGCTGTTGTCTCCGATTATGGCAATTCTCTCTCCCATAATGCCGTCGCAATGAAGCCCCGTTCCGATGCATCTGACCTCACTGAGTAGCTCAAAAAAAGATATTTTTCTGATTTTGCCCTTTTCTTTAATCATAAATGCCTTCTCGCCCGGAAATTTCTCCACAACAAGATTCAGCATTTCCTTGAGGTTTCCCCCTTTGTTTATATAACACTTTTTGCTTTGCATTTTCTCGTATCCTTTCAAAACAAAACCTAGTATTAAATACTAGGTTTTTTGTTATTATATATCAGATGGCCTATCAAGTCAACTCTGTTAATCCTTTTTAGTGCTTTCTTCACCAAATCTTCGTTTTCCTTTTTGTGGTAATGCATGAGTGCCCGCTGCATTTTCTTCTCTTCCATATCTTTTGCGGCATAAACCGGTTTCATGGTGAACGGGTCAAGCTCTGTATGGTACATACAGGTTGCAAGCGTTCCCGGCGTCGGATAAAAATCCTGCACCTGATCCGGTATGAAGCCATATTCTTTAAGAAATACCGCAAGTTCCGCTGCCTCGCGAAGTCCGCACCCCGGGTGGGAGGATATCAGATATGGTATCAGATATTGTTTGAGCCCCAGTTTTTTATTCGTCTCTTTATATTTTCTGTCAAAATCGAGAAAAATATTCGCATCCGGCTTTCTCATATAGTAGAGGACCTTCGATGATGCATGCTCCGGTGCAACCTTAAGCGTTCCGCTCACATGGTATTTGCAAAGTTCTTCAATGAATTCATCCGCCTTCGGATCTGCCATGAGGTAATCATATCGGATTCCCGAGCGAATAAAAACTTTTTTCACACCGTCTATGCTGCGAACCGCCCTTAGAACATCCAAATAGTCGCTGTGGTCAACCTTCATGTTTCTGCACACATTCGGATACAGGCAGTCCTTGTTCGGGCACACGCCGCGTACGAGCTGCTTGTCGCAGGCCGGGAAGCGGAAGTTTGCGGTAGGCCCGCCCACATCGTGGATATATCCTTTAAAATCCTTCTTCTGTGTCAAAGCCTCAGCTTCGCGTACGATTGCATCCTTGCTACGGCTTCTGACCTGCCTGCCTTGATGATAAGTAATGGCACAGAAGCTACAGCCCCCGAAGCAGCCGCGTGAGCTTACGATGCTGAATTTAATCTCCTTGAAAGCGGGTATTCCGCCCAAAGCATCATAAGTCGGATGCCACTCATTCTCGAAGGGAAGTGCGTAGATATCATCGAGTTCCTCTCTCTCGAGCGGCGGCTGTGGCGGGTTCTGAACCACATAAACCGTGTCCGTGTATTTTTCCACCATGGTTTTCGCCGAAATCGAATCTTGATTTCGGTACTGCAGGGCAAAGCTCTCAGCATAAGCCTTCTTGCTTGTGCTGATTTCATCGAAGGACGGAAGGATTACCGCCTCCTCCATGCCCGGTAATTCAAGATTCTTTGCACGATAGCAAGTGCCTCGTATCCAGGTGATGTCCCTTGCATCAATGCCGCTGTCCAGGGCTTCGGCAATCTCGAGAATTGCCCGTTCTCCCATTCCGTAAATAAGCAGATCTGCTTTCGAATCAAGTAGCACGGAGCGACGCACCTTGTCACTCCAGTAATCGTAGTGGCCGAATCTGCGAAGGCTTGCTTCAAGTCCGCCGATGATGACCGGCACATTCTTATAGGCTTCCTTCGCCCTGTTTGCGTACACGATTACGGCACGGTCCGGTCGGAGTCCCGTTTTGCCTCCCGGTGCGTATTCGTCGGTTTTGCGTCTGTGCTTAAACACCGAGTAATTGTTCACCATGGAATCAACCACACCGCTGTTGATCAGAAACCCGAGACGCGGTTTTCCGAATATGCGAAAATCCTCA
>JALERA010000093.1:0-7016 GCA_022764365.1 Bacillota bacterium
AGCAGGAGGCGGTGACTAACCGCCTCCTCTCACACTACCGTGCATACCGTTCGGTACACATCGGTTTCTGCGGTAGCCCTGTTCGTCAATATATTCAGGGTGCCCTTTCAGATACGGATCCTTGTCCCCGCAAATACAATAATCGCACTTCTGCCCGTTCGAACAGGTTGTGCTTCTGATTTTTGCAGCAGCCTGAAAAAAATTCTCGAGAATCTTTTCAGGTCGCTAAGTACTGATTTAGGTTTTTTTCTTAGTACGCAGGTTTTCCGGTTTTAATCAAGCTGTCAAGATCGGTAAACGCATTTTCAATCGCTTCGCTGTGGTATAGTTCATACATATCATAGACAAACTGAGTAAGATTCTTTTCATCTAAGATTTCCAAGATTTTATCTGCCGTGGTTTCCTTATGCGACGCATAACATTCCAGCAGATAGGTAAAAAACTTAAATTCTTTCGTCAATTTCATCACCTCTCAGATACAATGAATTCCCGGGGTCGCCTGTCGCCGCTTCGTTTTCCCACATATCAAAGATTGCCAGCGGACTAAAATACCAAAGCCGCATCTCGTTGTCGAGGAGCATTCCATGGGTTTGAGATTTCAAAAAGATTCGCAATCCATCCATAAGCGAGACTCCCCTGCTTTTGGAAATCAAAGCCGCAAGTTCCGTATCAAAGTTTTGCATAATTGACGGTCTGGTATTCTCTCTCATATTTCTTTGCCTCCGAGATATTTTAAACATTGCAGACCTTTTTGTGTCAAGAAAGCATATTGATTGGCTAATTTTTGCGGCTTCAAGAGAATCAATGCTACTTCTTCGGATATATTGCCTGCCATGTAATCTGATAAAACCGGCATTGTTGTATCATTTGCCACAGGCCCGATAACAATATCGAATTTATCGCCATTGTACAAATTCTTTCTGTTTTGCGTTACAAAATTCAACCATTTTTGATCTGCCTCTTCAAAGCGCAAAAGTGCTAACTCCGCCGCTTGTTCTTCGTCAAAATCATAAATCGAAAGTACCGCTTCTCCCTTTTTTCGGCGCTTTGTTTGAAGTTTTGCCCACCTTGTTGCCTGTGATTCATCAGATGTTGTGTAAAATCCAGATCCAAAGTCCAAGGTCCGATTTGAAAGAATAAGCTGCGGCGTTTCAACTTTCATATTGCTTCCATGGTACAAGTACATACGCATACCCCCTGTTTCAACGCTTCTTTAAATTATATCGTACCATATTTCATGATTACAGGCAACATTACATTCTTTATTGCCGATAATGCAGCGTTTACAGTGCTGTCCCCTTTTTCGGCACGAAAAACGCGCTCATATTGATGCCCTCCAGCGTGAGCAGTTTAATCTTGCGGTCAATGCCTCCGGCATATCCGGTTAAGCTGCCGTTTGTGCCGACTACACGATGGCATGGGACGATAATGCTCAGCGGATTATGCCCGACAGCACCGCCGACAGCTTGCGCTGACATCCGCACGATACCCCTCTCTGCCGCGATTTGTGCCGCGATCTGTCCGTAAGTCATGGTCTTGCCGTAAGGGATCATGCATAGAATCCTCCAGACTCTTTTCTGAAAATCAGTTCCCGTCGGATTGAGCGGCAAGTCGAAGTCCGGCTCTTTTCCCGCAAAGTATACGTCCAGCCAGCGCTTCGCATCAGCCAGCAGCGGTGCAAGTTCTTCCTCGCAGGGCGCATTGCAAATCGCTGCGCCCGCTTCAGGCTCCGAATCCGCCTGCCCCCGCGCGTAATATTTCTGCCCGTCAAACCAAACCCCTGTCAGACCTTTGTCATCCGCCGACAGCAGCATGCCGCCCAGCGGAGAGTCATAATGCGTTTTGTATATCATTAAGCTGCCTCCTGTCTCGTTCTTTTTCCTACCAAATCCCCATTACGTGCTGCATCACGAGGCTGACCGCCGTAATTCCAATCCAGCAGCATCCTCCTAAAAGCAGAGGTCTGCCGCCGCTCTTCACAAGCTGAACCACATTGCTGTTGAGTCCGATTGCTGCCATCGCCATAATGATGAAAAACTTCGATAAATCCTTCAGCGGTGCGAAAACATCCGCATCCATGCCTGCCTGAATGCAGACAGTGGTAATTACCGATGCGATAACAAAATACAAAATAAACATCGGGAACGCCCTCTTCAAACTGAAGCCCTCTGCTTTGTCGCTGTCCTTCGCGCTCTTTTTCGCGCGGACGATCGCCAACACCAAGGTAATCGGGATAATCGCAAGCGTACGGGTAAGCTTTACCGTGACAGCTTTATTCAGCGTTTCGCTGCCGAGATTCCACATGCTGTCCCAAGTGGATGCCGCCGCAGTAACCGAAGATGTATCGTTAATTGCCGTTCCCGCAAAGATCCCGAACGCATCTCCCGCGCTCGTATCAAACCCAATTACGCTTCCCAGCATCGGAAAGAAAATTGCCGCAAGCACATTAAAGAAGAAAATGACCGAGATGGACTGCGCCACCTCGTTGTCGTCTGCGCCGATGACCGGAGCGGTTGCTGCAATCGCTGAGCCTCCGCAAATCGACGAGCCGACTCCCACAAGAATCGCCGTATCCGAAGGCACGCGCAGCGCCTTATGCAGCACCCACGCAAGCAAAAGCGATATGCCGATCGTGCAAACAATGATTGGTAGCGACTGTTTTCCTATTTCAAAGATGACGCCAAGGTTCAAACCGAATCCCAGCAGTACCACCGCTGTCTGCAAAATGATTTTGGAGGTCCACTTGATCCCTGCCGCAGCTTTGCCTTTGTCACTCCAAAAAAGCGCAATCAGCATACCGAATAATATGGAAAGCACCGGTCCTCCTATAATCGGAAATGCCTTGCCAAGCAGCCATGCCGGAACTGCAATGCCAAAACAAACTAAAATTCCTATATAATTTTTACGTATAAATTCCATGTACATTACCTCATTTTTTAGTCTTTCTATTTCAGCTGAGATATTTCCTTAAATATTCCCTGACACATTCCTGCACATTTTGGGCTATGCGTATCGCCTGTTTTTTGTCCATACCGATCTGCGACGCGACGCCAAGCAGGTCCTCTGCTGCCGGATTTTTGCCGTTTCCATGGACACTGGTGGCGTGTTCTCCGCCGATTGAATGACTGTAGGTCAAATCGTATGCCGGCGATAATTTCCATCTTTTCTCTGGTTCATCATAAAGAAAGCTGAAATTCTTTGCATGATCGTCCCGATTGTGCGCGAACACATTGAAGCACATCAGGCGGTACAGCTTCTCTATCTCTTGAAAATCTCCAGTCAGCTTCAGGCAGGCTTTCATCAAAATATCGTAGTCCAATGTCAAATCACGATGCGAGGTCTCCAAAAGTCCGGCGGCCGAGATCACATGAATTCTCCGCTCCTTTCCGTCTTCTTTAAGGGCTCGATCGAATCGCCTTGTTCCGAAATAGCCGCTGCATATTCCGGACGGGAACAATCTGGTTTCTGCCATTTCGATCCCGCAGGCTTTGGCGCAGAGCGCATACTCGTACTCCTGCAAACCAATCGCATCATCATCTTCCTTCGACGGAAACTTGATCAGCCATGGCTGTCCGTTAACCTCTGTCAAAATTTTAGGTCTGGCACCACCGGAAGAACCTCCAAGCCGGAACAACTCATCTAAGCTGTCCGTTTGGTTTGTCGCAAGCAAGCGGCTGCATTCGCGTGCAATATCATCAAAATCGCCTATCTGCGTTTCCTCCGCAAGGTCGAATTCCGGCACATATTGCAGTGCGCCCATGCCCAAGCTTCCGACGATTGCAAGCCGATCCAAGCTTTCCGTTTCGATGGGATTGATATTGTGCTTCAGCAACAGTCGATCTACCAGGAGTCTGCCCCATCCGTCCGGCAGGCTGTCCTCAAAAACGCCAAAAATGCCGTCGAAAGGCAAAATCTGTGGCACGAAAACTTTCTTTCCCAAAGGCAGCGAAAACGGACTGATAGAAAATCCGTCTGCGATCCATTCTTCACTATACTGAAAAGCAGCGAGATGTTTCCGGTATAATGCCATTGTTCCGACGGTTCGTCCCTCATAATAAACCTGTAACTGTTTAATCTTGTCCATGTATGATCTCCTTTATGGATAAAAACGGAGCATCCTCAAAAAGATGGATCAGCGCATCGTCCATGTCGAGCGCGATCGCGAGCTTGATCAAGGCGTGCAGGGAAATTTCGCCGCTGGTTTCAAAACGTTTCACGGAACCCAAACTGACGCCTGACTTTTCGCTCAAGGTTTTTTGTGAAATCTTTCTGCGCTTGCGGACGGCACGCACATTTTGTGCGATCTGCATTTGTATTTCTTTTGGTGTTTGTCTGTCTAATACTATCATAGCTAATATTTTATCCTATTTTTCGTAAAATATCAAGTTTTAGCTCATATTTTATCTCATATAATTTTTCATAAACTCATTTCGGCGATGCTCCCTCATCTATCTTCACTTATATGCTACACTTTTCGCAGTAAATACTGCAACAAAAAAGATGCTCAGCTGTGCCGGCATCTTAATTACACTTATAAATTGCAGACCGCATAAAGCGGCAGATTGATCATCTAGTCCTGTTCCTTATATTTTAAGGCAGATAAACGTACAGCCGCGGTTTTCCCACCTGTCTGGCACCCATAATGATCAACGGCTTTCGGGCCTCTTTTTCTTTCCACATCAAAAGTTTTTCCATCGCAAATCGGAACATTCCATTACCGTCCTTTTTCTTCTTCATTTTCGCTTCTTCTGTCGCATTTATAGTGTACCACATTTTTTCCTGGCTATTCAAGAGCGGTTTTTACATTTTTTCGGGTCTGATTTTAAACAAACATTACATTTTTTCTGGTCTAAAGTCACCCCGCACATCTTCCCTGTGCCAGTTTCAAAAACTTCTTGTCGGACTGGATTGCATGTGTCACAAATTTTCCATCCCAAAATAACGCATAGGTCGTCACCGGAGCAGGAAGATTCTGCGCCGTATCTCTGTCTGTAATATGAACCGTTTTCAGCGGAATGCCATGCTCTGCCGCGACTTCTGCCACGCGCGGCACCCAGTAATAAGTAAACGGGCACTGATCCGTATAATAGATCACAAAACCGGTCTCACTTGTCTGCGGCCGCTTCGCGCAGTCCTTAAATTTCGGCGGCTGCGCGTCCGGTGCAAACGGCAGATACAAAAGCGTAATCCCGCATTCCGATGTGTCCGCAGTCAAGAATCCTTTATAAGCAAGATACTTCGGGTCGGACAGGAACTCCCGCTTTTTCCCTTCCGCAGAAAGGATGCAAAGTCCTTTTTTACCCTGTGCTTTTGCATCACGCATACATTCGTCGAGCAAGTCGTTGGAATACCCGTGCCCTTTCATGCTGCCCGCAATCCACAGGCAGTTTATGTAAAGGTAGCCCCCTGCCTCTATCGGCACCCACGCATATTCTGCCGGAATATATTCGATAAAGCACTTGCCTCTTTCTTCGCTCCGATAAAAAACAAGCCCCTCTTCAAACCGCTGTTTGAGCCATTCTTTTTTCGCAGCACTCTGCTTGTTTGACATCGCGCAGCAGATGTGCTCTTTGTCGATATTGTCTTTCGTAATTCGAATGTAATGCATGAGAAACCTCACCTCCTCACATTCTTTGAATTACTGCGCCCAGCCAGCGCTGCATCGCGTCACTTGCCTGATTTGCGATTTCAAGCACACGGGTGTGGCTGTGCTTTACCGTCTGAATTCCGGTCGCCATATTGGTTATGCAGCTGACGGCCAACACTTCCATTCCCATGTAATTGCAGACAATCGTCTCCGGCACCGTACTCATGCCGACCGCATCGGCACCCATGCCGGCAAAGGCACGAATCTCAGCTGCCGTTTCAAAACAAGGTCCCATGAAGCTCATGTACACGCCTTCTTTATACGAAATCCCCATTTCATCGGCGGTTTGCTTTGCAAGATCCCGCAGCTTAATACTATACGGCTCGGTCATATCCGGAAAGCGAGGCCCGAAGCGTTCGTCGTTTGATCCAATCAGTGGATTCGTCCCCATCATATTGATAAAATCCGTAAGGAGCATCAAAGTCCCCGGCTCGAAGCTGCGATTGATGCCGCCGCAGGCGTTCGTCAGCACGACCTGTTCCACTCCCAGCAGTTTGAGGACATAGAACGGATAGCAGACTTCCTTCATGGAATAGCCTTCATAGAAATGAAAGCGTCCCTCCAGCGCAAAAACTTCCTTTTCTCCCAGCTTTCCCGCAAGCAAAGCACCCTTATGTCCCTCTACCGTTGACACCGGAAAGTTTGGAATGTCACGATACGGTAATTCTTCCGTCTCTGTAAAATCCGCCGTCAGATTTCCAAGCCCGGATCCAAGTACCACAGCGATTTTCGGTCTTTTTGTGATACGCGCCTGAATATATTCTGCGCTCTGCTGCGCTTTTTCATAAAGATTTTCCATGCTATAAACTCCCCTCAAATTAAGTATCTCTCCGCTTTCTTCTAGTGCCACTAACAGCTTCAGGGTTTTGTTCTTTCCGAATCCGACAGCCTTTGCAATTTGAGAACTTGATTTGCCAAGGCGATTCATGCTATTGTATATAATCGCTTCGTCTTCTGATAATTCTCCTTCGCCGTTTTCATAAATGTACCCACCTTCCTGTACATGGAAAGAAAAAGGCACTCTATGCGAATAGCATACATTGCGAAGCCCCTTGATATATTTCTCGTTTTCAAAGGGCTGTGTATTCGTATTTACATCATTCAACCCGATATAGATTTTTGATTCGATCATGCTTGCTGCTCTTGGTTTCCGTGCATCTGCACATTTTTATATTCGTACTTCAAGGATAGAATTGATTATCTGTCGGAAACCATAGTCGAGGAACTCCTCTTCAGTCATGCCGTTTTGCATGCAGATGAATTCCCCTTTTGTCTCGGCAAGCGCAAGAAGCGAATCAAGGCTCGCTGAAAGTACATAGACAGTCAGCAAAGGATTGACGTCTTTCCGCACCTCACCGCTTTTCTGCCC
>JALERA010000024.1:0-3800 GCA_022764365.1 Bacillota bacterium
CTTTTGCGCCGTGGCAACCACGGAGGATATCGCAAAGCAGGACTACATCCTCACCCCGGGGCGATATGTCGGCATTGAGGAGCAGGCAGACGACGGCGAACCGTTCGACGACAAAATGAAGCGCCTGACCGGAGAACTCGCCGGGCTGTTTGAGAAGTCGCACGAGTTGGAACAGGAGATACGCGAGAAACTGGGGGCGATTGGTTATGAGGTATAAATTGTCTGATGTAATGGAGTTGATTGGAGGTGGGACTCCTAAAACGACAACTCCTGAATATTGGAATGGCAATATTCCGTGGTTGTCTGTAAAGGATTTTAACAATGATGCGAGATTTGTCTATAAGACAGAAAAAAGTATCACTTCTTTAGGGTTAAAGAATTCATCTACAACTTTATTGCAAAAAGGCGATATGATAATATCTGCGCGCGGAACTGTCGGAGAAATTGCTTCAATTCCTTTTCCTATGGCATTTAATCAATCATGTTATGGACTTAGAGCCAAAAAAAACATAGTCACCGAGGACTACTTATATTATCTTGTTAAACAAAGTGTAGATATATTGAAAAAGAATACCCACGGTTCTGTATTTGATACAATAACGCGTACAACCTTTGAGGGCATAGAAGTTGAAATACCAACTCTTGAAACTCAAAAGAAAATCGCCGCTATTCTTTCCGCACTGGACGAAAAAATCGCAATAAATCGGGCGATAAATGAGAATTTACAGCAACAAGTGTACGCTTTATTCGATTCATGGTTTGTGTCTTTCGACCAAACTGATGGGAAAATGCCAGCTGATTGGCGCGAAGGCACATTGGGTGAAATTACGACTATCACCAGCGGTAAACGTCCACCGATGAAACAACCTACTGCGACCACTGAAGTTAGCATTCCTCTGGTGGGCGCTGCCTCGATAATGGGTTTTACTAATGCCGTACTATATAACGAACCTATTCTGGTAACTGGTCGTGTTGGAACTCACGGAGTTGTTCAGCGTTTTCAATCGCCCTGCTGGACATCCGATAATACGCTGGTTATCAAGAGTGAATTCTATGAATATGCATTTCAAGCACTGCAGCGGGTTGATTATGTGAATATGAATAGAGGTTCTACACAGCCGCTGATAACGCAAACCGATCTAAAAAATGTTTCCATCGTCATTCCAACAGAAGCAATTTTGCTGGAATACGAAAAAATCGCAGGGACGCTGATGGCAATGTACGAATCTAATCGAAAAGAAAACGAAAGACTTGCAGTATTGCGCGATACACTACTCCCGCGTCTCATGAATGGCGAAATTGATGTATCTAACATCGAAATTTAAGCCGCTAAATTATCGTTTATAATACAAAGGAGATTAAATGAAACCGGGAGAAATAGAAGCAAAATTAATTTTAGAACATTTGGGAATATCATTTGATTCGTCATATTATGACCGTAATCTTGGGCATTCTATGGCTGATCTGAAAACAACGGATGGGCGCTACATAGAAGTAACGCATACAAATCACAATAAACAAATTGTTATTGCCGACAATAAATTTTCAAAAATGAGTGTTAGTGAGCGAATTTCAAAAATGGAAGATGCACACGAGGCATACATCCGATTACAACAAAAAGACTATGAAAAAGATAGTACAGGTGAATTAACACAGACCGCCCTGTCTCAATGCAAGAAAGATGTCAAGCTGATTGAAAGTCATTATGGGACAGCAAGTAATGGAGGAAGCACAGAATTCAAATGTGACTTACCGGTTATAGAGCATTCCGTAGACAATATATTGCATGAAATTGTTGTGGACAAAGGTAAAAAATATACAGATGGAAAAACTGACTTGTTTATTTTTGTTACCGAGGATGAGTATAGAAATTTCACGCAGCTTTTATCTGAAAAAGGGTGGAATGGCTACTTCGGTGTGTTTACGCAAAAAATATCAAATACGTCATTTAAAACGATTTACATCTGTGCTTGGGAATTCGAGACACAAAAATATATAACCGAAAAGTCAACACTTATAAAGATAGAAAAGCATAATGATGGAAGCATCGAATTTGCTTGTGTGCAGTATTGATATTTAGATATTAGTTTTAAAGGATATACTTTCCTATGAATTAAACGCATATCTACCTTTTGAGTGCTGCGGTAAAAAATTGAAATAATTATTTTAGTAATGTTCGATTTATGGAGAATATTTTGAAAAAAAAGCAACATTATGTTCCACAATTTTATTTGAAATCTTTTTGCGATGAAAGCGGTAAGCTAACAGCATTTGATCCAATACGAAAGAAATTCAAAAGAATAACTCCCCAAAATATTTGTTTTGAAAATAATCTTTATGAAACTCCGACAAGTGATTGTAATGAAGGATCGGTGAGCTATATCAATTGTAATTACATAGAAAACATCTTTGGAAAATATGAAGGCGACTTTGCATCATTGCAACGAAAGATATTAGCAGTATGTACAGAAAAAAATAAAAACGACGTGATTCTGAATATCGATGAAGAAAAGTTATTTTTTCACTTTATAGCAAATATGTTAGTTCGCAATCCGGTGTCAATGAAAAAGATGGGCATTGATTCGCTTAGCGAAGATTTTAAAGAAACAGAATTCTATGTCGAAACGACCCATAAACTCAAAGAGAGGGGAAAAAGTGAAGTTGATTCCATTATTCTTTGTGTTTTAAAAAGTTTGTGCTTAACAAAAGAATATAGTAATGATGGCTTAGATTTGCTTATAGAAGAAATTTCCAAAATAGATTATTATTTTCTTGTAGCCAAAGAAAGAGAGTTTATAACCACTGATCATCCCGTATGCTTTGAAAGCGATTTCTTCAATAAAACAGAAAATTCAAATAGCCTATATATGGTGCTTTCACCTCATGTTGTAGTACAATTTGGAAATCATAGTTATTCAAAATATAAACGAAATCGTATGATTCTAATTCCGGAAAATCTTGTTGACGAGTTAAATAAATTTATAATAGAAAAGCAACATTATTACAAATGGATAATTGCACATTCGCAAAGTGCAATTGAAAAAGCTATAAAGGAGTAAAACTATGTCATTCACCGAATCTACATATGAAAATGCCGTAATACAATTATTCCAAGGCATGGGCTACACGCATATTTACGCGCCGGACATGGGGCGGGCGGACTTTTCCGACCCTCTCATGGAAAATGTTTTGCGTGACGCTTTGGTTCGCATCAATCGCGGCTTGCCGTTGGAGGCGATCGGTGAGGCACTCTCCAAAATCCGCAATTTTGAGGGCGGCAGTCTCGTGGAGAAGAACCGTACCTTTACGGGATATTTGCAGGACGGCGTGGAGGTCAACTATACCGTGGCTGGCGAGACCCGCGCGGCACTCGTGCGTCTTTTGGACTTCGAAAAGCCGGAAAACAACGATTTCGCGGTGGTCAATCAATATACCTACATCGAAAACGGCAACAACCGCCGCCCCGACATCATCCTGTTTGTCAACGGTCTGCCGCTCGTTTTGATGGAACTCAAAAGTCCCGCCAAAGAGGACGCGGGCGCAGAGGATGCCTACAACCAGCTGCGCAACTATATGCAGGACATCCCGTCCCTGTTCATCTACAACGCCGTCTGCGTGATCAGCGATCTTTCCACCAACCGCGCGGGCACGATTACCTCCGGCTTTGACCGCTTTATGGAGTGGAAAACCAAGGACGGCAGATACGAAAACACCGCCTATGCGCAGTTTGACACCTTTTACGAGGGGATGTTCCCGAAAGCCCGTCTGCTCGACATTCTGAAAAATTTCATCTGCTTCTC
>JALERA010000040.1:0-5658 GCA_022764365.1 Bacillota bacterium
TCCGTCAGCACTCACCTCGTAGGAATATTTCTCGTTTGCCGGTAAGCTGTAGCTGCTTGCATTTCCGTCAAGTGCCGACATCGTTTCTCCAGCCTCGTTCTTTACGACAATTGCTGCACCTGACGGTGTAACTTGGAACGAAACAGCATGACGCGCAGTCTCCGTCATAGAAACCGTAACGGTCCTTGTTTCTTCCTCTCCTGCAATTGTCAATGCCTGATTTGTAGTCGGCATATACCCGAAAGCCGTAACCGAATAGCTGTAATTTCCGGCCTCCAAAAGATAGCTGCCGTCTACAGGCGCAATTACATTGTCGCCGTTTTTCACGGAAATCATCGCATTTTTCGGCATACCTTCGAAGCTTACTTCCGTAAGCGGCACAGCAGTGAAATCCCTGAGCCGAACAAAATCTTTATCGTCTTTTGACATAGCATAATCATTCACATAACATTTGTATGTCAGTGTGATGACATCTCCTGCTTTCGCTAAAACGCTATAGTCTTTCCAGTTCTCGCTAACTTCCTCAATTCTGGCAATCTTCTGGCTATTTCGCTTTATTATCAAGCCATATTCACTACCTGTTAATTTGCTTCCTTCCTCGGAAACCATATATTTAAAATTCAGCTTCGTTGATTTTTGGAAGGTAAATGTAATGATGCCTGTCGTACCATCAGAAGTATTTGATGACTGCAAATACTTAATCGCACCTTCCTTTGCGGGTTTAAATTTATAGTAGGTACTGTTTGCAACAGTCGCTCTTCCGTTAAGCTCCGTGAAAAAATCCTCAAAAGTCAATGTCTTTTCGAGCGTAACTTCAACAGTTTTGGCTTCTGTTCCCACCGTAAATTCACCTGTTTCGGTTTCACAGCCTGTGCAGGTTACGGTATAGCTGTATGTGCCTGCCGGAAGATTGTATTTTCCATCTTCCGCTGCAGCGATTATCGTATTTCCGCTCTTAACTGCAACCGCCGCTTCTGCTGTAATTCCTGACGGCTTTGTGATTTTGAAGCTTACCGTATAAGCTGCTGTCTTATTCATGCTGACAGTTTCGCTTACATCACCGCCGTTCACAGTAAAGCTACCGTTTGCATCTTCATATCCGAAAGCCGATCCTGTATAAGTATAGCTGCCGTTTGCAAGCAAATAGCTTCCGTCCGCTTCTGCTTCGATTACTGTTTCACCCTGTTTTACAACGAAAGTCGTGCCTGTCGGCGCACCTGTGAAGGTGAACTTGTAGAGATTCTCTGCAGAAAAGTCTTTCAAATACACGGTATCGTCATTGCGATTACCACTGGAATCCTTCGTATATTTGAGAACTACACTGTCATTTGCGGAAAGTTTGATGTTGTAGTCGGTCCAGTCAATTTTCCCACTCTCGTTAATCTCTTCTGTTCCATTCAACAGAATCAAAAACTTATCATAGCTTTGTTCCGTGCTTACTTTATAACTGAATGAAAGTTTCTGCGCAGTTTTAGCTGTGATTTTCATCGCAGCGATTGAATATCCTTTCCCCTTGTTATTAGATTGCAATATAATGTTTTCTCTGGTTTTCACAGGGAAAAAGCCATATTCCGTCGCTTTGTCAGCATCTGTATTGTTTACCGCTTCAATTCCGCTCATTGCTGCAAACACATCGCTGAATACCAATTTGCGAATCATTTGAATTGTTTCTGTAACATCTTCAGCTGCAATCGTAAAGCTGCCTTGCGCGCTCTCACAGTTTGGATGCGTGATTGTATAAGTGTATTCTTCACCTTGCGGAAGGCTGTATGTCCCATCAGCCTCCGGTTTTACAATCGTTTCTCCACTCTTGACCGTGATGGAAATTTCGTCTTCTTTTCCTTCTAGGTCATCCGGAAGTGTAACATTGAACGTTGCTTTGCGTGATACAAGTTTCGTCAGCGTGATGTCCTTCGCTATATCTTCGCTGCTAACTGTGATTGTCCCGGTTTCGCTTTTATAGCCGAAGGCACTTACGGTGTAGGTGTATGTGCCGTTCTGCACTGCAAATATGGTCTTACCATCAGACGACTCTGAAGCAGCAGCTTCTGACCCATCGGCAGCTTTCATTGATACCAGTGCATCTGCCGGAACAGTGTTAAATGTTACTTGCGGAATACTCTTTAATTTGAAATCTTTTAAGTAGATACAATCGTCCAGCTTGTCTCCTGAAGAATCCTTTCGATATGTTATTTCAACTTTATCGCCCTTCTTAACCTGAAGCACATAAGTTTTCCACTCTGTATGATTTGTCGTACCTATTTTCTCATTATTTATCTTTATATAGTCATATGAACTGCCTTCGGCACTTAAAATATAGTTGAAGGATAGTTCATACGCACGATCCAACTTTGAAAAATCAATCTGAACAGTCGCCGACATATTTTTTTTGCCCACAATATTTGATTTCAGGCATCCAGCTTCCAATTTAGTTGCATCAACGAAAATATCATTCGACAGCACTTTAGTTTCATCAGAAGAAATATATTTGACTTCTGCCTTACCTGCCAATGCATTAAAAACGCTGCTTGGGAATGCCTTCTCTTTAATGCTGATTTGGTATTTTGCTGTTGCTCCTTTATAGCTTACAGTAATGTCCTGGCTTGCACATACAGTTTCTGTGTTCAAGCCACTTGTCTCAAATCCGGATGTAATGTCAGCACTACTGTTATCATTATAGGCTACTGTAATCACTAAACCTGTTGTGTCAATAGTCTTATCTCCAACATAATATTGAGTCTTTTCCGGCTGCGTCTTAACCTTAATGGAGACCACCTTTTTAAGCCGAACCACTTCTGTCTTTGTTTTGGCACCTTCGGTCAAAATGATGCTGCCCTCTGCTTGTTCCACACCAGTTTCAGATGATGAAACAACGTAGCTATACTCTTTATTAATAAGTAGTTCATATTTGTTTTTTTCGCTCGTTGGTTGAACTTCAACGCCGTTTTGCGTCAGCTTAATCTCGTAGTTATTTGCACCGCTTACCGCAAAAGTCACGGTGCCCCATTTGTCAGTATCTTTATCAAGGCTACGAGAAACACTATTCGGAGAAGCGGTCAGTGTTCCACTCCCATCAGTCACTGACACACTGCCTGTTTCCGGAGTATATCCCTCGCAGCTTACGGTGTAGCTGTAATCGCCGACAGGAAGCGCAATAGTGCCGCCTGTTCCGGTATATACAACACTGCCTTCATCAGCAGCACTGGTTTTTGTAATCGTCAATTGTGCATTTGCAGGCGTAATATTAAAAGGCACCTTTGCAGTAGAGATCTCCCACTCAAGGGTCGGATAGGTACCTTCGTTATGTCTGAATTTTTCACCGAGAGCGGTTGCAAATGCTTTTTCCTTCATGCTTTCGCTTTCTTTAAAATTTGACACTGTGTCTATATCAACAGAGTATCTGCTACTCGAATAACACAGCTCCGTTGCACAGCCCTTCACTGCATAAGAGTTCGATACTGTGCACTTTGTACCACTTCCAGTGCCGCCCATAATTGCATAACCCGCATTTGTAGAGCTTCCATATGCAGTGATGGTGCCTGTCGTATAGCAATTTTCTACACTAATGCCTTTTGCTCCTCTTCCGATTATGCCCGCGTAATTGTTAAAGCCGATAATATCCCCTGTGTTATAGCAATTTCTAATTGCATGCGAATTTTCTAAATTCCCGGCTATACCGCCTATCTTATTATTTGAACCGGTAATATTACCGATATTTGCACACTCTTCAATTGTTACGCTGTTACTGCCTTCATAACTATAGCCAAAGCCAAGAATACCGCCCACAGCCTCGTAACCTGAAATGTCGGCAGTATTTTTACATTTTTCAATAGTTATGCTTCCATTCGATGTGTCCGCTTTTCCTGCAATCCCGCCTACATTATTGCAATCGCTTGCCTCAATCGATCCGGCAGTAATTACATTTTTAACGGTTGCACCGCCAACGAGAGTACTGAAAAGCCCGGTATTTGCTTCGGTGCCAGTTATGTTCAGCTCCACCGTATATCCCTTTCCGTCAAAGGTTCCGCTGAACTCTTTTCCGTATGGTTGGGAAATCGTAATGTTCCCTCCAAGCACATAGTTCCCGCTCGAATCCATATCAGCAAACTCTGTTGCGGTATTGATAACCGTTGTTGCTGTATCAGCCCATGCGGTTTCCACTCCCATGCCGCTTGGCATGTAGGTAAACACCATAACGATTGCCATGAACACAACCAGTGCCTTTTTGAAATAACTTATGTTTCTTTCTTTCAATTTTTTTCTCCTTTCAATTTTATCGCATTTCTTGCCGTTTTTGATGCGTTTTTGCCGATAACACTTGAAAAGAGTCTTTGTTTTGGTTATACTTTCTTCAAGACAGCAAAACTGCCGCTCGTTTACGGCCGGCATATTGTTGTTAGCCGCTCGGCACCGCCAATTTTCCGGGTTCACGGTGCCGGGCTTTTTTATATAATACCCTTTCGGTTATTATCAATGTTTCTTGGGCGCGCTTTCGTCTCTCTTTGCCGCCGGCAGCACCGCGCCCGTGCGATGCTGCCTATAATTTGGATGAAAAGAAAAACAGACCGTCTTGCGACAGTCTGTGAGTTTATCATTGTAAAAAGGCTCTTCCTCAATCGGAAGTCTATGCCTTTCAGTCTAAAAAGTGCCACCGGCGAACGTCCCTGCCGCTCTAACAGGAACATCCTTATGCCATGTTTACCTTTTTAAGTGATGCTCACTCTGTCCCAGAGAATTCATACATCTAAGCAATAACTCGTCTCCCGACTCGTCGCCTGCCCGGCGCATCACGGTTGCTGAGAAACAGCCGGAGAATCTCACTCCACTTCCGTTAGTTACCCTTGTAAACTGCGTATTCAGTTTTGCCTTAATCGGCTATGTGCATATGTTACCACTTGGCGTGCAAAAAAGCAAGGGGATTTTACGAAATATATCTACCGGCTTTTTGGTGAGTTAGAACATTTTGCCTGATTTTCGCGGGGCATTCTAACTTTTCAAATTCGTTTTAGAACAGGAAATCGACTTTGCAGTACGCATTCTAACTTCTTCTCCCTTAATATTGCTTTTTGCCTGTTTTATCCTTGGAATTATTTCCATCACGCCTCTACATGTCTGGCAAGAAGTCATGTTCGACCCTTTCCTCAGACCTTTTCAAGCTTTTCGCCCTTTTGTGGCACCGTTTGACCTCTCTTTTTTAGAACTGGAAGGAATTTTCCGCTGGACTATTCTAAATCGCCCTCAAGAATTTAGAATGCGAACTCAACTTTCGGGCTTCGTATCTAAATTCCGAATTTCATGCGGCAAAGAAAGAGTCCAAATTCCATGCGGCAAAGAAAGAGTCTTCATGCACCAAAAATCGCCTGCCGCGCGAGCCACAGGCGATTTTAGCAAGCATTCTTAGAAACGCCGGATTTTTCGTTCACCGCTGGGAAACAAGATTTCGAAGCGCGGAGCATACTTGAAGTATGTGAGCACTGAGAAAATCGAAGTTGACAACGCGGTGGGCGAAAAAGACAAGTTTCTATTCTTCTTCCATAGCCTTCATGTTCGGATCCTTGTGAAGTTCACAGCCTGTTGCAGCCTGTAATTCTTCCCAAGTGTAGTCAGGGTGAAGTTCTGTTACCCAGATACCGTCTTCTCTGACTTCCATAACAGCCA
>JALERA010000053.1:0-23004 GCA_022764365.1 Bacillota bacterium
TAGTTGACGGCATCCAGCTTAAACTGTTTGGTGTGTTGTGTGTTCTTACGTGACATAATGAGATCCTCCTTGTAGTTGTATTATACACTATGCTTAAGGGAATGTCTCATTTTGTTTTGTACTAAATTTATTCTAACATCAGTATGTAGCCTTTGACATCAGGAGGGGATTATGAGGAAAAAGCTGATTTTCTTATGCATTATTATTAGCTTAATGCTTCTTGTTTGCGGCTGTGGTTCTGTCGATTTGCCGGAAGGGCTGATTGGGGAATGGAACTGCGAAGATGTTGCATCCGATGGGGAAACCGCAACGGATTTTTATGCCATGTACATCAATGAGGACGGCAGTTTCAGTCTTTATGATACGGTGGGAAATCCGGGAATTGCAGGAAAAATGACATTGGGCGAAACCGAGGAAAATGACGCAGCCAGCGGGACATTGAAAGTATCCTGTGGCACGGACGACTTCGATCCGCCGGAGTGCTGGGATATGACGGAAGAGGATGAATTGGAATACGAAATTCCGGAAAGCGGCAGGCTCCGCCTGGGACATAACGGCGTATGGCTGTCCTTCTATGAGGACGGGATGGAGCAATCGATAGAAACTGACGGCAAAGGCGGTGAACTATAAATGAAACTTATCAATCATATCTCTTGTTTTCTTGATAATCATTCTGCTTGTAATCGGCTATTTCGTCAAGCAGTCGATGAAATATAAAACAGAAAAAGAAAAGTATGCAAGCAAAAAGGGCTTTCTTGCATACCTTTTGACGAACAGCTTTTTGATAGGCTGGCTAGTGTATAAGAAAAATAATACAAATGACCGTTTATGATGCGGTGTTTAGTCTGCCAGTGATTTGTAGTAAAGCATGCAGTGGCAGTAGCCCTCGAAGTTCGGGTCTTTAATCTGGTCTTTGAATTCTTGACACATGCATTTGGTGGCTTCTGTGCGTTCCCTTCGGCACGGGCAGTAGCCGCCGGTTCTTTCAAGCCCTTCTTTTACGGTTTTGACGATTTCTTCGTTTGGATTTAATGTTATTTTCATTGTGCACCTCAATTTTTATCCGACCGCGGCAAGCACCGCAATCTCAAGTTGTAACCGATTATAGAGCCCGGAAGCGAAAATGTCAATAGGTGCATAAAATTATGAATTTTACCATGCTGTAGGTGCAAAAAACTTTCAAATTTACTTGATAATTGGTGCAAATTATGAAAAAAAGATTTTGTAATACGTTTTGGGAGGTACATCAATATGAATTTTAGAATTGACAAAAGTCTTGCAGAACTTGGAATCAAAAATGTTGTAATAGGAATTGCAAGAGGTGTTGATGCAAACGCAGCTCTGCCCGAAAGTTTCCTGCAAAAGCAGAAAGAAATGGAAGGCTGGGCTTTGAACTGTGATGTGGATGAAATATACAATCACCCGGTGATTCAAGGATATACCGATATGCTCAAGGCGACAGGACGGAGTGTTAAGAAAAACCCGCCGACAGTGCCGGCATTGATTCGAAACATTCAGCACCGCGGCTCGATTCCGCACATCAACAGCATCATAGACATATACAATGTTGAGTCGCTGCGCTGTCTGATGGCAATCGGAGGACATGACCTCGATAAGATACAAGGTGATATTACATTTACCGTGAATAAGGAAGAGGGCACCTTTTTGCCGATTTTATCCACGGAGAAACATGTTGCGGCAACCGACTATGTATACCGAGATGACAACGGGATTCTGGCATGGCTGGATGTCCGTGACGGAGAAAACTACAAGTTTGACGACTCCACGAAAAACGCCATCTTCATTATCCAAGGCAATGCAAACACACCTGTGGAAATGAGGCTCGAAACGCTCAGACGAATCGAGCACGATTTGGCGGAATGCATGCCGAACATGCAGTTTGAAACACAGGTCGTTTCGGCGGAAGAATAAAAATCAGACAAAACACATCCCTTCGGTGAAGAAAAACGGAAGGGATTTTTTATTTGTCCGCGCTTGACAGAATGCCGGCAAAAAAACAGATTACACGAGAAATGATTTTGAAAACCGCAATGAAGCTGCTTCGGACGGAAGGAATCGACGCTGTCAATGTCAAGGGCCTTGCAAAAGCCATGAATTGCTCCACACAGCCGATTTATCTCTCATTTGCAAGCATGGATGCGCTCAGACAGGAGTTATTGCCGATTGCCGTAAGCGAGTTCGAGAAATTGCTGCGAAACGAAGCAATTGATAGGGATAAGGCATGTCTTTACGGAGCGGAATATATCAAGGCTGCACAAAACGAACCACAGCTCTTTCGGTTTCTTTTTATGAGAGAAAATTCCTTTGCACAGATGAGAGAATCTTTGAGCCGGCTTACGGAAGAGGCAATTGAGCGGTTCATGCAGGAATATGAGCTCGGCTATGATGATGCACACTTTCTGCACGATCAGCTGTGGATGCATGCACATGGAATCGCTTCGATGGCCGCAACAAAATTCTGTGATTGGGACATGGAAAAAGTAGAAAAAATGCTTGAAGAGAGCAGAACCCTTTTTGAAGGGAAGTGCAGAAAATGATTTTCAGCAATCAGGATCTCAGAAAACTCATTGTCCCGCTGTTTGTAGAACAGTTTCTGCTCATTCTTGTCGGCATGGCGGATACTTTCGTTGTCAGTTATGCAGGCGTGGCGGCAGTTTCGGGGGTTTCCCTCGTCAATTCGTTCAATACGGTTATGATCTTCCTGTTTACCGCCCTTTCGTCCGGCGGCGCAGTCATTATCAGCCAGTACATAGGAAATTCCGACAGGCGAAACGCAGAGAAATCATCGGGGCAGCTCCTGATGATTTCCGCAGTGATTTCATTGGCGATTGCGGCTCTGATTTTGCTGTTTGATAAACCGCTGCTTACCCTGCTTTTCGGAAAGGTGGAACCGGGTGTCCTGGAGGCATGCGAGGTGTACCTTCGGATTACAACTTTATCGCTTCCTGCACTTGCAATTTACGATGCAGGGGCAGCCTTGTGCCGGAGCATTGGGAAAACAAATGTGACAATGTATATTTCAACATTTGCGAATATTGTCAACATCATTGGGAACTGTATCGGCGTTTTCGTGCTGCATATGGGAGCTGCGGGCGTTGCATGCCCGTCGCTTCTGTCGAGAGTGATATCCGCGGCTGCGGTGGTCTGGTTCTGCTTCCGATGCGGACGAATTTCATACCACTTGGGGGATATTTTTACATGGGACGGCAGCATTCTTAAGAAAGTCATGGGAATCGCCGTGCCTAACGGCATAGAAAACGGTGTGCACCAGCTTGTTAAGGTTGCGCTTTCCAGCATGGTTGCACTGTTCGGCACCATGCAGATTGCAGCAAACGGAGTGGCGCAGAGCATTTGGTCGCTTGCTTCGCTTATGGGTCTTGCCATGGCACCGGCTTATACAACCGTAATCGGGCAGTGCATGGGCGCCGGCGATATAGAGAGTGCGGATGCCTACTTCAAAAGATTAGACAAAATCACACTGATTTTGTCTGTTTTGTGGAACGCATTTGTATTTGCCTGCACACCGCTTATGCTGCATTTCTTTGCAATCTCAGTGGCGACAAAGGCGCTGCTAGTCAAACTCGTACTTATAAATAATATATTTAATGGGATTGCGTACCCGTTCGCAGGACCACTGGGAAGCGGGCTTCGTGCGGCGGGGGATGTAAAATTTACGATGACAGTGTCCGTAGTGCTGACGATTGCGGCAAGGCTGTTTTTCTCTGCGTTGTTCGGCCTTTGGCTCGGATGGGGTGTCATCGGTGTGGCACTCGGAATGAGTCTGGACCTTGTCCTTCGTGGATGGATTTTTATACGCAGGTATCGCTCAAGAAAGTGGACGAAGTTCAAATTGATATAAACCTCAAAAGAAATAGGAAAAGCCTGCAGGGCAGTCATAATTTGACCACTCATGCAGGCTCTTTATTAAACACCCGAAGTTTTTAATTTTTTAATTCGATATTTTCGGTATGGTGCAAACAAAACCCCAAGGCCTCTGTTGTAAGCCTTAAAGCCCCAGACACTGTAAAATGAATCCTTCATTTTGGCTTTGCGCGTGTAACCACGAACTCTGCCACCCCATTGTGCGATTCTGCCTGCGCGGATTGCCTTGATTAAATCGTTATTAGACGTTATGTCGCAGTCAAACAAGGTGTATGCCATTCCGACGTAGGCTTCGTCGTGTGCATCTGAACCACCGACGCATGGCTTTTTGAGTTTTTCGGCAAGCTCACAAGCCGCATAGTTGGATTCGTTCTTTTCGCAAGTATTAAAGCCCTCAATGAAGTCAACTTTTTGCAGAATTTCGGGATGCTGCTTCAACTTTTTAAAAAACATCGCACTGGAACTGCGGTTGCCAAAAGGATGCGCCGGCCCTAAAATACCGCCGAACGTATGCACGATATGTATCAGCAGCTCCACCGGCATTCCGCGAACCTGTAAAATTTTCAGGTGCAGATGATCGGGCATAATAACGAGAAAATGTCCGGCATCTTTCGTATCATATTCAATCCCGGCAAGAACGCGAAAATCCCCTCCTTTGGATTTTTTTCCTGACTTCTGCCACTTGTTGTAACCTTTATATGAATCATGATCGGTAATTAACATTCCATCAAATCCCTGAGCCGACAAAAGCTCTATATATCTTTCCACGCTGACACTCGAGTCGATGGAGCCTCCTTTTGTGTGACAGTGCATATCAAATTTCATCATAATTTTATTTTAGCACAATCGCAGACAAATAAAAGACTTTTTTTATGTTAAAATATTCAAAATGTGCATTATTGACAGAATTCGATTTTGAGAATAAACTTTAAAGAAAGTAAAAAAGAAAGCGAAGCGTATGAGAATGACAAGAGAGATTACAGAACGAACGATTGAACTCAGAAAAAAACTGCATTCAATGCCGGAAGCGTCCATGAATGAGACGGAAACGAAAAAAACACTGATGCGTTTTATCGGCGAAAACACGAAACTTGAAATAACAGACAAAGGCAAATGGTTTTATGTGTTAAAACGTGCAGGAAAGGAAAACGCGGAGGCAATCGCATTTCGCGCGGACATGGATGCTGTCTGTGGCAAAGACGGAAGGCCGGGTCATTACTGCGGTCACGACGGGCATTCTGCGATATTGGCGGGATTTGCGATGTGGCTTGACGGCGTGGAAACGGATAAAGATGTGTATTTGATTTTTCAGCCGGCAGAAGAAATCGGAAAAGGCGCGGCAATTTGTGCGGGGCTGCTTGCCGAGAAGAATATCAAGTACATATTCGGAATGCATAACATACCGGGCTGGCCGGAGAAAAACATACTCATAAGAAAAGGAACTTTTGCGTGTGCCTCAACCGGGCTTGAAATTGCAATGGTCGGAACACCGAGTCATGCAGGATATCCGGAGGCCGGCAAGAATCCGGGGTATGCACTTGCCAGACTGCTGCTTGCCGTGCAGGAGCTGACGGCAAGAATCAAGGAAGAAAAAGGCTTTGTGCTTATGACCTTGATCGGAATGGATATCGGCAGCGCAAATTACGGGGTCTGTGCATCGGAAGGAACGCTCAGAATGACGGTGCGTGCCGAAAAAGAAAGCATTTTCGAGGAATATGTATCCCGGATACGCGCTCTTGCCGAGGCAGAGGCCGAAGCGGACGGGCTTGCAATAAAAATAGAAGAAATTGAAAGGTTCCCGGCAACCGAGAACTGCGACGAGGCATGCGACATCGCTATGGCGGCAGCCGATGCCAACGGGTATAACATCGTGCAGCTTGAAGATCCGATGCGATGGTCCGAGGATTTCGGGACTTATCTGAAGACCTGCGATGGTGCGTTTTTCGGAATCGGAGATGGATGTGAATATGCACAGCTTCACACCGAAAACTATGAGTTCCCGGACGAAATAACGGAAACCGCTCTTAATATGTTTGCGGAAATCGTTTCCGCCTGCAAGAGGTGAGAACATGATCAGAATGGAAATCGCACTGTTTCTGGTGCTTCTCTTTGTAGCATGCGTATATTTTTCGGCAGGACGCAGACAGACCATGCTCCACAAGACATTTGCGGCGATTCTGATCGTGGTAATGCTGCATTTGGTGTTTGATGCGTTGACGGTGTATACCGTAAATCGCCTAAATACGATTCCATGGGTGATCAATGACACACTGCATCGATGCTTTATAGGCACGATGGTGCTTGCGATGTATTTTTTTTATCAATATATTGCGATTTTAGTGGAGGAGGAGACCGGAAGTCCGAGACGCATGGACCTTGCGGCCAGAATCTACCTGATTGCAGCAGAGGCGGCCATCCTGTTTACGTCGATTGATTACGCCAAAACACCGCATGGAAATTACGCCATCGGTATTCCTGCAACATGCTGTTACGCAAGCGTTACCTTTTACCTTCTGCTTTGCAGCGGCCTTATGATTTGGAATTGGAAGAGGATTGAGAAAAGAAAGAAAGCGGCAATCGGCGCGGCCTTGCTGATTGAATTTACCGTGTGTATTTTGCAGGGACTTCATGCAACGTGGCTGATCAGCGGCATGGGGCTTGCCCTGATGACGATGTCGTTTTATCTTACGCTGGAAAATCCGGATAAGCTTCAGGCAGAACTTACCGAGCAGAAAATGTCGATGCTTTACCTGAAAAGCCAAATAAACCCGCATTTTCTCTACAATACGCTCGATTCCATCCGCATACAGGCCGAACTTGGCGGAGACAAAAAGGTTGCAAAGCTGTTAATGCAGCTGGTTGATTTTTTTCGGCACAGCGTGAAGGTCAACGAACCGATGGTAAGTCTCGACGACGAGCTGGAACTTTTGGATGTATATATGGAACTCATGTGTTACCGGTATCCGAGCCTGCATTACGAGTGCAGTGCCGATCCCGAGCTCATGGAAGCGCAGGTCCCGAATTTCATACTTCAGCCGATTGTCGAAAACAGCCTGCTGCACGGACTGAAAAATAAGGGATATTGTGGGAGCGTGGAAGTGCGGGCCGTAAAAAAAGAAAAAGGTGTCATGGAGATTCAGGTTATCGATACGGGAAGCGGATTTGAACCCGAAAAGAAAGAGCAGATTGACCAAATGCTCAGAAACTACTCAAAGTATGCACCGAAACTGGAGGGAAACCGCATTGGCATGCTGAATGTGCAAAAGCGCATCAAACTTCTCTGCGGACGGGAGTTCGGACTGTCCTATACAGAAAACGAAAACGGCGGTGTAACGGCACATCTGCTGCTGCCGATAACGGAGGATGAACGATGAAAAAAATGAGAGTGCTGCTCGTAGATGATGAGATCATGATAAGGGAAGGCTTTAAGCGGCTCTTCGATTGGGAGGCACATGACTGCGAAGTTATAGGGGAGGCTGCCGACGGTGTGCAGGCACTTGCACAGATAGACGAACTCAGGCCGGACATCGCAATCATGGATATCAATATTCCGATTATGAACGGACTGGAAGTTATACGACGCAGCCGTGCAAAATACCCGGACATGGCTTTCATCATTGTTTCGGGCTACGATGATTTTTCGTACTGCCGGCAGGCTTTGCGAATGCAGATTACCGATTACATCCTGAAGCCTGTGGACTATGAGGAATTCGGCGACTGCATTGACCGCCTCAAAATCTCCATCTTTGAAAGAAACACCGAAGGCGAGGCCGAAAAAGGGGAGGAACGTCCCATTTCTGCGATTACAAGGTATCTGCAGACACATCTTGCGGAAGAAATCAGCCTGAACACTTTGGCAGACGAGTTCCATTTGAATCCCCAGTACATCAGTCAGCTCTTCAAAAACGAAATCGGTGTAAACTTTCTTACCTATCTGACGAACATACGAATGGAGCGGGCCAAGAAACTGCTGCTCTCAACGGGCCTGTCGATTACGGAAATCGCAGAGCAGGTGGGATACGGCGATTATCGCGTGTTCACAAAGGTATTCAAAAAGGCGGAATCGGTGACGCCTTCGAAATACCGCAAAGATTACATAGAATAACACACAATCGAATATATGCAGAGAAGGCACAGGAACTCCTGTGCTTTTTTCTATAAAAAGAACACATTTGTATGCAAAACCGGACTATTTACACGCGCAGAATCGGGCTAAAATGGTAGCATGAAGAAGGGGTTTGATTTGAGCGGGAAAGGAGACCACGAAATGGAAAAAACAAAGAACATAATTGAGATAAAGAACCTTCACAAAAGTTTTGGGGAAGTACACGCGGTAAACGATTTGAGCTTCTGCGTCAAAAAAGGAGAGCTTTTCGCTTTTCTTGGCATCAACGGTGCGGGGAAGTCAACGACGATCGACATCATCTGCGGGCAGCTTGCAAAGGACAGCGGAGAGGTATATATAAAAGGAAAAACTCACAAGGAAGACAGAGACAGCATTAAGCGAAGCATCGGGGTTGTTTTCCAGGAGTCCGTGCTGGACAAAGACTTGTCGGTCCGTGACAATCTGCAAAGCAGAGCGGGGCTTTACGGAATTACCGGGAAGGAATTTGAAAAACGCGTCAGTGAGCTCGCAGAACTTTTGGATTTTTCGGATTTGATGAAAAGAACGGTCGGAAAACTTTCAGGGGGACAGAGAAGACGAATCGATGTGGCAAGAGCGCTTCTGCACAAGCCGGAAATTCTGATTTTGGATGAGCCGACCACGGGACTCGACCCGAAAACAAGAAGTCTCTTGTGGCAGGTCATAGATGACCTGAGACGCAGAGAAAACCTGACGGTTTTTCTTACGACGCACTACATGGAAGAGGCTGCGGACGCGGATTATGTGATTATTCTTGATAAAGGCAGAATTGCGGCACAGGGGACGCCGCTCAGCCTGAAAAACGAATATGCCGGAGATTATATTACTCTTTACGGAGTTTCCGAAGAGGAAGTACATAAGCTCGGAACACCGTATGAAGAGGTAAGAGACGGATTCAGGCTCTCGGTCTCCGATACAGCGGCGGCAACGCGGATGATACTGAAGCATCCGGAAATCTTTCAGGATTATGAGATTATAAAAGGGAAAATGGACGATGTATTTCTTGCCGCAACCGGCAGGAGACTCACAGGAGGGATTGAGAAATGAGAACAGCAGGACTTGGGGCACTTACAAAGCGAAATGTAAAATTGTATTTTAAAGATAAGGGGATGCTTTTCAGTTCACTGATAACACCGCTGATTCTGCTTGTATTGTATACAACATTCTTAAAAAATGTTTTTGAAGATTCATTCAGGGGAGCGCTGGATGCAGCGGGTGCTGCTGTCTCCGACAGCATTATAGGCGGATGCGTAGGCGGACAGCTTGTTTCCTCGCTTCTTGCCGTAAGCTGTGTGACGGTTGCGTTTTGTTCGAATCTCCTTATGGTTCAGGATAAAATCAGTGGAGCGAGAAGGGATTTAACAGTTACGCCGGTTCATTCGGGAACACTTGCACTGAGCTACTATGCGGCATCTCTTTTGAGCACTCTGATTATCTCGTTCGCAGCATCTGCAGTATGCTTTGCCTATCTTGCAGCGGAAGGCTGGTATCTGTCAACCGCGGACGTTGCAGCCGTAATCGGCGATGTGATTCTGTTGTGCCTGTTCGGAACCGCGCTTTCTTCCTGCGTAAACTTTCCGCTTACAACTCAGGGCCAGGCCTCGGCGGTCGGAACGATTGTCAGTGCAGGCTACGGATTTATCTGCGGGGCCTATATGCCGATTTCTCAATTCTCGGACGGACTTCAAAAGGTTCTTTCCTTCCTGCCGGGGACATATGGAACGAGCATGCTCAGAAACCATGCACTGCGCGGTGTATTCGAAGAAATGTCCGACCACGGATTTCCGGATCAGGTCATTGAATCCATCCGGGACAGTGTAGACTGCAACATATATTTTTACGGCGATAAGGTTTCGATTGGAAACATGTACATAATATTGGCTGCTTCCATTGCAATCCTGATTGCATTGTATGTTTTGATGAACGTAATTAAGGCAAAGAGAGAAAAATAGGGATGCCGGAAAGAAGGATGAAATGGTGGAATTTGTAAAGGCAGCACTGACGCTTGTGCTTACAGGGCTTGCAATCGCAATCGTATGTGCCGGATGCGCAGGAAAGAAACGTTCCAAACGCGAAGAGGATGAGCTGCAGAGAAGAATTACGATTGGCATGCTGCTCGGGTTGGGCTTCGGTGCAATGCTCAACAATGCAAACCTGTGGGATTCTCACATCCTCGGACTTGCGCTCGGTCCCTTGTGGGGAATGGCGATTGCCGTCCTTATCGATGAAGAAAAAACGAACAGAAAAAATAAAATAAAAAAACTTCCAAAAAACAGTTGACAAAACGGTAAAGATATCGTATTTTATATTTAGGATTATTCTAATTCTAAAAGTGAGGTGTTAAAAATGTCAAAATACGGAGATGAGATTTTGGATATTATCCTGAAATCCACCGAACACCCTACGGCTGAACAAATCTTTATGGAAATGAAAAAAAAGAATTCTAAGATTGTTCAGGCAACCGTATATAATAACTTAAAGACATTTGCCGAAAGCGGAAAGGTGATTCGAATATCGCACCCCAGATTCCCGGATCGATATGACAACACGACAAGGCACGATCACATCATCTGCAAGGTGTGCGGCGGCATATCGGATACCCGCCTCGGCGACCTGACAGAATCGATTGAAACGCAGCTTGGACACAAGATAGATTCCTACGACTTGCGAGTCTACTACAAGTGCCCAAACTGCAGCAAAAAATGAAAAGGAAAAGGAGAATATGACATGGAAAAACTTACGAAATATGCAGGAACACAAACCGAAAAAAATCTTGAAGCAGCTTTTGCAGGCGAATCACAGGCAAGAAATAAATATACTTTCTTTGCATCGGTTGCGAAGAAGCAGGGCTTCGAACAGATTGCCAGCCTTTTCTTAAAGACGGCAGATAACGAAAAAGAACATGCAAAAATGTGGTTCAAGGAATTGAACGGAATCGGCGATACGGCACAGAACCTGCTCGCAGCAGCTGAAGGTGAAAACTACGAATGGACAGACATGTATGACGAATTTGCAAAGACTGCAGAGGAAGAAGGATTCCCGGAACTTGCAGCAAAATTCCGTCTTGTGGGTGAAATCGAAAGACATCATGAAGAAAGATATCGTGCTCTGCTTACAAATGTTGAAACGGCATCGGTATTTGCAAAGAGTGAAGTTAAGGTGTGGGAATGCAGAAACTGCGGACATATCGTAGTGGGAACCGCAGCACCGGATGTGTGCCCGACTTGCAATCATCCGCAGAGCTATTTCGAAGTACATGCTGAAAATTATTAATATCAAAACCGTATAAGTAATAGAAATAAGTAATTTTGGGAGAACAAAAAAATGAAAGAACAGAAATTCTATATTTGCAAACATTGTGGTAATTTAGTAGCTATGGTTAACGAAAGCGGCGTGCCGCTCATCTGCTGCGGAGAAGAAATGCATGAACTCGTTCCGGGAACAGTTGATGCTGCAGTGGAAAAACACGTTCCTGTTTACAAAGTTGAAGGAAACAAGGTAACGGTGGAAGTGGGAAGCGTGGAACACCCGATGCTTCCGGAACACTATATTCAGTGGATCTGGCTTAAGACAAAATTCGGCGGACAGCTTGCAAAGCTGAAACCGGAAACAAAACCGGAAGCAGTGTTTGCACTTGCCGAAGGAGATGAAGTGGAAGCGGTTTACGAATACTGTAACCTTCACGGACTTTGGAGAGCGTAATTATCAACTAAAACCTTAAAAAATCGGCGAATCCGCACATGCGGGTCCGCCGATTTTTGTAAGCAGATTATTTCTGTTCAGGCTTTGCATCCTCAAGTTTCTTGAGCTGTCTTGTGAAGAAAACATCCGAAATGAAATCCGAAAGACCGCTTACGAAAAGTCCGAGACCGAGCATGAAGAATAATACTTTTGCAGTCGAAAACGGGTTCATCATAACGATGATTCCGAATAATGCAATGACAACGGATGCGATGAGCACCCCTTTGGAAGTGCCGTAGCCGAATTTCTTGAAGTTGATTACGTTTTGGATTCCTTCGAGTCCTTTATATGTAATCATAAATCCGAGGATAAACGGTATGAGCGCAATAATCATAGTGCCTTTCAGCCAAAGAAAAATGCCGAGGATGATAAGGCTCACGCCGATTGCAAATCCGTTTGTGTCTTCTGCGATTCTGGTTTCGACTTTTATTACCGCATAACCGAGAATCTTGGCGATTCCGAAGATGATTACGCACGCAGCCAAAAGCGCGCATATTACATTTTCGACTTTTTGCGGCCATATCATCAATGCCAGGCCGAACAGGATGTAAATCAACGATGTTGTGAATTTCATGATTCCTGAATTTTTCATAGTGTATCTGTCCTTTCTTTTAACCTTTCCCAAACCGGCCGTAAAGACCGCTTCACAGTAAGTATACCACAAATATTAGAAACTTGCTAAAAAAAAGGAAAAATATCTCTGATTAACTGTCGTGCGTATGCAGATATTTCTCGCGGGTAGCCATGCCGCCGCGTAGATGACGCTCCGCTTTATTGTTTTCCAAAACGTTTTTTACTTCGAGGGCCAACGCCGGATTGACCTCAAGGAGTCTTTCGGTTACATCCTTGTGGACGGTTGATTTGCTTACGCGAAACTTCTTCGCTGCCGCTCTGACTGTGGAATTGGTGTTTACAATGTAATGAGCCAGCTCAAGTACTCTTTCCTCTATATAATCCTTCATTGGCAGACACACACTCCTTGCTTATTCGTTAAGACAATATATGCTGCGTGCCGAAGAAATATCACAGAGATTTATCACTGTCGGAGGAAGTGCGAAAAATCGGTTATGTACCTTAAAAAATGCACAAAATCCGCAAAAAATTCATTGACTATTTTGTATACAAGATGTATTCTAATATAGGTTTATGTATACATTATACAACATTAGGAGGACACAAAGAGAATGAGAAAAGAATGGGAAGGTTTTATTGCCGGAAATTGGACAGAAAATATCGACGTGGAAGAGTTCATTAAACTGAACTATCATCCATATGACGGAGACGGAAGTTTCCTCGCAGGAGCAACGGAAAGAACGAAGGAATGTCTCGACAAAGTTCAGGAACTTCTTGTTGCAGAAAGAAAAGCAGGCGGCACATTAAAGGTTGACGCAAGCAGAATCATGAGAATCAACGCATTTGGACCGGGATACATCGTTCCGGGCAAGGACATCATCGTGGGACTTCAGACAGACGAACCGCTCAAGAGAGGTATCTGCCCGTTTGGCGGAATCAAGATGGTAAGAGAAGAAGTAAAGGAATACGGACAGGAACTGCCGAAAGAAATCGACAATATGTTTAACTACATAACCACTCACAACGACGGCGTTTTCAAGGCATATTCCAACGAAATGAGACAGGTAAGACACCTTGGATACATCACAGGTCTTCCTGATGCATACGGCCGCGGAAGAATCATCGGTGACTACAGAAGAGCAGCCCTTTACGGAATCGACTACCTGATCGAAGAAAAGAAGAAAGACCATGAAACAATCGCGTCCAGACACGTGATGAACGAAGAAAATATCAGAACAGCGGAAGAAATCACAAACCAGATTAACGCTCTTAAGGAAATCAAGAAGATGGCAGAAAGCTATGGCTTTGACATTTCCGGACCGGCAAAAGACGTTAAAGAAGCAATTCAGTGGACATATTTTGCATACCTTGCAGGCATCAAGGAAGAAAACGGTGCAGCAATGTCCATCGGCAGAACTTCCACATTCATTGACATATATGCAGAAAGAGACCTTGCAAACGGTACTTACACAGAAGAACAGATTCAGGAATTTGTTGACGACTATATCTTAAAGCTCAGAGTGGCTCGGCACCTCAGAACAAACGAATACAACGAATTATTCGGCGGAGACCCGATGTGGATTACAGAAGGTATCGGCGGCGTAGGCATGGACGGAAGACATAAAGTAACAAAGAACTCCTACAGAGTCCTTCAAACACTTTACAACCTCGGACCTGCACCGGAACCAAACCTTACGGTATTATGGTCGGAAAAACTTCCGGAACCGTTCAAGAAGTTCTGTGCACAGGTTTCCATCGATACAGACTCCATCCAGTACGAAAACGACGATAAGATGAGACCGTTCTACGGCGAAGACTACTCCATCGCTTGCTGCGTATCCGCAATTCAGATGGGACAGCAGATTCAGTTCTTCGGCGCAAGATGCAACCTCGCTAAGATTCTTCTTCTTGGTTTAAACGGTGGTATCGATGAAAGAACAGGCGAACATGTTGGTCCGCAGATGGAACCGGTAGGCGACGGCCCAATCGATTTCGAAGTTGCATGGGAAAGATTCAATATCTATCTTGCATGGCTCTGCGAATTATATGTAAACATCATGAACATCATTCACTTCATGCATGACAGATACGATTACGAAAGCTCCCAGATGGCATTCCTCAACTCCGAACTGAAGAGACTTATGGCATTCGGCGTTGCAGGATTCTCCGTTGCTGCAGACTCGCTTTCCGCAATCAAATATGCAAAGGTTTATCCGATCAGAGACGAAAATGGCGTAATCGTTGACTACAGAACAGAAGGCGAATTCCCGAAATACGGAAACGACGATGACAGAGTAGACGAAATCGCAGTTAAGATCTCCGAAAGAACCATCGAGGAATTAAGAAAACACCCGGCATACAGAAATGCCGTTCACACATTATCCGTACTCACAATCACTTCAAATGTAATGTACGGAAAGAAGACAGGAAACACGCCTGACGGAAGAAGAGCAGGAACTCCGTTTGCACCGGGAGCAAACCCTATGCACCAGAGAGACAATCACGGAGCAATCGCATCCTTAAACTCCGTATCCAAGATTGACTGGGATACTTGCCAGGACGGCGTTTCCAACACATTCTCCATCACACCGGAGACACTCGGAAAGAACCCTGAAGAAAGAGCAGACATCCTCAAGGGACTTCTCGAAGGATACTTCCAGAGAGGCGCACATCACCTCAATGTAAACGTACTCAACAGAGCGGTTCTGGAAGACGCATACGAAAATCCGGATAAATATCCGAACCTTACGGTAAGAGTTTCCGGATACGCAGTAAGATTCAACGCACTGTCGAAGAATCACCAGAAAGAGGTAATCGCAAGAACTTTCCACGAGTCTATCTAAGTGTGATCCCGAATGGGAAAGGCAATAACCGATGATTGGAAAAATTCACTCAATAGAAACCTTTGGCGCCGTGGACGGACCGGGCATCCGAACTGTGTTTTTTATGCAGGGATGCCCGGCAAGGTGCCTGTACTGCCACAACCCGGATTCGTGGCCTTATGACGGCGGCGAAAAGATCGAGGTTGAGGAAATCGTGCATTGGGCGCTCAGGGGCAAACCGTATTACGGAGGGAAAGGCGGCGTGACGTTCAGCGGAGGGGAACCTTTGCTGCAGGCCAAATTTCTCACAGAGGCAATGCACGCATTGCATAAAGAAGGAATAAAGAGCGCAATCGATACGAGCGGAACGTATATCGACGATTACACCGAAGATGCAATCCGCATATGCGATTTGGTCCTTCTTGACATCAAACATCCGGATCCGGAGAGGTTCGAAATTATAACCGGAAGAAAGCAGGAGACTCTTTACGAGCTGATTGACATCATCAATCGTCAAAAGAAGCATGTTTGGATACGACACGTCGTTGTTCCGGATATAAACGATACCCCTGAGGACATGGAAGCTCTCAACGAGTTTATCAAAAAGATAAGATATGTTGACAAAGTGGAGCTTTTGGGCTATCATACTATGGCAGTAGAAAAGTATGGAAAGCTTGGAATCACTTATAGGCTGAAGGGCGTGCCCGCGATGGACGGGGCAAAGCTCCTGGAACTGCAGAAGCTCATACATAAGCCTTCCGAGGCGGTGAGCCGTGTGGCCTTGTGATTCGAAAAAGGGGATTACGGATGGAAAACACTTTAATTTACGACAAACCGATAAATATCGGAAATATACTGAAATTTACTGTGCCGACAATGATTCGTATGCTGTTCGTTTCGATGTATACAATCGTTGACGGCATTGTTGTTTCCAATTACGTCGGAAGTCTGGGACTTTCGGCAATCAATATTGTATTTCCGGTTTTGAACATCTGCATGGCGGTAACCTTCGTCTTTGAAATGGGTGGAAACGCCCTTATCGGCAAATTGCTCGGCGAGGGAAAGAATCAGCAGGCATGCAGTTTTTTCAGCCTCATCATGATTATAAACATGGCTGTCATGGCGATCATGATGGTTGTTTTTCTTGCATGGGGAGAAGAAATTTATATGCATATCGGAGCGGATGAAGAGCTGCTTCCTTACTGCATGGAGTACGGAACGATAATGGTTTTGGCAGGACCTGTGTGGTCGCTCCAAATTTTGTTTCAGGGATTTTTGGTGACTGCGGACAGACCGCATCTGGGGCTTTGGCTTTCGGTCGGCGCGGGAGTAATGAATGTGGGACTTGATATTCTGCTTGTGGGATACATGGACTTCGGCATTGCGGGGGCTGCTTATGCATCCATGGCAGGAATGATGATTGCGGGACTTTTGCCGCTTTTCATATTCTTTAACAAAAAAAGCATTCTCCATTTCGAAAAGCCTGCATGGATGGGCAGAAACCTGCTGTATGCCATGGGAAACGGCGCTTCGGAAATGGTTACGAGCCTTTCGAGTGCAATCACAACGGCTCTCTTTAATCTGCAGATGATGGCGATCGTCGGAGAAAAAGGGGTTGCCGCAATCAGCGCAGTGCTCTATCTGCAGTTTGTGTTTGTGGCGATATTTATAGGCTTTTCTATGGGCGTGGGACCGATTTTCAGCTACAATTACGGTTCGGGAAACCGTGACAACATAAAGAAACTTTTCGCCATTTCAATGAAGATAATCGCAATCATTTCCATATCGATGTTTGCGATAGCAGAAATTTTTGACAGGTCGCTTGTAATGATTTTCGCGTCGCATGATGCGCTCTTGGCGGATCTTATGATTACGGGATTTCGCATTGTGGCCGTGAGCGTACTGTTCAGCGGAATCAATATTTTTGCTTCAGGATTCTTTACGGCACTCAACAACGGAAAAATCTCGGCATTTATCTCAATTTTGCGGACGCTTGTATTCGAGGCCGGAGCACTGCTTCTGCTTCCGCGGCTGTTTGCACTTGACGGAGTATGGTGGGCACTTCCGGTTGCCGAAATCGCAGGCAGTGCGGTAATTCTGGTGCTTTTGCTCAAAAACAGGAAGGTTTACGGCTATTAATTTAGATTTTTTCACAAAAAAATGAAAAAAGGTATTGACAAAACATAAATCGAGTGGTAAACTTCGTGTATATTCAATAGAAAACCTTTGAGGGAGAAGTAAAACTGATTTACGGTCTCACAGCGAACCCGGGGCGGTGGAAGCCGGGCAGATGCAGATTCAGAATAATGGGCTCCTGAGGGCGAGGGGAAAGCGCAACGGCGTGAGTATCTGAGACGAGGCTCCTGCGTCAGTGGAGAGGAGTGTGATGGCACTCTGCAGAGGGGATTTTGCGCAAGCAGAATCAAACAAGGTGGCACCGCAGGTATAACCTGTCCTTGAGTTATTCAGGGACGGGTTTTTTAATTTTCTGAAGGAGGATACAAAAATGAAAAAGACAATGAAAAAAGTAATGGCAGTATTTATGATTTTGGCAGTAACAGCAGTGATGATGATGGGCTGCGGCAAGGACAACGGGACTACCGGCGAAACCGTGAGGGTAGGAATCCTTCAGCTCACAGAGCACCCTTCACTTGATACAATCAGAGAAAGTATCATAGAAGGGCTTGCAGACGAAGGATATGTCGACGGAGAAAACATCACAATCGACTATAAAAACGGTCAAAACGACATGACCAACATGAAGACCATCGCACAGGCATTCGTTGCCGACAAATGCGATGTAATCGTTGCAATCGCAACACCGGCGGCACAGGCGGTTCTCAGCGAAACCACCGAGATTCCGATCATATTTGCGGCGGTAACAGACCCTGTGGATGCAGCACTTGTTGATTCACTTGAAGTTCCGGGCGGAAATGTGAGCGGAACTTCCGACGAGGTATCGGCAGAAGCAATCATGGATCTCGCAAAGGAAATCACACCGGGATTCAAGACAATCGGAGCACTCTACAGTGCAGGTGAGGACAATTCCGATTCCGTTATAAAGGGTCTCAAGGAATATGCAGACAAGAACGGATATGAGGTAGTGGAATCAACGGTTACAAACACAAGCGAAGTACAGCAGGCAGCGCAGTACCTTGCAGACAAGGCGGATGTGGTTTATTCCCCAATCGACAATACCATCGCATCTGCAATGGCGGTTGCTTCCGAAACATTCAACAATTCAAAAGTACCGTTCTATGTAAGCGCGGACTCCATGGTTAAGGACGGCGGACTTGCAACGTACGGAATCGACTACACGGTTCTCGGAAAGGAAACGGCAAAGATGGTCGCTCAGGCTTTGGGAGGTGCTGACGTTTCAACGATGGCAGTCGTAAAAATGAGCGATATGAACATCTATGTAAATACGAAGACTGCGGATGCAATCGACGTTCAAATTCCGCAGGACATTCTTGACAAGGCAACGGTTTTGGAATAAGGAGAAACATTTTATGATGACATTTGGCGCCCTTTTGGGTTCGCTGGAGCTGGGAATGATATATGCAATTCTGGCTTTGGGAGTATTTCTATCATTTAGAACTTTGAATATGCCGGATTTGACGGTAGATGGCTCTATCGTTACCGGAATGGCGGTTTCGGCAATGGTATGCGCCGGCAGCGGGAATCCTTTTCTCGCACTTATCGGTGCATTCATAGGAGGAGGTTTTGCGGGACTTGCAACAGGCCTTCTGCATACAAAACTGAAAATTCAGGCAATTCTTGCGGGAATCCTCGTAATGATGGCAGCCTATTCGGTGAACCTGAGAATCATGGGAAAAACGCCGAATATCCCGCTTACAAAAAGCGAAACGATATACAAAATCGCCGACCGCATCATGGATCCGACTTACGGCGGAATCATAATCAATGTGATTCTGCTTGTGCTGATAATTACCGTTTTGTATATGTTCCTGCAGACAAGGCTCGGTTTTGTTTTCAGAGCTACCGGGGACAATGAGGACATGGTAAAAGCATGCGGGGTTTCCTGTGACGCGATGAAGCTGATGGGGCTTGCGGTTTCAAACGGCTTCGTGGGTCTGGCAGGCGGAATGCTCGCACAGAACCAAGGCTTTGCGGACATCAACAGCGGTGTAGGCATGATGGTCATCGGTCTTGCATCGGTAATCCTCGGAGAAGTAATCTTCGGCACGAAAACCTTGCTTAGAAGACTTATTGCGGCATCGCTCGGAGCGGTTGTTTACCGAATCATAATGGCGCAGGCTTTGTATATGGGTATGGAATCCACGGACATGAAACTGGTATCGGCGGTCATCGTTGCGATAGCTTTGTCGCTCGGACTTTTGGGAGAAAAGGGCAGCAAGCTTCACCTTAAGCTTAAAAAGAAAGGAGCCGGACAAAGATGAAAAGACTTCTTGATGTAAACGGAATAACCAAAGTGTTCGGCGGCGGAACCGTGAACGAAAAGACGGCACTCAGCGGTGTCAACCTTATCATGAATGAGGGTGACTTTGTTACCGTGATAGGAAACAACGGAGCCGGAAAATCAACGCTTCTCAACTGTATTGCGGGAGTTTTCCCGGTCGATGCTGGAAGCATTGTGCTGGACGGCGAAGACATTACGAAGCAGCCGGAGCACAAGCGAGCACGCCACATCGGCAGGGTCTTTCAGGACCCGCTCAAGGGAACGGCGTTCGATATGACAATCGAGCAGAATCTGGCAATCGCCTATTACAAAAACAAGCCGAGAGGTCTGCAGCCGGGAATTACAAAGAAAGATCGCGAACTCTTCCGCGAGAAGCTTTCGGTGCTCGGAATGGGCCTCGAGGACAGAATGACAGAGAAGGTAAAACTCCTTTCGGGAGGTCAGAGACAATCCCTTACCCTCCTGATGGCATCCATTGCCAATCCGAAGCTTTTGCTTCTCGACGAACATACGGCGGCACTTGACCCGGCAGCTGCGGCCAAGGTGCTTGAACTCACGGACCGGGTTGCTTCGCGGGAAGGAATGTGCACCCTCATGATTACACACAATATGAAGGACGCGCTTCACTATGGAAACCGGACGATTTTGATGAAAAACGGCAAAATTGTGATGGAACTCGCAGGTGAGGAAAGAAAGGCCATGACGGTCGAAAAACTAATTGAAAAATTCAGCATAGACAATGACAGAATGCTGCTTTAAAAAAACAAACTCCGGAGACTGCAATCTTCGGAGTTTTTGGATTCTCTTTTATTTAAACAAAAAAGTGCGCTGCACGTAAACCTTGCATGCGAAGGAAAGCGCGAAGTTTTCCATAAGATATTTGTTGTCTCTGCCCGGGATTTCTTCGTTGCAAATCGAGACTCTGCCTGAAAAAACATCGGAAACGGCATTTTCGATGGCCTCACAGAAACGGTTGTATGTGATTTCGGTTGCCTCGAGGCTGATGCCGAGTTTAATCAGCTTGCCGATTTCATCCGTGGCATAGCAGTTTTTCAGAATATATACCACGATAATCATGGCAACAGAAAGCTTTGGGTATTTTTTGTTCACAGGTGCGTCGACAATCTTGGCTTTGACATAGTTGTTTACCATGTTCTTTGTCAAGGATGCGGCACCGATTTCGGAAAAAAACGCCCCCAGAGTGGTGTCAATCAGCGCAATCACCTGGTCCATGTAAAGATCCAGTGTCGGCAGTTCGTTCCACCGCGGTATATGAAAATTTTTTATTGTATCATCATGTATTATGCTGTCTTTATTCATTTTTTCACCTCATCGAATACTATAACATACAAAAAGGAGCATGTAAAGGTTGACATTTCAAGCTTTGCATGATAATGTAGTATTGGATACTAGATAAAGGAGATTTTTCCATGGATTATAAAGAAAGAAAAGAATTTGAATTAAAGAGGGCTGAGGAGTTTATCGCAAGCATTAATGCTATGAACGATCCGGACATTATGTACAAGGTGAGCCATCCGATTACGGACTTTAAGGACATGATGAACAAGAGTGTGGAAAGATACGGTTCGAATCATGTGGCATTCAAACAGCGCTTTGCGAAGAATGAGCCTTTCAGGGAAATCACTTACGGACAGACGCTTGAAGATCTCAATGCACTGGGAACGGCGCTGATCGAACATGGATTAAAAGATAAAAGAGTTGCGGTTATCGGGGACAATTGTTACCAGTGGGCGTCCTCCTATCTTGCAGTAACATGCGGACTCGGAGTTGTTGTTCCGCTCGACAAGGAACTCGGTGCGAGCGAACTTGAGCAGCTGATAAAGGAAGCAAATTGCGAAGGAATTCTTTTTACGAAGAAGTTCCTCAGCATTTTCCAGGATATAAAAGAAAGAGGAGAAACTGACCTCAGGGTTCTCGTAAACTTAAATGCTGAGAAAGAGGCTGACGGCGTTTTGTCATGGTCGCAGCTTATCGAGGACGGCAAGAAGCTTATCGCAGACGGTGACCGCCGTTACCTTGATGCGGAAATGTATCCGGATGAGATGGGCGTTCTGCTCTTTACTTCAGGAACGACGGGAATTGCCAAGGGCGTTATGCTTTCGCAGACCAATATCTGCTGCGACCTCATGAGTGCGCCTACGCTTCTTGATACAAACGAAAGAGATACTTTCTTCAGCGTGCTGCCTCTGCACCACACATACGAATGTACCTGCGGATTCCTGATGCCGATGTATAAGGGATCGTGCATCGGTTATTGCGAAGGACTGAAATATATCCAGAAAAACCTGCAGGAAATTAAACCGACCTTCTTCCTCGGCGTTCCGCTGATTTTCGAAATGCTTTACAAGGCGATTTGGAAGAACATCCGCAAGCAGGGCAAGGAAGAGACGGTTAAGAAAGTTCTGAAACTCAACAAGGTAACTTCCAAGGTGGGCATCAACCTTAACAAGCTTCTTCTGAAGGATATTCTCAAGGTGTTCGGCGGCAACATGGATATGCTCATCGCCGGCGGCGCGGCAATCGACCCGCAGATTCTGCAGTTTTTCAGAGACCTTGGAATCATGGCACTTCAAGGCTACGGCCTCACGGAATGTGCGCCGATGGCGGCACTCAACCAAGACCTTAATCCGCGCAACGACTCCGTAGGACATGTGCTTCCGGGCGTCGAAGTTAAGATTATCGACAAGAACGAAGACGGAATAGGCGAAATCTGTCTCAAGGGACCGAATGTCATGATGGGATATTACAATATGCCGGAGGAAACGGCGAAAGTACTCGTTGACGGATGGTTCCACACAGGAGACCTCGGCTATGTTGACGGCCCATATATCTATATCACGGGCAGAAAGAAAAATGTCATCATCACCAAAAACGGCAAGAACGTTTTCCCTGAGGAACTTGAATATTACCTCGGAAAGGTTTCGCTCGTATCCGAATCCATGGTATGGGCAGCGCAGGATGACTCCGGACAGGATGATTTAATTGTCGCAACCATTAAACCGGACATGGAAGAGGTTGAGGCTGTAATCGGCAAAGAAGCTGCTGCAGATCCGGAAAAGGTTGAAAAACTCATGTGGCAGGAAGTCGACAAAATCAACAAGGATCTTCCGTTCTTCAAGAAAATCAGAAGAATCAACATCCGTAAGGAAGAGTTCGAAAAAACCACGGGCAAGAAGATTAAAAGATTTGTCGAATCGAATAAACAGAAATAGCGAAGGGGATGTTGCGGAAGATAACTTTGAATATCTGACCTATGCCATCCCTAACGTTAAGGTTGATGATGTTGCGGAGGAGCCGGTGCTCAACCCGAGCGCAGAGGTGCTGGCAAAGTGCGAGACACTGAAGAACCTGGGTGCAGA
>JALERA010000078.1:0-2568 GCA_022764365.1 Bacillota bacterium
GGAGAACAGATGATTACGGAGAAGGGCTCCATGGTTTGGCAGACGACGGATTTTCAGATGGAGACAACGGGAGGCGGCCTCGGGAAGATGTTTTCTAAGGCATTTTCGGGTGAGTCCATGTTTCAGAATATTTACACGGCGGGCAGGAATGATGCGATGATTGCATTCGGCTCGAGTTTTCCGGGAAAAATTCTTCCACTGGAGATAACAGGGGGTAAAGAGTTTATTTTGCAGAAACAGGCTTTCCTCGCGTCCACGAAAGGTGTGGATCTTTCCGTTCATTTCAGCAAAAAGTTCGGCGCGGGATTTTTCGGCGGAGAAGGCTTCATTATGCAGAAACTTTCAGGAAGCGGGATGGCTTTTGTGGAAATTGACGGCGATTTGGTGGAATACAATCTTGCTCCGGGGCAGCAGCTGCTGGTAGATACCGGAAATGTTGCCGGATTTGAGACGAGTGTTTCCATGGAAATCAGACAGGTTCAGGGATTGAAAAACAAGCTGCTTGGCGGAGAGGGGCTCTTCAATACATTGCTGACGGGACCGGGCAAGGTATGGCTGCAGACGATGCCGATTTCAAACGTTGCAAATGCGATGATTGAATTTATTCCAACCCAAGGATAAGGAAGTGTTGATATGCCACTTCAGATAATCAGAAACGACATAACAAAGCTGAAGGTTGACGCCATCGTGAACGCTGCGAACAATTCGCTTCTCGGCGGAGGCGGCGTGGACGGCTGCATCCACCGCGCGGCGGGGCCTGAGCTGCTTGCGGAGTGCCGAACGCTTCACGGCTGCGCGACGGGCGACGCAAAGATTACAAAAGGCTACCATCTGCCTTGCAAATATGTTATCCATACGGTCGGGCCGATTTGGCGGGGCGGAGATTACGGTGAAGAGGAAAAGCTGATTTCCTGTTACCGCAAGTCGCTTGCACTGGCGGCGGAACATGGGTGTAAAACGCTTGCGTTTCCGCTGATTTCGGCGGGCATTTACGGCTATCCGAAAGACCGGGCGCTTCGCGTGGCCGTGGATACCATCAGCGAATTTTTGCAGGAAAACGACATGCAGGTATATGTCGTGATTTTCGATAAGAAATCATATACCATCGGAAGCAAGCTTTTTTCGGACATTGCGGCATACATAGATGATAAATATGTCGAGGAGCATGAGGACAGCTATGATTTAAAAAGGCTGAGGAGCATTGAGGTCTGCTGTGACGCTTCGCTGGATAATGCGCTTGAGCAGCTTGATGAAAGTTTTTCCGAGATGCTTCTTCGCAAAATTGACGAAAAGGGCATGACGGATGCACAATGTTACAAGAAAGCAAACATTGATCGGAAACTTTTTTCAAAAATCCGTTCCGACAAAGCGTATCGACCTTCAAAGCCTACGGTAATTGCTTTTGCGCTGGCACTTGAGCTGCCTTTGAATGAGATGAAGGAAATGCTTATGAAGGCGGGTTTTGCGCTTTCACACTCGAATAAATTTGACGTTATAATTGAATATTTTGTCAAAAAAAGAAATTATAATGTTTTCGAAATCAACGAGGCATTGTTTGCATTCGACCAAAATCTCTTAGGTGCTTAATTTGTCGCATGCGAGGCGATCAAACCAAGTGAAAATGAAACTATACTAAGACTGTAAGGTGAATTACCGAGCAGTCTTTTTTAGCGGAAGCACGGCGATGCTTGATGCAGTAGAAACTGCCGGAAATTTCTGAATCGATGCTGCACACGCGGTTGACTATAGGGCTGACAATAAAACCTTTGAGAGCGGACTGGAAGGAAGCAATCGAAGAGGATTTTGAAGCAAGAAAATAAAAAAGCCCTGCAATCATTACAACTGCAGGACTATACTGGTGGACGATAAGAGGCTCGAACTCTCGACCTCTGCGTTGCGAACGCAGCGCTCTCCCAGCTGAGCTAATCGCCCATGCTATCAAAGGATTCCAAATGATATGAAATTTGAAATCAGATAGGCAACTGCGGCCATCACACATGTGAAGGAGATGACTTTGGATTTGACCTTGGATTCCTTGTCGAAGACTGCCATGGATGTAATCCAGGATACGACCAAGGTGATTAGTGCAATTAAAGTCATCCGGTTTATGATTGCAGCCCATACGCGACAGAAATAGCAGATGATCGCAATGACCAAAACCGTAATGATGTATTTGAGCCAGCCCCCACGGTCAAAAATAACAGGGATGAGCAGTGCAGCCCATATGACGCCGAGGAGCAGGCACTTTAATATCAATATAACGAATGCTTCCATAAGTATCCTTTCAGAAATTTCATCTACCTGCTGATTATAACACATTTTGCCGCAATATGGAACAGCCTTTATGCAGATAGTGGACTTTTTTTTCTCTGTGTGATAAACTTTATGACAGAGTCATGCGAAAGCGGTGGAGAAGGTATAATGAAACACACTACGAACATTTTGGAAGAACTTCTTGAAAGTGAATATAAAGGGCTGATTTATATTGACGAACAAAACAGAATCGGCTCATATAGCAAGCGTGCGAAGGAAATAACCGGAATTATTTCCGAGGATGGGCGCTGCCAT
>JALERA010000082.1:0-5139 GCA_022764365.1 Bacillota bacterium
AATGCAGCCGGCACAGGCAAAACCTGTGATGCAGCCTGCATCGCCAAGACCGGCAGAACCAGTGCAGACGATTCAGACAAGTGAAAACAAGGAAAACGAAATGCTTTGGCATCAGGTTTTTGAAGAGGGAGAAGATGAAGCGGGAAGTTTCAATTTGATTCGAAAAGGAACGAGACTTTATCACCTTGGCGATAAAAACTTTACCGTTCTTGCAAATAACGATTTTACAAAGAAGTTCACGGAACAAAAACGCGACCTGATTGAAAGAATCATGGCAGATAAGCTCGGACATCCTGTACAGATGGTCTGCTGCCTTGAACCGGAAATTGACCGCAAGCAGGAGACAGCGGCCGATGAGACCAAAGAAGATGACAGCGAACTTGCCCGGAAAGCAAGCGAAATTCTGGGCATAGAAGTAGAAATAGATTAAAACGGAGGACAAAATAAATGGGAAAAGGAATGAGAGCCGGCAAGAAGCCGTCAAAACCGGGAATGGGCAGCATGGGCGGAGGAATGCAGAAACAGCTCCAGCAGATGCAGAGACAGATGGAGGCACTTCAGGCTGAAATCGAAGAAAAGGAAGTTACCACAACAGCCGGCGGCGGAGCGGTAACGGCAGTCGTAAACGGCAAAAAAGAAATCACCAGACTTGAAATCAAACCGGAAGTTGTTGATCCGGACGATGTTGAAATGCTTCAGGATCTTATCATCGTTGCCGTAAACGAGGGACTCCGCCAGATTGAAGAAATATCAAACAACGAAATGAGCAAGCTCACAGGCGGACTTGGAATCCCGGGTCTGTAAACGAACAAAGGATAACCTTGAGTTTATCGGACGGAGTAGAAAATGAGACAATATCCTAAACCTTTAGCCAGACTCATAAACGAGATGTCAAAACTTCCGGGAATCGGTACGAAAACGGCACAGCGGCTTTCTTTTTATATTCTTTCCTTGGAGGATAAGGAAGCCGAGCAGCTTGCGAGTGCTATTCTCACAGCCAAAAAAGAAATGAAATATTGTTCCGTATGCGGCAACCTCACGGATGAGGATCCGTGTGCCATTTGCAGTGACAAGAGCCGAAATGCCGACACAATCTGTGTGGTCGAAAGCCCGAAGGATGTTATGGCAATGGAACGCATAAGAGAATACAACGGGCTTTATCACGTTCTGCACGGCGTGATTTCTCCGATGGAAGGAATCGGACCTGAGGACATCAATCTCATGTCACTATTGAAGAGGCTGCAGGCAGACGACATAAAGGAATTGATTATCGCAACGAACCCGAACATTGAGGGAGAAGCCACCGCCATGTATATTGCGCGACTTGTCAAACCGAGCGGAATCAAGGTGAGCAGAATTGCACACGGAATTCCCGTTGGCGGCGACCTCGAATACGCAGACGAGGTCACCTTGCTCAAGGCCATGGAGGGCCGCAGGGAACTTTAAAGCGACAGGCCTTTTGCCTTTGCAAGCTGCAGCAGGTACGAATACTTTGCTCTTGCAGCCAAAATATTATACGCAGCATAATCAACAGCTGTATTATCGGTTAGTTCATTGAAAATGTCCACTGCAGTGTCAAGCTCGCAGCGGGCGTTTTTTATTGACATGTAAAGCATTTCGTCCTCGGAATGCAGCGGTTGGGAAAGTTTAAGCTTCATAAATCATACACCTTTCGCACTTATTTATTACTATTATAGGAATTTTTATTCTATTTTATTCCAAGCACGCATATTTTATTGAATATAGAAGGGGGCGCGGCATGGGACTGCAAATCGGAGTACTGCTTACGTATGCGGGAGCAATCATATTGATTTTTATCGTCGGCAAGCTCTTTGTGTGGCCGATAAAACTTGTTTTGAAATTTGCGGCGAGCAGTCTGATCGCGGGAGCCGCCATCGTGCTGATTAACATGGCGGGCGCCGGACTTGGAATTGCCATCCCGCTCAATGTGCTGAATGCTTTGACCGCAGGCGTGCTCGGCATACCGGGACTTGTGATGCTGCTGATATTCAGTTTCTTGTAAAACATCGGCTTGCACAGTTACTTACACCAAAACAAAACAGGCAATCGCTTGACTGCCTGTTTTTTGGGTTCTTTATTTATTTGTTATGAGCAGCGATTAAAGCCGATCTTTCTTACCCGTGTTTGCAACGATGAAGAATACAACCAAGAGAACAGCACCAAGGATGTACCCAAGCATTTCGGAATTGAGAGATCCGATCTGAGCTTTTGTGAAGAAGCCGGAAACGGAACCTGCGAAGATAAATGCCATCGCGATCGGAGTGATGAACTTGATACATATTTTGTAGAAAGTATCAAACGAGGAACTCTTCTTTCTGCCTGTGTCGATTTCTTCAAGGATAGGAGTAACCTTTAATTCCCAACCGATCATTACTGCCATAAGCATAGCACCGAGAGGCATTGCGATACCCTCCGACCAGCAATCCATGAAATCAAGGAAGCAGTCATTCCAAGCATCTGTTCCCCAGAACTTGAAGACTCCGGAAGCACCCAGACCGTCGATTGCTACAAGAAGTGCTTCGATTGTGATTGCGATGCAAACCCAGAATACAACTTTTTCTCTCTTGAGTTCTTTGCCCTTCTTTGCAGCATCATCCATGAAGAATGCAGAAATAACCTCTATAAGCGAAATTGCAGAAGAAATTGCGGCAATCAGAACCAGCAGGTAGAAAATGATACCGAACAGAGGTCCGATGGAACCCATTGCAGCGAATACATCCTGAAGTGTTACGAACAGAAGCTTAGGACCGCTGAGGGAAATATCCGCATAAGCAATTCCGTTTGCAATTCCGTTTGCAACAGCCGCAGGGATAACAGCAAGACCTGCCATCAAAGCAATCGTTGTATCTGCAACTACAATAACAACGGAGTTTTTCTTGAGATTCTCATATTTGCTGAGGTAGGAACCGTATGTAATCATTGCGCCCATTGCAAGGGAAAGTGAGAAGAACATCTGGCCGCCTGCTGTTGCGAAAACATTAAGCAGAGACGGTGCTTCTTCTATGAAGCCTGCTTCAACGGCATATCCCGGCTTGAACATGAACTTAAGTCCTTCTTCAGCACCCGGGAGCGTAAGAGCACGGATGATTACGATAACGAGCATTACGAATAATGCAGGCATGCCGATTTTGTTGAATTTTTCGATACCGTCGGAAACTTCTCCCTTATTGATAAAGTAGCAGATTGCAATAAACAGAAGTGTGAATATCGCACATCCGAACGGGTTGGTGAGCATAGCACCGAATGTCGAACCGCCCTCGAGGTTGATGCCGAAGAGGTTCTGAAGCCCGAAGCTGAGCTCAGCAAGGTTCAATGAAAGATACTGCATGCAGTAACCGCCGAGAACCGTATAGAAACTCATGATGAGGAAAGGTGCGATTACAGCAAGCCAGCCGATCCATTTGAATTTCTTTGAAATTTGATTGTAAGCGCCTACAGGTCCAAGTTGTGTCTTACGTCCGAGCGCAAGCTCAGAAGTCATGATTACAAAACCAACAAAAACCGCAAGCAGAAGATAAGCGATAAGGAAAGTAAATCCTCCCGATCTGCCCATCTTATACGGGAAGCCCCAGATGTTTCCAAGACCAACGGCTGAGCCGATAGCTGCCATAAGGAAACCGAGATTGCTGCCCCATGAACTGCGATTGTTCTCCATTAATAAGTCCTCCTAGATAATAAATAGTTTTTTAACAATAAATAACATTTATAACTTTAACAAAAATGACGAAAAATGTCAATATAAATAATAAAATAAAAAAATATTTGTGTTATACAACAAAAAACAGCAAGATTGCTGTAAATATTTTGTAACATTTGACTTAAAATTTCTACATGATATAATAAGGTTCGTAACAAAAGTCAACGGAGGGGAGATACTATGGCAATAGAGAAGGTAAGAGAATATTTCAAACAGTACGGAATTGAGGACAGAATCATGGAATTTGATGTTTCCAGCGCAACGGTTGAACTTGCGGCACAAGCTGTCGGAGTGGAAGGCGCAAGAATATGCAAAACGCTTTCGTTCAAAGATCACGAAGACGGCTGCATTCTGATTCAGACTGCGGGGGACACAAAAATCGACAATCGAAAATTCAAGGATACTTTCGGCTTCAAAGCAAAGATGCTGTCGCCGGAGGAAGTTGTGGAATACACGGGCCATGCCATCGGGGGCGTATGTGCTTTTGCGATTGAAAATCCGAAGGTGAAGGTGTACTGCGACGAATCAATGAAACGATTTGACACCGTTTTTCCGGCATGCGGAAGCTCAAACAGCGCAATTGAATTCAACATGGAGGAACTCTTCAAATATTCGAAGGCGGACGGATGGATAGACGTGTGTAAGATTCCGCAGGAAGAGGCATAGAATAAGGAGTCGGAGAGGAAAAAGATGAAGCTTGAGAGCAAAAGTAGAGTAAAAAATGAAATTATAATGTTCCTGAGTCTGACCATCGCTTCGGCGATTATCGCTTTTAACCTGAAAAGCTTCGTGCGGACGGGCGGACTCTTTCCGGGCGGATTCAGCGGACTGGCACTGCTTGTTCAGCAGATTTTGAGTGAATTTTTCAATGTAACAGTGCCATATTCGGCAATTTACATGCCGGTCAATCTGATACCGGCGTACATCGGTTTTAAATACATAGGAAAGAGATTTACCATTTACTCTTTCTATCTGGTGTTTTTATCGAGTTTTCTGACGGACGTGTTTCCGGCGGTTACGATTACATACGACATCCTGCTGATTTCGATTTTCGGAGGAATTATCCAAGGGGCGGCGATCAGCATAGCGCTCATCAGCGGCGCAAGCGGCGGCGGAACGGATTTCATCGCCATCTATTTTTCCGAGAAAAAAGGGGTGGATGTATGGAATTACGTGCTGCTGGGAAATGCGATTATTTTGACGACTGCGGGAATCCTGTTCGGATTTGACAAAGCTCTGTACTCGATTATTTTCCAGTACACGACAACACAAGTCATATCCATTATGTTTAAGCGATACCAGAAGGATACCTTGCTCATAATCACGGACCAGCCGATGGCCGTATACGGCAAAATACGCGAACTCACGCATCACGATGCGACTCTGATCGAAGGAAACGGCTGCTACGAGGGCGCGGAGAG
>JALERA010000103.1:0-61613 GCA_022764365.1 Bacillota bacterium
AGAGATCCTTCCCACAACACCCTTATATGTGCTGAATCTGCGGCTCTTCCTGGTGTACGAAGTGACCTGGAGTCCGTATTTCTGAACTATTCGATGGACTCGCTTCTTATTAACCGCTAAGCCTTGCTTTCTGAGCTCGCCCCATAGCCTACGATAGCCATAATCCTTATGTTCTTCCCGTATTTCCTTGATTTTTTGAAGCAATTCCGCATCTGGATCTTCACGATCAAAGCGCTTTTGCCAATACATATATGTTGCTTTTGGAAAACCAACTACTGCGAGAATGTCCTTTAATTTGAATTCTCCTCGGAGGCTGTGGACGATTCTCGCAGTTCGTTCAGAAGAGTTTCCTCCTCCAAACGCAGCCTCCTCGACTCTTTTAAAAATGCATTCTCAATACGCAGCCTGAGGTTCTCTTCCTGCAATTGCTTCAGAAGCTCCTTCTGATCATTGGAATCGCTTTCTTCGATTTCACGAATGATTTTCTCTTTGTCCATAGTTCGTTTTCGACCTTTCTTCTTGGGCTTCAACTCTTCAGGGCCGGCAGCTCTGTAATCCAATACCCATCGAGTAATTCTCGCAGGATCAGTCATTCCCACCTGAAGTGCAAGCTGTTGGTAAGATAGTTCACTTGTTAGATACAACTCTACTACATGAAGCTTAAATTCGAAAGGATATGATTGTTGTTTTCTGCTCCTCAAAAGACTCTCTTCACCAAAATGATTGTAATTTTGCACCCATCTACAAATAACGGAAGGATGAACATCATATTTCTTCCCCAAGTATTCATATCCGCCTTGCCCGCTTAAATATTCCATTACAATCTTATGTTTAAACTCATAACTATACTTTGCCATATTAAAACTGACCTCCTCAAGTTAGATTTTGGTCTAACTTTTGGGGGTCAGTTCAGAATACAGTTCCCCGCTTTTTTTTGCCATTATTTTAAATCTTCTTCCAGCTTTGCAAGTGCGTCGGTAAGTTCCTTCGGCATGTGGTCGAATTTCGCATACCAGCCCTTGATGCCTTCCAGCTCGTGCTTCCAGGTTTCCTTGTCAACCGTGAGAAGTTCGTTTAATTCTTCATCGCTGAGGCTGATGCCTGTGAGATCAAAATCCTCCGGACGAGGCACGAAGCCGAGCGGAGTTTCGCTTGCACCGACCTTGTCTTCACAGCGGTCCAGTGCCCAAAGCAGAGCTCTGAGATTGTCGCCGAAGCCCGGCCAGATGAAGTTTCCTTGATCATCGGTACGGAACCAGTTTACATTGAAAATCTTAGGTGGGTTTGTAAGCTTCGTTCCCATATCAAGCCAGTGCTGGAAATAGTCGCCCATGTGGTAGCCGCAGAATGGGAGCATTGCCATCGGGTCATATCTTACAACCCCGACTGCACCGTTTGCGGCAGCGGTGGTTTCCGAAGACATCTTCGAACCGAGGAATACACCGTGTTCCCAGCTGCGTGACTGGCAAATCAGCGGTTCGGATTTTGCACGGCGGCCGCCGAAGATAATCGCGCTGATCGGAACACCTTCGCCGGTGAAAAATTCAGGGGCGATGGAAGGACAGTTTTCTGCAGGCGCGGTGAATCTTGAATTTGGATGTGCCCCCTTAACGAAGTCTTCGCCTGCCGCCTTCTTTGCTTGTTCTTCCTGACCGTTCCAAGGTCTTGCCTGCCAGTCGAGACCGTTTGCGGGAGCCGGCTGATCAAGGCCTTCCCACCATACGGTGTTGTCATCAAGATTTCTTGCAACATTTGTATAAATCGTATTTTTCTTGGTTGTCATCAAAGCATTGTTGTTTGTCTTTGAATTGGTTCCCGGAGCAACACCGAAGAAACCGTTTTCAGGGTTTACTGCGTAGAGCCTGCCGTCATCGCCGACGCGGAGCCAAGCGATGTCGTCACCGATGGTGTAAACCTTGTAGCCTTTTTCCTGTAAATGCTTAGGCGGAATCAGCATCGCAAGGTTTGTCTTGCCGCAGGCGCTTGGAAATGCCGCGGATATGTATTTCTTTTCGCCGTTTGGAGCTTCCACGCAGAGAATCAGCATGTGTTCTGCCATCCATCCCTCACGCTTGCCGAGAACGGAACCGATACGAAGCGCAAAACATTTCTTGCCGAGGAGAACATTGCCGCCGTAAGCGGAGTTGATGCTCCAGATGGTGTTCTCTTCCGGGAACTGTGCGATGTATTTGTTTTCTGCGTCGACCTGAGCCTTTGAATGTAAGCATTTTACGAAGTCTGCTCCTTTGTTGAGCTCTTCGATTACAGGGTCGCCGATGCGTGTCATGATATTCATGGAAAGAACCACATAGATGGAGTCGGTGATTTCAATGCCGATTTTGGAGAATTTGCTTCCCACAACACCCATCGAATAAGGAATCACATACATTGTGCGGCCTTTCATGGAGCCGTCAAAAAGCTTACGCATCTTTGCGTACATTTCGTCCTTCTGGACCCAGTTGTTGGTAGGGCCGGCATCTTTTTCTTCCGTCGTGCAGATTACGGTTCTTTTTTCGTCTCTTGCAACATCTTTCGGATCTGTACGGTAATAGTAACATCCCGGGAGTTTTTCCTCGTTAAGCTTAATCATTTCGCCCGTTTCAACCGCCAAAGCGCGAATTGCCTCAAGCTGTGCTTCGCTGCCGTCAATCCATACGATTTCGTCCGGCTTTGTCATAGCGGCACACTCGGCCACCCAGTCGGTTACTTTTTTGTTTTGAACCTCGATCATTTCATTTCCTCTCTTATATTAAACTATTTAACGCTTGCTTCTAAAGCGAGTTTCATCATGTTTGTGAAAGAATTCTGTCTTTCTTCGACGGTGCTCTTCGCACCGGTAACAAAGTTGTCACTTATGGATATGATGGAAAGTGCGTTGACATTGTTGTATGCTGCGTTCATGTAGAGCGCCGCGGTTTCCATTTCAACGGCCTTCACACCCATTTTTGCCCATTTTTTCCACCAGTCGCCGAATTCATAGAAAACATCACAGGTAACTACATTTCCGGCTTTGAACTCGATTCCGGTTTCGTTTGATGCGGCATAAACTTTTTTGATGAGTTCCCAGCTTGCACTCGGGCTGTACTGTCCGGGCACGTCAAAAGCGTGCTGATAATTGGAATCAGTGGATGCTGCAAGGGCGAGGAAAACATCTCCAAGCTCAAGTTCATCCGTAAAAGCGCCTGCGGTACCGATTCGGATAAGATTCTGAACACCATACTCCGTGATGAGTTCCCAGGACTAGATTCCCATGGACGGCATCCCCATACCGCTTCCCTGAACCGAAACGGGAACACCTTTGTAACGGCCGGTAAAGCCGTACATGTTGCGGATGTCGGTGTAGCGAACCGGCTCTTCCAAAAAGTTTTCTGCAATAAATTGGGCTCTCAAAGGGTCACCCGGAAGCAGAACGGATTCTGCTATCTGGCCTTTTGAGGCAGCAATGTGTAATGACATGATTTGCTCCTTTCAAAATTGCGTAATTCATCAAAAGTTACTTATATTGTAACACCGCATTAGGACTGTTTTCCAGTACTTTTTTACCGATTTCCGCAGTATTGCGGCTTATTTTTACCGTCTCAAGGTCCGGGCAGTCTGCGAAAGCTTCATCTCCTATGGAAAGGAGGTTAGCCGAGCCCTCAAAATGCACGATGGAAGACCCTTTGAACGCTCCGTCTCTGATGCGGATGACGGAGGCCGGAAGGACAACTTCCTTCACATATTGATTGTTTCGGAAAGCTGTTTTTCCGATTTTTTCGACTGCCAGAGTTCGCTTGACATCTGTTTCGCGAAGTTCGTCCGTAACCTCGGCTTCAATGCTGCTTGGAATTTCAACCTTGGCGTCGGTGCCAAGGTAGGTTTTGATGGATGCGGATGTCTCGAAAATGTAGTACTCGAAGTCACCGCGGGTTTCGAGGCGGAACTGCTTATGCGCAATGCTGGAGCTTTCGTTTACATCTGTACCGAAAAGCCGGTCGATGGAAGAACCGAGGTTTACGGCATGAGAAGCCTTAAATAGCACAAGGTCTTCCGGATTTACCACAGCACGGATTTCGTCTTCCAGTTTCGTCCTGTCAGCAAAATATTTGGATTCTATGCCAAGCTTTGCAGCTTCTTCGACCGTCAGACGGATGTTGATTCCGTAGGCAAGCAGAAGATCTACCTTGTGCTTTGCAAGAACGCCGGCAATTTGACGGTGCGTTTCTTCGCTGATATCGCCAAGTGCCAAAATGTCACCAAGCACGGCTATGCGTCTGCCGCCGTTTGCAACAGGAATATCATCCATCGCGGCAAGGGTGTTTTCGATTGCCATAAGAGAACTGTTGTAACAGTCCGCAAAGATATTGTATCCGCAAGGGTGGATGATGTTCTGGCGCATACCGGAAGGGCGGTATTCCGCGATGCCTGCGAGGATTTCTTCCGGCTTAAGGTTAAGAGCCTTGCCGACCGCGTAGGCGACAACGGCATTGAGCACATTGTGCTCTCCCGGAACGAAGACTTCGGCATCGTGTTCCTCGCCGGCCGGCTTGTCTACGATGGTAAAGCGAAGTCCGGCTTCGTCTGTTTTTTCAATTTTTTTTGCATAGTAATCAGCCCCTTCATTTCGCAGGCTGTATGTGATGACCTTCTGCGTGAACGGATGGGACATCAGAATTTCGTCGTCATAGTTTACAAAAGCAAGCCCGTCAGGCTTTCCGTAGGTGGAAAGAGAGAGTTTGTCTTTTGCCAGCTCTTCCCGGCTGCCGTAGCTTTCCACGTGAGAAACCCCGATGTTCGTGTAGACTGCCATGTCCGCTTCGAGCTGCTTTGCCGAAATTTCAATGGTACGCGGAGCAAAAGCACCGACCTCCTGCAGATACACATTCGTTGGGCGTTTGAGTTTCTGAATGTTTCTGGTGATGGAAAACATGGAATTGTTGTTCCCTTTGGAAACCAACGGATTCTTGTAATGCGCACGCAGCACGGCCTCGATCATTTCTTTTGTTGAAGTTTTGCCGACAGAACCGGTAAGTGCGATAACTTTCGATTTATGTATGGAACGTATGTAGTGCGATGCACGAATGTAGGCATCGGTGATGATGCTGTAGCCGTCTTCGTTTGTATCGGTAATCAACAGGGAGTTTTCAAAATCGCATGGTTCGTTTGTAATAATGCAGAGGCATCCGGTGCTGACTGCACGTTCAAGAGGGTCTTCCGCATAGCCGGAGGAAAGCGGCCCGACCTGCCAGTACATGAAGACCGAGTCCGGTGTCAGCCTGCGCGGATCCGCGGTGAAATCGCTGACCGGGTGATCCGCAAGTGCTTCAAATTTTTCAGGAAATGGAAGCCCGGCGATTTCAAAAAAACGCTTCAATGTGAGCTGGCGTTTCTCTTTATAGGCTGCAATTGCGGCTTCTTTTTCCGCCTGCTTGCGGGCTGCTTTCTGCTCTTCGGTTTCCGTACTGCGGTTCTTTGCTTTTTTTCCGAATAAAATCATTTGTACATCGATTCCTTTCTTTGAAAATCCGGGGGAATGCACGCAGGACGCTCCCTCGGCAGGGTATTCCGTATGAGAAAAAAACCATGGGAGACACATCCATGGTTTTTTGATTGCTCATGCTGTGCATTTAACTTATGCACGGGTGGGGACGGGTGAGACTTATTTTGCTGCCTTTGCAGTGTTGAATCTTTTTGTTAATCTGGAAACTTTTCTGGAAGCAGCGTGCTTGGAGATTGTTCCCTTAGCAGCAGCCTGCATCAGTTTCTTTTCTGCTAAATGAAGCTTTTCAGCAGCAACTTCGAGGTTACCCTCAGCCATTGCAGCTTCGAAGTTCTTTAAAACAGCCTTAAGATGATTCTTAATTCTTCTGTTTCTTGCAGTTTTCTTGTCGATAACTCTGATTCTTTTCTTTGCGGATTTAATGTTTGCCATGTGTTTTTCACCCCACTTTATTAAAATTTTCATGCTTTCCGAATGCCGCAGATGGCGCCCGGAAAAAGACATAAATTCGCAATTTGAATTATATACGAATAATGTTGAGATTGCAAGGGGAAAATAGGAAAAAGCACAAAAAGATTTTGGACGGGGCACGGCAGACCGCATGAGAGGATTGATGCCACCGCAGCCTCGGGGCGCGGCAAAAGAAAAGTTGGACAAAATGAAGAGATAAGAAAAAAGTCCAATAAAAATGACGGTTGAGAGACATATTTCTTGGACTTTTTTAAAAGAAGGGTGATTTTGTACAACTTTTTGCGAAAATTGCGCGCTTCACATATTGAAAAAACTGAAAAGAAAGATTGCATGCAAACTGAGAGGAGAACACGAAGAAATGAATTACAGAACAGACCTTGCCGTCGAGCTTGATGAGATGCTCACGGCGGCACGGCGCGGAAGCGGCACACCGGAGGCGGGTGCGCCCGTCCACAACATAACCGGATATCTCAAAAAACAGTCGCAGATTGATGAGGACATTTCGGTCATCGATATTGAGATTACAGATGAAGAGGGCGAGCGCGCATTCGGAAAACCCAGGGGCCGATATGTGACGCTGGAAGTTCAGGGCGTCATTGAGCAAAGGAACGGCATAAAGGAGAGGGCAGCCGCGGCTTTGGCGGATGAACTTGCCAAGTTTGTCAAACATGATTATTATCTCAAGGCACTCGTTGTGGGACTCGGGAACGAAAAGGTGACGCCGGACAGTCTGGGACCGCACACGGCAGACAAGGTGAAGATAACGTCGCACCTTTTTGAAATTTTTGAGTGCGACGGGGACTGGGATTATTCAAATGTGTGCGGTTTCAACCCCTCTGTCACCGGCATAACCGGGCTTGAAACCGCAGAATTGATAGACAAAGTGGTTTCCCTGGCGAGGCCCGATGTGGTCCTCGCCATCGATGCCCTTGCCGCAAAGGACATCAAGAGACTCAGCACGACGATTCAGATCTGCGACACGGGCATCATGCCCGGAGCGGGCATGGGAAACCGTCGCAAAGAAATCAGCAGGAAGACTGTGGGCTGTCCGGTGATCAGCATAGGCGTTCCAACCGTAATCGACGCGCGCACGCTTATCATGGATGCAGCCGAAGAAATCAAGGCAGCCGGCGGAGACGCAGAAGGCAGGGCTGCCGGCTGCACGCAGGAGAAACTGCAAAACTACCTGGAGGAAGGCAGCTTTGACATGATTGTGACCTCCACGGACATCGACGAAATAATCAAGGATTTTGCCGATATTATTTCAAATGCCATAAATATAACCTTGCATCCCGGCATATATTCTAAGGTGAAATAAAGCCGAAGGGGGAGCATCCCCGAAAGGAAAGAAAACCGGAGGGGAAAGCCGAAATGAAAAAAAACCTGGCAAAGTTTGTGTTGACCGTATATGTCCTGAGCACAGCAATATCCTATGCAGTTATCCCGAAGGCAGAGATGGGCGAAGGACTTGCGGCAGTTTTTGCGGAGAAAAAAACCGAAATGAATCCTACCAATTTCGGCATAATGTGCATTTCAGCGGTCTACCCAAACATCGACATCAAGCCGGTCAAGGCTCAGAGCGGGACACAGGAGGGCGGCATAACGCAGGCAGGAATAGGGCAGACCGGCACGCAGGAAAGCCGCACGAAAGGGACCGGCAAAGAAAGCGGCAGCACCGAAAAGCCGGATGTGGAAGTGGTTGTGAATGATTCCGACAAGGACACAAAGCCACGCGTTTTCGGCAAAGACCCGGTGGTTCTGATTGTCCATACCCATGCGACAGAGTCTTATCTTCCGTCATCCGAGGGCAACTATCACCGCAAGGGCAGACTGAATACAGTAAGGGATGCGGGGGATGTTTTAGCAGAAACGCTTGACAAGGAAGGAATCCCATGTGTGCACGATTCCACTCTCCACGACGAAAAATCCTACAACCAGGCATACAGCCGTTCCTATGAGACAACAGAGGCTCTGCTCAAAAAATATCCGAGCATCGAGTGCGTCATCGACCTGCACCGAGATGCGGTTCCGGGCAAGGTATCGGTTGCCACGGTCTCCATCGGCGGCAAAAAGTGTGCGAAATACTCCTATGTTGTGAGCAACGCCGTGGAAACATACGCAAGCAATCTGTCTTTCGTGCGCAAGATGAACGAGACTGCGACGAAAAATTATGACGGATTTACGGGAAACATTCTGGAGAGAGGTTACCGTTACAATCAGAACCTATCCTCCAAATACATGCTCCTTGAAATCGGCTACAATCGAAACGATATCGAGGAGGTACGCAATACTGCGGAATACTTCGGAAAAATACTGGCGGAGACGCTCAAGAAAGGAAACTAAAGAGAAGGAAAATGAAGAATTTCTGGGAATGTGTGCTGATTGCGATGCTTTTTTTCGCGGCGACAACGGCACTTTTGCATGTGGATGAACAAGCGTCGAGAAGATGCGGATATGAAGAAGCATTTTCGGCAAAAAAAGTTGAAATTTTCCAACATATGCATTAAAATATATTATGAATAAATATGCTCAAACGAAAAACAAAAGAAAAAACAAAATTAAAGACAACAGAGGAAAACACAAGTATGGATTATCAGAAATATATAAGAAATTTCAGCATTATCGCGCATATCGACCACGGCAAATCAACGCTGGCAGACAGGCTCATCGAAAAGACCGGCCTTGTTGCGGAGCGCGACATGAAAGAGCAATTTTTGGACAATATGGACCTGGAAAGAGAGCGGGGAATCACCATCAAACTGCAGACGACACGTCTTGTATACAAGGCAAAGGACGGCAATGAATACATTTACAACCTCATCGACACTCCGGGACATGTGGACTTTACATATGAGGTTTCGCGTTCGCTTGCGGCATGCGAGGGAGCGGTGCTTGTCGTGGATGCAACGCAGGGCGTGGAAGCACAGACACTTGCGAATGTGTACCTTGCGCTGGATGAAAATCTTGAGATTCTGCCGGTACTGAACAAAATCGACCTTGCCTCGGCAAGACCGGATGAGTGCAAAGAAGAAATCGAAGAAATCATCGGCCTGGATGCCCAGGACGCACCGCTGGTATCCGCAAAGACGGGACTTGGGGTCGAGGACCTTCTCGAACGCATTATCGATGCGATTCCGGCACCGGAGGGGGATGAAAACGGCAAGCTCAAAGCACTGATTTTTGACTCAAAATACGATAACTATCTGGGCGTAATCATTTATGCCAGAATCAAGGACGGCAGCGTGAAGAAGGGCGACATCATACGCCTCATGGCAACGAACAAAAAATATGAGGTTACGGAAGTCGGAATCTGCGCACCGAATCTCATCCCGACCAAACAGCTCAAGGCCGGCGAGGTAGGGTATATCTGTGCTTCAATCAAGCAGGTCGCCGACGCCAGAGTCGGAGATACCATCACACTTGACGCCGATCCTGCGGACGAGCCGCTTCCGGGCTACAAGAAAGTCCAGTCCATGGTTTACTGCGGAATCTACCCGGCAGAAGGGGAAAAATACGAGAGCGTAAAGGATGCACTCGAAAAACTTCAGGTTAACGATGCAGCGTTTAACTTTGAGCCGGAGACATCGCAGGCACTCGGCTATGGCTTCCGATGCGGTTTTCTGGGACTTTTGCACATGGAAATCATCGTCGAAAGACTGGAAAGAGAATTCAATCTCGGCGTTATTACCACATCACCGAGCGTTATCTATAAGGTTGTAAAGACGGACGGCACGGTTGAAATGCTTCAGAATCCGTCAAACCTTCCGACGCCGCAGGAAATCGATCACATTGAAGAGCCGATGGTAAAAGCGAACATCATGATTCCGAACGATTATGTGGGAAGCATTATGGAACTTTGCCAGCAGAGAAGAGGCACGATGCTTCATATGGAATACATTACGCCGACCAGAGTTCAGCTGCATTATGACATGCCGCTCAACGAAGTTATTTACGATTTCTTCGACGCACTGAAATCCAAGACGCGCGGCTACGGCTCGCTCGAATACGAGTTTGACCGGTACGAAAAGTCACAGCTTGTGAAACTCGACATCATGCTGAACAAGGAACTTGTGGACGCATTCTCCATGATTGTGCATGAATCCGAGGCTTATCAGCGCGGCAGATTTGTCTGTGAAAAGCTCAAAGGCATTATTCCGATGCATCAGTTTGAGGTGCCGATTCAGGCGGCAATCGGACAGAAGGTTATTGCCCGCGAGACCGTAAGGGCATACCGCAAAGACGTAATCGCAAAATGCTACGGCGGCGACATTTCCAGAAAGAAGAAGCTGCTCGAAAAGCAAAAAGAAGGCAAGAAGCGCATGCGTCAGTTCGGAACGGTTGAAGTGCCGCAGGAGGCTTTCACGGCGGTTCTCAAGTATGACGACAACAAATAGCGGCAGGAATGCCGCGGCGAATGAATAAGGCAAAGTAAGAATATGCAGAAAGATAACACGAGAGGAATCTACATTCATATACCGTTTTGCATGAGCAAATGCCCGTATTGTGATTTTTACTCAGTGCCCGGTGCGAAGACCGGAAAGATTGAAGCCTTTGCGGCAGCACTCGAAAACGAGATTGATTTTTATGCGGAAAGATATGCCGAAAAGCCAATCGAAAGCATTTACTTCGGCGGCGGAACGCCCGGACTTCTCAACGAAAATTGCTTTGAGAGACTCATGGATGCTCTAAAGATGAAATTCAAGATTGAAGAGGATGTGGAAGTGAGCATGGAAGTGAACCCCGCAGCGGTAACCGAGGACAAGCTGCTTGCGTTTCGCAAGGCGGGGCTTAACCGGCTCAGCATCGGCGCACAGTCTTTTGACGACGCAGTATTGAAAATCCTGGGGAGAATCCACAAGGCAGGGCAGATTACAGAGACCGTAACCGTTGCAAGAAATGCGGGAATCGACAATTTGAGCCTCGATTTGATGTTCGGCATTTCCGGGCAGACGATCGAAAGCTGGGAGAAAAGCGTGGAGGCGGCAATCGCATCTGCGCCCGAACATATATCGCTGTACAGTCTCGAAATCATGGACAACACAAGGTTCGCAAGGGACTGCGACAAGGGAATCTATCATCAGACCACGGAAGAGGATGACAGGAAAATGTATAAAATTTCCCTGGAAATGATGGATGCGGCAGGATACAGGCAATACGAAATTTCCAATGCCGCAAAGCCGGGATACGAGTGCAGGCATAACCTGCGTTACTGGAGTATGGGCGAGTATATGGGACTGGGTCCGTCGGCCCACTCCTTTCTGAACGGAACCCGTTATTCGAACATCCCGGATGTGGATGCGTACATTTTGAGCGAGGGGAGACTCGCGGTGTGTGATTATACGGTCAATACGCAGAGCGATAATATCAGTGAATATATTTTTACGGGACTTCGAAAAACCGCGGGGATTGACAAGGCGGATTTTCGCGGCAAGTTCGGCAGGGATATATGGGATTTTTATCCGGAAGGAAAAAAGGAGTTTTCCATTTTTGTAAACGGGGGATTCGCCGAAGAAGATGAAACTTCGCTCCGGCTTACCCGCAGAGGAATGGATATCTCAAATAAGATAATGATGATTTTTGTCTGAAAACCGGCAAGAAGAAAGGATGGCAGTATGGGAAAGTACATAATGGCGCTCGATCAGGGAACAACGAGTTCAAGATGCATACTCTATGATAAAAAAGGCAACATCATAAGCTCGGCACAGAAGGAATTTACGCAGATTTACCCGAAGGCGGGCTGGGTGGAACACGATGCCATGGAAATCTGGTCGACGCAGATGGGAGTTGCCCAGGAAGCAATCCTCAAAATAAACTGCACGCACGAAGACATAGAGGCCATCGGCATCACAAACCAGCGCGAAACCACCGTGGTATGGGACAAGGAAACCGGATTGCCCATTTACAATGCAATCGTATGGCAGTGCAGGAGAACCGCAGAATACTGCGACAGCCTCAAGGCAGAGGGTTACAGCGAGAAGATCAGGGAAAAGACCGGGCTTCTGATCGATGCGTATTTCAGCGCAACCAAACTGAAATGGATCCTCGATCATGTTCCGGGTGCAAGAGAAAAGGCAGAAGCCGGAAAGCTTCTTTTCGGAACGATCGAAACATGGCTCATCTGGAAGCTCACAGAGGGCAGAGTCCATGTCACGGACTACTCCAATGCTTCGAGAACCATGATGTTCAATATCAACACGCTTGATTGGGACGATGAAATCCTTAATCTTCTCGATATACCGCGTTGCATGCTCCCTGAACCCAAGCCGTCAAGCTGCATTTACGGCGTGTCGAGCGACAATGTTTTCGGCGGTCCGATTCGAATCGGCGGAGCGGCGGGAGACCAGCAGTCTGCACTTTTCGGACAGACCTGTTTCCTGCCGGGCGAAGGAAAAAACACGTACGGCACAGGCTGTTTCCTGCTGATGAATACGGGCGAAAAGCCTGTTTTCTCAAACAATGGGCTTGTGACCACGATCGCATGGGGCATAGACGGCAAAGTCTATTACGCTCTGGAAGGCTCCGTTTTCGTGTGCGGCGCAGCCATTCAGTGGCTCAGGGATGAAATCGACATCATGGAAAAAGCCTCGGATTCCGAGGAAATGGCGCTTTCCGTACCGGATGCAAACGGACTTTACGTTGTTCCGGCCTTCGTGGGACTCGGGGCTCCTTACTGGGATCCGTATGCAAGAGGCGCGGTGCTGGGCATTACAAGAGGTGCCAACAAAAACCATCTGGTAAGAGCAACACTCGAATCATTGGCATATCAGACCAAGGATTTGATAGACGCGATGTCCGAGGATATGGGAAAAAGCATGCCGGCGCTCAAAGTTGACGGCGGTGCGTGTGCAAACAATTTCCTGATGCAGTTCCAGTCGGATATTCTGGGATGCGAAGTGGATCGTCCGCAGTGCATCGAAACAACCTCACTGGGAGCGGCGTATCTTGCGGGACTGGCAACCGGATACTGGAAAAACAAAGAAGATGTACTGGAAAACTGGCAGGTTGACAGGAAATTTATGCCGAATATGGATGAAGAAAAGAAAGGAGAGCTTTTGAACGGCTGGAAAAAGGCAGTAAACTGCGTAAGAGGCTGGGCGAAAGAATCGTAGCATTTATGGGAGAAACGATAAAACAAAGAGACTATATGTTTGACACATTTCGCGGTCTGCTGATGTGGTCAATTCCGATATCGCATTTTACAAGGGTGGCAGGAAATTTCTCACAGGACTCACTCGGAGGCGTTATTTACATAACCATCAATGTTTTTGTAATGCAGGCGTTCGTGTTCCTGTCCGGCTATTTTTCGAAAAAACCTGACCGGTCGAAGGAGACTTCATTCCACACATTTATGTGGCCGTATCTTCTCGGAATCCCGTTTTTCTATTTGGTCAGACTGTTGATCTTCGGAAACGCCAACTGGAATCTTGATCAGCCTCCGTTTGCACTGTGGTATTTGTGGGCACTTTTCTTCTACAGATACTTTACGAAAGAGTGGATGAAGATTCCGTACATATTGGAACTGAGCATCGTTGTGTATATTTTTGCAGGGCAGATTCCGTTCCTTACGGGCATCCTGGGACTCGGCAGAATGGTTTCCTACTTCCCGTTCTTTGTAATGGCGGTTTACTGCACGGGTGATCAGCTCAAGAAACTGCAATGCCTCAAGAAATGGCAATGCATGCTCCTGGGAGCGGTTTTGATGGGCATTTCGTGCATTCTGGCATTTTGCATGCCTCAGCTTCCGGTGGGTTTTTATCTGCTTAAGACGACTGCAGGGAACCTCGGAATTCCGTGGTATTGGGATATATTCGGCAGAATCATGGTGCTTTTCCTCGCATGGGGATGGATCATCCTAATGGTCAATATTCTGCCAAGTAAGAAAAATTATCTGGCATATGTTGGCATGAATACAATGCCGATATATATTCTTCACTTAATTGTGAGATACTTAATAAAGGTACACGGCATTGGCTTCGGAATCATACCTGTTGACAATCCTGTAATCTATTATTTGCTTATTATAGGTCTGGCTTCGCTTTGCGCGGTGGTATTTTCATCAAAGCCGGTTGCTGCGATTTACGATTTCGTTGTAGAAGGATTATGGAAAGTCTTCCTTTGGCTCCTCGCTCGAATCGTGGATGTGCTTGCACTGGTACATAAACCGGTAAACGCGCTTAAGGAGTGGACACTTCGTACAATAGGAGGTATTGGGGATAAATGATCAAAAAATTGATAAAGTACGTGGGCGAATACAAAAAGCCCACAATACTTACCCCTATCTTTGTTTTGCTGGAATCAGTAATGGAAATACTGATTCCTCTTTTAATGGCAAAACTTATCGATGACGGCATCGATATGGGGGATATGAATGTTATTGTAAAATATGGCTTAATTTTGCTGGCAGCGGCACTTCTGACCATGTTCTTCGGCTCTGCGGCCGGTGTAACCGCTGCCAATGCGTCGGCGGGATTTGCAAAAAATGTAAGAAGGGGAATGTATTACAAAATACAGGAATTCTCATTCGGAAACATCGATAAATTCTCGACGGCAAGTCTTGTAACGCGACTGACCACGGACGTATCCAATGTGCAGCAGGTCTTTCAGATGATGACCAGAATCTGCTTCCGGGCACCGGCAATCCTCGTATTTGCACTGATTGCAGCATTCAGCGTGAACAAAGAACTTTCGCTGGTATTCCTGCTTAGCATGCCGGTTCTGGGAGCAGGCATTTTTCTGCTGATAAGCCGCGTACAGCCGATTTTCGAGAGAGTTTTCAAAACCTATGACAAATTGAACAATGTCGTGCAGGAAAATCTCTACGGCATGCGGGTGGTAAAATCATTTAACAGGCAGGAATTTGAAACCAAAAAATTTACTGACATTTCCGGAAGCATTTACAAGGATTTCTCAAAAGCCGAGAAAACCATGGCATTCGGAATGCCGCTCATGCAGTTCTGTATGTATGCCTGCATGCTGATTATATGCTGGCTCGGCGCACGAATGATCGTTGCAAGCGGAAACAATGAACTTCTCGGACTTACCTGCGGGCAGCTTCTCAGCATGATAACCTATTCGATGCAGCTCTTAATGAGCCTTATGATGATTTCCATGATTTTCGTTTTCATCACGATGTCAAAGGCTTCGGCGGAAAGAATCGTGGAAGTTCTCGACGAGGAGAGCGACCTGCACAATCCGGAAAATCCGATTACGGAAGTTGCAAGCGGAGATGTGGATTTTGAACATGTTGATTTCACGTACAAAAAAGACTCGGGCAAAAAGGTTTTGGATGATGTAAACCTTCATATAAAATCCGGCTGGATGGTAGGAATCCTCGGAGGAACGGGCTCGTCCAAATCCAGTCTGGTACAGCTCATCCCAAGGCTTTACGATGTTTCCGCGGGTTCTGTCAAAGTGGGCGGAAGAGATGTAAGAGAATACGATATCGAAAGCCTTCGCGAGCAGGTTGCGATGGTGCTTCAGAAGAATGTCCTTTTCTCGGGAACCATCAAGGAAAATCTTCGCTGGGGTGATGAGAATGCGACGGACGAAGAACTCATTCATGCCTGCAAGGTTGCGTGCGCACATGATTTTATCATGGGATTCGAAGACGGATACGACACGCATATCGACCAGGGCGGGAGCAATGTGTCCGGCGGGCAGAAGCAGAGACTTTGCATTGCAAGAGCGCTTCTGAAAAAACCAAAGATACTGATTCTTGACGACTCGACAAGCGCCGTTGACATGAAAACGGATGCGATGATTCGAAAAGCATTCCGGGAGGAACTTCCGGACACTACGAAAATCATAATCGCGCAGCGAATTGCATCGGTGCAGGATGCAGACATGATTATCGTTATGAACGACGGCAGAATCGACAGCATCGGAACGCATGAGCAGCTCATGAAATCCAGTCTCATCTACCGTGAAGTTTATGAATCGCAGAACAAAGGAGGTGAAGGCGATGAGCAGACAGGCAGCAACTAAACCGATGGGCAGAAACAGAGGCTTTGCACCGGGAGGAAGCCTGAAAAACATGGACTCCAAAACTCTGAAACGCCTTCTTTCCTATCTCGGAGAATATAAATTAAGATTGATTTTCGTTGTAATCTGCATACTGGTAAGTTCGGCTGCGGGCGTGGCATCGTCCTTGTTCCTGCAGACGCTGATTGACGGATATATACAGCCGCTGCTTCTCGAAGCAAATCCCGTATACACCGGGCTTCTGAAAGCAATTGCGGGAATCGGCCTTGTGTACCTGGCGGGCGTTTTGGCAGGGCTCTTTTACAACCGAACCATGGCGGTCGTTTCGCAGAAAACGCTCAAAGACATCCGTGACGAGATGTTCGCTCACATGCAGGAACTGCCTGTTTCTTTCTTTGACCGAAGAACGCATGGTGAAATCATGAGTTATTATACGAACGATACGGACACGCTCAGGCAGATGCTTTCACAAAGTCTGCCGCAGCTTTTTTCGTCCGTTGTGACGATGATTGCCGTGCTTGCATCGATGATTCATCTGAGCGTATGGCTCACGCTCATCGTGCTTGTTTTTACGGTATTGATTCTTTTGATTGTCAAGAAAATCGCCGGAAAGAGCGGAGGCTATTTCATGGCGCAGCAGACAAATCTTGCAGATGTCAACGGTTATATAGAAGAAATGATAAACGGCCAGAAGGTTGTCAAAGTCTTCTGCCACGAGGAAAAAGCATGTGAAATTTTCGACGGGAAAAACGACAGACTTCGCGAAAGCGGGGCGAATGCAAACGGCCTTGCGAATATGCTCATGCCTCTTATGGGAGCGCTTGGATATGTGCTTTATATCATCATTGCCTTTGCAGGCGGTGCTATGGCCATTGCCGGCGTGAGCAATTTGTCAATCGGCGGAGAACCTGCCTTGACGCTCGGCACGATAGCGGCGTTTCTGACTCTTTCCAGGAACTTTGTGAACCCGATTGCACAGGTTTCCCAGCAGCTCAATTCGGTGGTAATGGCACTCGCCGGAGCATCCAGAATTTTTGAATTCCTCGATATGCCGCCGGAGGAAGACCACGGCACCGTGACTCTGGTAAACGCACACGAAGATGCCGAAGGAAATCTGACGGAATGCCGGGAGCATACGGGAGTATGGGCCTGGAAGGACGCAGGCAGGCTGATAAGAATGCGTGGCAAAATCAATCTGAAAGATGTTGACTTCGGATATGAAGAGGATGTCATGGTTCTGCATGACATAACGGTGTATGCCGAGCCGGGCCAGAAGGTGGCGCTTGTGGGTGCGACCGGAGCCGGAAAGACGACAATCACGAATCTGATCAACCGATTTTATGACATAGATGACGGCAAGATTCAGTACGACGGAATCAATATCAACAAGATCCGAAAAGAAGATTTGCGCCGTTCCCTGGGAGTGGTATTACAGGATGTCAATTTATTTACAGGAAGCGTAATGGAAAACATCCGATACGGCAGACTGGATGCGACGGATGAAGAATGCATACAGGCAGCAAAACTGGTAAACGCCGACGGCTTTATACGCATGCTGCCGAAAGGATATGACACCGTGCTTGAGGGCGACGGTAGCGGACTGTCGCAAGGCCAGCGCCAGCTGATTTCCATCGCACGTGCGGCGGTTGCCGACCCGCCGGTTATGATACTGGACGAGGCAACCTCTTCCATCGATACGCGTACCGAAACCATCGTGCAGCGCGGCATGGACAATCTGATGAAAGGAAGAACGGTATTTGTAATCGCCCACAGACTTTCAACCGTGCGAAATGCCGATGTGATAATGGTTATGGAAAACGGACGCATTATCGAAAGAGGCAATCACGAGCAGCTGATTGCCGAGAAGGGCAGATACTATCAACTCTACAACGGAGCATTCGAATTGGAATAAGGCTAAAGAAAAATCGGCATCACCCTTTGGGTGATGCCGAAAACTTTTCAAAACCTTTATTTGTTTTTTCTGTTATAGAATCTCAAACCGATTACCATAACAACTGCGAATACGATCAAGTAGAATACGATCGGGCAAGCAAATCCGCCTGCTTCGGCTGCTGCCTGGTAAGGCTGGAAGCCATGTGCATAGAAAGCAGCGATTACCATGAATACGCTTCCGCAGATACCAAGAATCGGAGCAACGTAACGCTTTACGGTTCCAAGATCCGTCGCATGCTTCATGAACATTATGAAGATAGGAATATATAAAGCATAAATTGTTACGATCGGAAGTTCGGATGAGTCGAATCCGAAAATACCGAACCAGTTGAATCCTGCAAGGTTTGAACCATAGAAGAAGAAGAACCATACGCCGCAAAGCAGAAGTCCGAAGATGGACGCATTGTTTGGCATGTTGGTTACATTGTCAACCTGAGAGAACATTTCAGGATGAGGACCTTCTTTTCTTGCTGCAAGGGAGTAGATACCTCTTGTGCATCCAAGCATTAAACCGTTGAGAGTTCCCATGCAGGAAATTGCTACGAATACATTCAGAATGTTGCCGAAAGCATTTCCGAATACGTTCGTGTAAGCAACGGTTGCACCGTCAGCCATAAGAGTTTCAACAGTTGCACCGCCTGCAACGCCTATGTAATAGAAAAGATAAATTGCAACGATGATGATGGCGCCTGCGATTAAGGCAATCGGAAGATTTTTCTTCGCATCTTTAAGTTCGGCATTGATGGATGTCGCGATAATCCAGCCTTCGTATGCGAACGCTGTTGCAACGACTGCACCGAACAGAGGATTTCCGTCTGTTGCAGCTCCCGCATAAGCGAGGTTTTCCATAAGAACGCCGTTGTCGGATACAAGTCCCACGATGATGCCCACTACTGCCATGAGTACAAGCGGTATGAGCTTGATAACGGTAGTTGCAACTTGGAAGTGACCCGCAATCTTAGGGGAAAGTGCGTTGATCGCATAAGCAGCGCAAAGGAAGAATAATGACAATGCCATACATTCAGGACCTACCACGCAGCCGCCCTCTGCCGCAGGAATCACCAATGTAAATGTATCAGGGAAAGCGGATGTCAAGAACACCAATGTATATCTTGCGGATAACCATGCCAATACAGAAGTTAAAGTAGGGTAGTAAATGATTGTCATGAACCAGCCTACAATATATCCGTACTTCGTGCCGACTGTAGCTTCCGCATAGTCTACGATACCGTTAACCTTTTCATACTTTGTGGCCATGATTGAGAATGCCCAGATGCAGCAAAGCATGATTGCGCCGCCGATGAGCCATGCCCAAATACCCATAACCATGTTTCCTTCAGTCTTCTGAAGAATTGTCTGTGCTTTGAAGAATACGCCGGAACCTACAACTATACCTACTACCATGCAGATAGCTGTAATCAGACCGTACTTTTTCTGAAGACCATTTTCCATTTTTCTTTTCTCCTTATAATAAATTCAGAATACTTTATTCATGCTATTTTCAGAAAATTATACAAAATCACAAAAAAATATTATTTTTTTAATGAAAAAAACTCATTTACGAAATAGCATAGATTAATTTTACCATATTTGTATACAAAGCACAAGCTTTTTCTAAAAAAACACGTGAATTTTGCATAAAAAATAATCATGCATACAATTTTGGGAAAAATGTGTTATACTATAGGAGGATTTGAAAGATTGAAAACTTTTTTCTTAGGAGGGTATTATCTATGAAACGACGCACATTGCTTGCATTGTGTCTCACGCTTGTACTTACGGCGGGTTTGATTCCTGAGGGGGCATATGCGGAAACGACCGGCATTGAAACGGTTTTTCCGTCGCAGAAAGAAATTGTCGAATTTGCACAGGAACATCCTGTCGGGGAAACGTATTTTGACAGAAACGGTAAAATGCTTAAGGAATACAGCATAGACTACGAAAAGAAGCCGGTGCTGAAGAAGCCGTACAGTGCGGGAGAACTGAAATCGGAAGAGCAGGTTCGTGCTTTAAATACAATCAGACTGATTCGATATGCGGCGGGGCTTTCTGCAGACGTTTATCTGTTTGACCCTTACAGCGATATGGCGCAATCGGCGGCATTGGTTAATTATGTGAACGGCAAAGCATCCCACAGTCCGAAGAAGCCCGCGGGCATGGATTCCACGCTTGCGGCATTGGGAACACAGGGGTCCAAAGACTCCAATATAGACAGGACATCGTGGCAGAACAACAGCCTGAAGTCTTCCATATTATATGCATGGATGTACGACAGTGATTCGGCGAACATCAAAACGCTTGGGCACAGAAGGTGGATTTTGAATCCATCGCTTGTGATGACGGGATTCGGATCGGTTACGGGTTCCAAGGGGACATGCAATACCATGTACATAAGGAACCGAACGCGCGATGATATCGAACCGACGACGATTTGCTGGCCCGCAAAGAATACGCCGCTGTCCTTCTTCGACCCAAACTCCGCATGGAGCATCTCCGTAGATGAGGAGATCAATGCGGCTACCGCGGTGGTTTCCGTCCTCCGGATGCGCGATTACAAAACGTGGGTCTTCAGTTCGGTTTCGGCAAAGGGCGATTTTTACGTAAACAACCAAAACTACGGGCAGAAAGGCTGTATTATTTTCAGACCGGAGGGGATGGGTGAAATTCTTCCGGGCGACAAATTCGTGATCTATGTTGCATATAATAAGAAGAATGTAAGCTATGAAGTGAATTTCTTTGATTTGGAGCATTATTATTCCACTGCGGCACCGAAAATCTCAAGCCTGAGCATCAGCCCGGCGGATAAACCTGCAGTCGAGTGGAAGGATGTGAAGGGTGCAGAGTCATACGATCTTTACCGCAAAGCTGCCGGGGGCACATGGAAACTCATTTCACAGGATTTGGACGAGCCGTATTTCGACGATGCCTATGCATCAGAAGGCATTCAATACTATTATCGAGTGACGGCCAAGCGGATCGTAAACGATACCGTGTACGAGAGCTATCCGTCCAAGGCAAAGAGAATAACGGTGAAACTTGCGAAGCCGTCCGTATCGGCGCTGACCTCCTCGTCAGGCAGGAATACCTTGAAGTGGAAGGCGGTAAGCAAGGCAAGTGGATATAAGATATACCGCAGAGTTTCCGGAACTTCCAAGTGGAAGCTGATCGGAACCACGAAGCTTAAGAATTACACTGATAAGAACGCGGCTTGCGGAACAAAGTACGAATATCGAATCCGTGCATACCGCACAACCTATAAGAATACGGTTTACAGCAGTTATTCTGCGAAGAGGACTGTTCGAACGAGATAACCGCGAGCGAAACATATAAACACATACAAAACAAACGGGGCTGTTGCATTAACGGGAAGTAGGCGTTAATGCGGCAGCCCCAACTTATATTCTGTACGAAATTTGCTATTTATTCATCTTTTTCATCATCGCAGCATACATCAGAAGCTGGCGGCGCGAGTTGATGCCGAGCTTGCTGTAGATGTTGCGGTTATGGTATGATATGTACCCAGAATTCTGGACACATTGGTATCGTGTTTAAGTTGAACACATAGATGTTTGCCTATATAGCGTAGGCGGCATCCATTTTGTTTTTGCCTGAATCCGTTCGTTGTTGTAATAGTACATATTCAGCACGAAGTCTGATCAGTTCTTCGCGCTCTGATTCACCAAGTGGGTCTAGTTTTGTCTTTTTCTTCATCACAGATTCCTTTCCGGATTTGTAGTTCTCTTTGCTTACAAGACCATTATACCCCATTTTTTTGTAATTGCGAACCCATTGGCCAAGCATTCCGGGATCAATCCCAACATCGTAGGCAACTTTTCTGAAAGTATTTCCGGCTAACACTTGTCTAACCAGAGAGAACTTTTCTTCCGGACTCCATTTTTTGTTAGAGGCTTTGGGCCTGAGAACCTCCGGTCCATGAATCTGTTCGAGTCTATCCCATCCCAAAATAGCTTTATGAAAAGTTTCTGTGCTTACTCCATCCGGGGTCTCTGACCATTGTGCCTGGCGATGCAATTCTACACATTTCAATTTGAATTCATAACTATACCGCATAATTTTTCCTCCTTACTGGTGTCCAGTAAAGGGGGTACATATCACTGGCAGATATTTAGAAATCCCTTCTTCTTAAAATGTCCTTGAAAAGGGGGTACACTTTACGTGAAATTGCAAAGAAACTCATAGAACTTGGAATTTCAATTGAGAACATATGCGTCGCAACCGGTCTGATGCCGGACCAAATAAAGGAGATATAACATAACACCATAGTCAGGAAAAGTGTCCGCCGTTTTTTATTGGTGGACATTTTTTACGAAAAAAACAGTGCAGCCCATTTGGGCTGCACCATAACGAACTTTATTTCAAAAGACATACACATTCTTCGCCGTCATCGATTTCCGGAACTTTTACAGCAATCAGTTCGGATTTGGAAGTCGGCACGTTTTTTCCGACGTAATCGGCACGAATCGGAAGTTCGCGATGTCCGCGGTCAATGAGTACGGCAAGCTGTATGCTTGCGGCTCTTCCGCATGCAGATGTCGCATCCAAGGCAGCTCTTGCCGTGCGGCCCGTATAAAGCACATCATCGACGAGAACCACATCCATACCGTTAATATCAAACGGAACATCGCTTCCGGAAATCACCGGGTCGGGCTGGATTTCGCTCAGGTCATCACGATAGAGCGTGATATCAAGCTCGCCTACGGGAACGGACACCCCCTCGATTGCCTTTATGTTTTCGGCAAGGGTATGTGCAAGAGGAACACCTCTGCGCCTTATTCCGAGCAAGACGATTTTTTCCGCACCGTGATTATGCTCGATAATCTGATGTGCAATTCTTTTGAGAGCACGCTGCATATCCGCAGCGTTCATTAATTCTGATTTTGTATTCATTAGTATTTTCCAAGGGAGGCTGCAAGTGTTTCATCCGGTTCTTCCACGAAGTGGTAATCTTTACCCGGAAGAACGGCGTTAAGTACGATACCAACGATGGATGCAACAGCAAGGCCTGTCATATTAATTGTGATATCTCCGATTACAATTGGGATTCCGGCAGCTTCGGAGAAGTTGATTCCTACCGCAAGACCAAGGATGATAGCAGTAACGATTACGTTTCTGGATTCCTGGAAATTTGTCTTATTTTCTACAACATTTCTCACACCGATTGCGGAGATCATTCCGTAAAGGATGATGGAAACGCCGCCGATGGTTGCAGCCGGCATTACTTCGATGATTGCCGCAAACTTCGGACAGAAGGAAAGCAGGATTGCGTAGATTGCAGCAAGCTTTATTACGAACGGGTCGTAAACTTTCGTGAGTGCAAGCACGCCTGTGTTTTCGCCGTAAGTTGTGTTTGCAGGTGCTCCGAAAAGTGCTGCGATGGTAGTTCCGATACCGTCTCCGATTAAGGTTCTGTGAAGTCCCGGATCTTTAATGAAGTTCTTGCCTACGGTTCCGCCGATTGCAGAAATGTCACCGACATGTTCCATCATGGTTGCAAACGCAATCGGAACGATTGTGATGATGGATGTGATTACCATGCCCCAGTTTGTATCACCGTTTGTGAATACGGAGAAACCTGTATTGCTCCAGATAACCGGAACTCCGAGCCAAGCTGCGTCTTTCACAAGTGTGAAGTCTACATTTCCCGTAACGGCTGCGACCACATAAGATGCGATAACACCGAGAAGAATCGGGATAATCTTAATCATGCCTTTGCCCCAGATGTTGCATGCAATTACAACTACGATAGCAACAAGAGCAATCCACCAGTTTGTGCTGCAGTTATTAATTGCGGAAGGTGCAAGGTTTAAACCGATTGCAATGATGATCGGACCTGTAACTACCGGTGGGAAGTATTTCATAACATTGGACGAACCGCATGCTTTGCAGATTGCGGAAAGTACCAGGTAAAGAAGACCTGCACATGCAACACCGATACATGCGTATGTAAGTGCAACACTTTCGGTCATTCCTTCTGCAACGCCGGCGTCCTTAACAGCGGCATAACCACCGAGGAAAGCGAACGAGGAACCGAGGAATACCGGAACTTTATTCTTTGTAACAAAGTGCATGAACAGAGTCGCAAGACCTGCGAACAGAAGCGTTGCGGAAATGCTGAGTCCGGTGATAATCGGAACAAGTACTGTTGCTCCGAACATTGCGAACATGTGCTGAAGACCGAGAATCATGGTCTTTCCCGCGCCGAGCTGGCGCGCGTCGTAAATTGGCTGATGATTATTCATTTTGTCCTCCTTAAATATAAAAAATGGATTTCAGAAGGAACATCTTAGATTTGTAAAATCCGCCTTGCAGAAAAAGCATGAAAAAAAGGCTTACCCACATGGCAAGACCTCACGAAACAAATCCCTGTGCAAACAAAATGCAAGGGATGCTTATATCAATCTTGCCGGTCTCTCTGTACCGATTTAAAGATGTTCTTTTCTCTCCGTATACTATATAGGATGCAACGGCATTTGTCAACCTAAAAAAAGAACAAAAAAATTTTTTTATACGAAATACATCCAAAAAAATTCCAACTAGAGCAATAGATAGAATATGGCTTATTTGCAGCAAAAAATATATACTGGTTCGGTACACATAAATGAAAGAAAAGGTGGAAGAGAACATGCTGGATATGGTTTTATATATAGGTATCATTACGGTTGGATATATAGTCGGCACCAAACTCGGAAGCTATGAGCAAAAGCTCAAGTGGAGAGGGAATGTGCAGACGCTGGCAATTATGGCACTTGTCGTGCTGATGGGAGCAAGGATGGGATGCAACGAGCAGGTAATCAACAACATCGGAACGATTGGTGTTACGGCACTTGTGATGACACTTGCAATTCTGTTTTTTTCAATCGGTGCAATTTTCATTGCGAGGAAGGCCATGGGGTTTGGCAGGAATGCCTCTCTGGGCAATAAGAGGACCGACTTGCAGGTTGAGGATGAAATGGAAAAAATCGAGCGTGAGAAGGAGGAAAAAGCAAGTTCCCTCAATAAAATGACGATAATTATTTTTTCTTCCGTAATTGCAGGAATGGCGTTGGGGTATCTTGCAGCACGCCCGTTTTTCGGAGATGATATTGCACGCTTTGATCATGCGGCAAGCCTCGGAATTAAAACAGGTCTGTGCTTCTTAATGGCATTCGTAGGATTGGAACTTGGATTGGAGGGAAATTTGTTTCAAATCATGCGCCGAACCGGCCTTCGCGTTTTGGTTTTTCCGATTGTTACGATCGTTGGAACCCTGATAGGCTCTGCGGCATCCGGCCCTTTGATGGGATTTTCTCTCCGTGAATCCATGGCTGTGGGTGCCGGCTTCGGATGGTATTCGCTCGCTCCGGGGATTATCATGGATGCGGGATTGATTGAAGCGTCCGCAGTGTCTTTTTTGCACAATGTACTGCGAGAGGTAATCGGAATTTTATTACTGCCGATGGTTGCGGAGAAAATCGGGTTTATTGAGGCGGCATGTATGCCGGGGGCACCTGCGATGGATGTATGCCTGCCTGTAATAAACAAAGAAACCAAAGGCAGGGCGGTGCCTTACGGATTTATAACCGGTGTGATTATGAGCTTTCTCGTTCCCGTTTCGGTTCCGCTGGCTCTCAATCTTTTTTAGACGGCTTGAAAACTCGGAGATGTCCGAGTTTTTTTGTGGCAAAATAAAAATAATACCAAAAAAAATAAAAAACAACAATTATCGGTTTTTGAATATGATATAATTTGGTTATAAGTGAGAATACACGCAAATGGCTCAAAAAATCGCTAAAAAAATTACCAATTTGAATTCCAAAAAGTTATATGAAAAGAAAGCTGTGAGATGTAGTCTATTATCAGATAATGTCTTACAATGTTTTTAAGAGAGGAGAGAAGAAGATATGAATAAAGATTTAGTTCTGCTTGATGGCGCTGTAGGCACCAGCCTTTGGGAAAAGAGCGACGATAAGGTTCCTGTATGGAGATACAATATTGAAAAACCGGACATCGTTTCGCAGCTCATAAATGAGTACTACGAGGCCGGCTCTAAGATTATTCTTGCAAACACATTCAGTGCAAACGGACCGAGCGTTGCAGATTCAGGATACACGGTAGAACAAATCGTATCTTCGGCCATGGAGATAGCACACGGAGCCCTTGACGGCAAAGATTCCAAGATCGCTTTGTCCGTGGGACCTCTTACCGGGCTTTTGAAGCCTTTCGGAAACATTTCCGAAGAAGAAGCGGCCGAAATATTTACGGAGCAGATTGAGGCAGGAGTCAAAGGAAAGCCTGATGTGATTTTCCTGCAGACATTTATGGATCTTAAGATGATGCAGATTGCGGCAAGAATAGCAAGAAAGCATGATATTCCGCTTTTTTGCTCTTTCAGCTTTGTGAAGAGCGCAAAGGACAAAGGATCCAGAACCATGATGGGCAATTCCATCGATGACATTCTGAAAGGCCTTGCGGAGTTTAAACCGGATGCGGTAGGTCTTAACTGCTCACTCGGACCGGAAATGGCACTGCCGATAATCGAAGAATATTCGCAGAAAACGGATATTCCTCTGATCTTCAAACCGAACGCAGGCAAACCGACACTCGAAGGCGGAAGCCAGTTTGATTATGATACTTTCGCAGAAGATATTACGAAAGCGGCATGTGTTCCGGGGGTTAAATACATCGGAGGCTGCTGCGGTTCAAACGCAAAATATATAGAGGCACTCAGAAAAAAGTGCAGCTTATAAACCAAACGACATTAAAGAAGCAGACCATGTACCTGTATATCCGTTGATCAATAGTGTATCCATGCAGACAACGGGTGCTACATACGAAGAATGGTCGAAGGACTCGAAGCTTTGTGCAGAATCCATCATCAAGGCTACAGATGAAATCGGCGTGGACTGTATCTGTACATTGGTTGACCTTTCTGTAGAAGCTGCTGACTGGGGACAGAAGGTAGTTTACAGCGCAAAGAATGCAGCTCACCCGGATATGGACGATCGTGTGCTGAAGAGTGCTGACGACTATGAAAAGGTTGAAATCATCAACCCGAGAGAAACACCGAGAATGAGTGAGCACATCGAGCTTGCAAGACTCCTTTATGAAGCAAGAGGACAGGAAAAGCCAATCGTAGGTTTCGTATTCGGACCTCTGGGTATTCTTTCCATGATGAGAGGACAGGAGCAGATGTTCTATGATATGATTAAATGCCCTGACAAGATGAACCAGGCTCTTCACAATATCACAGAAACATTGAAAGAATTCTCCATCGCTTTAATCGAAGCAGGATGCTGTGCAATCATGTTCGATACTTTATATTCATCCAAGACAATCTTAAGCCCGAAGATGTGGGATAAGGTTGAAGGCCCGCTGGTTGAAGACCTCGCAAAGACAGTAAGAGAACACGGTGCAGAAGTTATGGTTCATAACTGCGGCGACGGAATCTATCTTAAGGAACAGATTGCAAGAATGCACCCAATCGCGTTCTCGCTTGACTACCTTCCGCCTGATTGCAAGACATTAGAAGAAATGAAAGCAACGTATGGCGATCAGACAACCTTCATTGGTTTAATCGAACCGGGCTGGCTGCTTGCTGCTACAGAAGATCAGGTTAAGGAAGAATGTCATAAGCAGATTGATGCACTCGCAAAAGGCGGCGGCTTCATTCTCGCAACGGGCTGTGAATATCCTTCCGCACTGAACTTCGATCTGGCAAAACTCATCGTAAACGAAGCAAAAACTTACGGAAAATACGGAGATAAATAAAAATGATAGGGATAGGCATTGATACCGGCGGAACCTGTACCGACGCGGTTGTATACGACACGCAGAATCACAAGGTGCTCTCGTCGGCCAAGACGCTTACAACCAAAGAGGATTTAAAAATCGGGATTCTCAAGGCTCTTCGGAGTCTTGATCCCGATGCGGTAAAGAAGGCTTCCTATATCTCGCTGTCAACGACACTCGCAACCAATGCCTGCGTTGAAAATAAGGGCGGACGCACGAAGCTTATTATGATCGGAGTTAATCCGAAGGTGGTTGACCGAATGCAGGGAACATACGGACTTCCGAGTTCGGACGAAATCTATTTTCTTCCGGGAAATCCGGAGGAAAAGGATCCTGCCCTCAAAAAACCGCCTTGGAAAAAATTCATCAGAGATTTGGAGCAGTTCAAGGATTACGACGGAGTTGCGATTGTTCAAATGAATCCAAAGTACAATGCGGGCGGATATGAGCTTACGGCGGAAAAAATCTTAAAGAAACATTTGAATGTAAAATGCGTCAGAGGATATGACTTGTATCAGGAAATCAATGTCCAAAAAAGAGGAGCTACAGCCTTGCTTAATGCAAGGCTTTTGCCCGTTATGGACAAATTTTTCGATGCAACGGAAAAATCGCTTGAAGAAATTGGGATAAACCTTCCTCTTGTCATCGTAAAAAGCGACGGGAGCGTCATGTCAAAGGAATACGCAAAGGCAAGACCGGTTGAAACGCTTCTGTGCGGTCCGGCTGCAAGCGTAATCGGTGCGATGGAACTCGCAAAGGCAAAGGATGCAATGATCATCGACATGGGCGGAACCACGAGTGATATTGCACTGATGCAGGATGGAAAGACAGTATCCGCACTTTCCGGAATCCGAATCGGAAGCTGGAGCACGATGGTAAAGGGGATTGCGATTGACACCTTTGCACTCGGCGGCGACAGCGGAGTGAAATATCAAAACGGTGTCATGTACCTTGACGAGAGAAGGATGATTCCTCTCTGCATGCTTGCGTCCAATTATCCGGAAGTTGTTCCTCAGCTTGCAGCACTTATCACACGCAGGCGGTGTTACAGCTATCCGGCGCATGAGTTTTTTGTACTTATGAACAAGCCTAAGGATATGAGCTCATTTTTCTCCAAGGAAAAGGCACTTATAGAGGCTTTGGAAGAGGGACCGCTTTCGTTTGAAGCGGCGGCAGCTGCAGCAGGTGCCAGCCCGTTCGTATTCCGGATGCAGCGGCTCGAAAACGAGGGCATTATCATGCGAAGCGGTGTAACACCGACGGACATCATGCATCTATACGGCGACTATACCGAATATGATGCGAGGGCTTCCAAATTGGGCGTTGCGTATCTTCAGATGGCAACCGACCTGAAGGAAGATGAAATATGTGACAGGGTATACAATATGGTCAGAAGCAGGCTTTACGGAAACCTTGTTCGTATTCTGATGAAGCATGAATCCGGCAGAGAGCTGACTGACGAGGAAGAAACAAATCTTTTAAAGCTTACGGAAATGATTTACAAAACCCGTAACTCAGCCAATCGATTTATCAATGCCGGGATGCACACAGATTCAACGCTTATAGGTGTAGGCGGACCGACAGGAATATTTTTGGATGAAGTGGCAAAACTTTTAGGTTCGAATGCTCTTGTACCGGAATGGGGCAAAGTTGCAAATGCAATCGGAGCTGCTGCCGGAAACATAACATGCAGCTATTCGGTTCGAATTGAGCCGAATATGAACCGGCAGCTCGGATATGATTACTGCCTGATGGGTCCGAACGGATTCGAGGGATTCAACGAATACAATGAGGCGCTGGAAGCCGCGAAAACCCTTGCGGAAACAGCGGTAAAGGAAAAGGCGCAATCGCAGGGAGCAAGAGGGGAAATAAAGGTTAAAATGAAAGTTGACGAAGATTTTTACCAGGTTCATGAAGGATCGAATTCCGTCTTTGTCTTAACTGTCGTAACTGCCGAAGCGGTTTCTTCGCTTGTTTAGATGTAAATACAACCTAAGAATTATGACATATTAATTACCAATTTACCTAAAAATATTCTTATAATTCTGAAAATAGAACAAGATATAATTAAGTAAACAACGATAGAGTAAAATTCGCGCGATGTTTACTTAATTTTTTTATTCTAAACGGAGGTATTATTATGTCAGAGAAAACGCCAAAGGCGGTTCGACTCCCAAACAAACTTGAGGCATTGCTGCCCATCATCGTATTACTCACGCTTATGATTTTAAACTATGCTTTGGGCTGGGGTCAGGACCCTCACGTTCCGGTTCTGCTTGCAGCTGTAACAGCAATGTTTGTCGGTAAAGCATGTGGGCAGAAGCTCAAAGATATGCTTGCGGCCGGATTTGATTCCATCAGCCAGTCACTGGAAGCACTGTTCATCTTAATTTTTGTTGGATGCCTTGTAGGCTCGTTTGAATGGGCAGGAACCATTCCTTCCTTAGTATATTACGGACTTAAGATTTTGACACCTGCGATTTTCCTTCCGGCAGTAACGATTCTTTGTGCTGCGGTGGGGCTTTCGCTGGGTTCTGCATATACCGTAAGTGCAACACTCGGCATTGCGTTTATGACGATCGGAACAACTATGGGTGTGACACCGGGTCTTGTGGCAGGGGCCATCCTTTCCGGTGGATGCTGCGGAGATAAATTTTCGCCGTTGTCCGACTCAACAAACCTTGCGGCAGCTTCTGCACAGACGGGATTGTTTGACCATGTAAAGGCGATGGTTACAACCACATTCCCGAGTTTGCTTATCGCATTGGTTGCTTTTACGGTTCTTTCCGTGGGCGGAGAGGGTGAATATGACCCGACCATTGCGGAAGAACTCTGCGACGCAATTGAAGCGACATATCCGCACATGAGTCCGCTGCTTCTTCTGCCAATTTTAATGATTATCGTGTTTGCGGCAATTCAGATGTCGCCGATTCCGGCAGTTCTTCTGCTGTCAGCAATCGGATGCTTGTTCGCTGTGGTATTTCAGGGTGCAAGCTTCAGCGACTGCATCACAATGGTTCACTACGGATTCTCTGCGGAAACCGGAAACGAACTTTGCGATACACTCGTAAACCGCGGTGGTATGGACAGCATGATGTGGACAATCAATGTTGCGATTATCGCAATCGCATTCGGCGGTGTTTACTTCCAAATCGGTGCCGTTGAGTCCATTCTCGGCTCTTTGATGAAGAAGGTTAAGACCCCGTTCCAAATGATAACGGTAACCATTCTTACATCCATGTTCTGCATCACGACGATGTGCGACCAGTACCTTGGTCTGATTATTCCGGCAAGCATGTACAAAGAAAAGTACGACGAGCTGGGACTTGGAAGAAACCTTCTTTCCAGAAGCATGGAAGACGGCGGAACGCTTTACTCGCCGCTCGTGCCTTGGACAAGCTGCGGTGCATATCACTCAAGAATGCTCGGTGTAGATACCCTTTCCTACTTACCGTTCTGCTTCATGAATTTGATCAACCCTATCGTTGCAATTGTAACGGCGGCTTGGAACGGAAACATCCTCTACGCGGACGGTTCGCATACGACCTTCTTCGGAAAGCTTAAGAAAGGAAAGGCTGCGGGAGCGCCTGACGAGGCACACGAGATTGCCCTTGAAAATCTGGAAAGACTCAGAGCGGAAGGGGTTTACAAATCACTGTAATTTCGTGTAAAATAGACTGAGACATATAAGGGGCACTGCATGTGAAATGTGCCCCTGTCTTTTCAATCCGGTGATGTTCGCTCAAAACACGAAAGGAGTAGGTAAGAAAATGAAAAAATTCACTTATGACGAAAGTATGCAATTTAGAATCATGACTGAGAAACAAGTCAAGGAAGTGCATGAAAGCGCTTTGTATGTCCTTGAGAACTTAGGCATGATTTTTGCGTATGAGGAAGCATTGCGTTTGCTTGAAAAAGCGGGCTGCGAAGTTGATTACGAATCGCAGAAAGTGAAATTCCCGAGGTCGATTGTCGAAAAGTGCATAGAGTCTGCACCCGCAACATTTGACCTTTACGACAGAGAGGGGAATTTCTACTGTACGTTCGGCGACGGAAAGACGCGTTTCAACCCGGGAAGCAGCGCCGGCAATATACTCGAAGCGGATGGGCAGACTGTAAGGCTGTCACGGGTGAAAGACCTCAAACTGCTTACGAAGGTTGCACAGAGTCTGCCGCATATTGATTTCGTTTCGTCTTCCATCGTGTGCGAGGAGGCCCCGGGAGAATTGGGAAGCCAGTATCTATATTATACGGAAATGCAAAACTCGGTAAAACCGATTATCGGAGGGGCAACGGATGCAGAGGGCGTACCACGGACTTTTAAACTTTTGGAGGCGGTTCTGGGAAGTGAAGAGAATGTAAGGACCAAGCCGTACACGATTTTTGATATCTGTGTGACATCGCCGCTGAAGTGGTCACACATAGGGGCAAGAAACATCATAGACTGTGCGAACATGGATATTCCGATTGAACTCATTTCCGCACAGATTGCGGGTGCGACAGGTCCGGTAACTCTTGCGGGATGCATTTTGCAGCATACCGTGGAACTTCTCGGCGGACTGGTACTCGCGCAGGTTGTGAAACCGGGTCACCCTGTGGTATACGGCGGAGCGCCTTGCATTTTTAACATGAAGACCATGTACACACCTATGGAAGCAATGGAATGCAGCATGGTTACCGCAGGATATGCCCAGATGGGTAGATTCTATGGGATTCCGGTACATACTTATGCGGCTATGTCCGATTCCAAAATTGTCGATTATCAAGCAGGAAGCGAAACGGCACGAAGCGGGCTTTTGGCAATGCTTGAGAGAGTTTCAAATGTATCCGGCGCGGGCGGTCTGAACGTAATCGCAGAAATGAGCATCGAAAAAATGGTAATCGACAACGATTTCATCGGAACGCTGAAACATCTTGAAAACGGAATAAACTTCGACGAAACATCACTCGCTGCGCAGCTGCTGATTGAGACAGGCTCCGGCGGCAATTTCATGAATAAGAAGCACACACTTAAGAATTACAAAAAAGAACAAAACTACAGTAATATTACCATGAACTATCAGGAGAGAGCTTCGTGGATGAAGGAAGGCAAAGCGGACATTATGGACAAGGCGAGAGCCTATGTTGCTGAAATTGATAAAAAGACAATCTGCCCGCTTTCCGATGAACGAAGAAAAGCTCTTGATGAGGCATTTACAGAAGTATGTAAGGATGCGGGACTTACAGAGGAAACGGCAAAGGAACTTATCAGAATGTATGATGAAGCATAAGGACTGCATAGCAATGGGATGCCTGCATTAATGGAAAATAACCGTTAATGCAGGCAGCCCATTTCCTTTATACAAATACGATCTGTACATTTCTGCAGTTTGTAAGATATACGATGGAAGCGTAGTTGATTCCGAAGGAAAGAACATCGCCAACCTTGATATCTCTTTCTGCGTCCTCGATGTCGAGAATCGTGTGGTCACTGGAAGCACCGATGACTTCAACGCCCTTGTCCTTCGGGAAGATTTCGTCAATACTGCCGTAATCAACTTTACCGATGCCGAGCAGGGCACGTTTTCGCATTCCGCGGTCAACGTAGACCGGTTTATGTCCGAAAGCGTCGATTGTAATGGAGCCAACCGGATGAGACGGTTTTGTCTTCACTTCGATTACTTCCGCTTTCAAAGTGTATACATCCTGATGCATGTCGCTCATATCATAGCCGAAAAATACATCGAGGTCTCTTGCAAGGAGGATACCTTCGCCAACTCTCAAAAGATTCACTCTTTCCGGCATATCGTTGTCGAAAATACGAGGCAGACTTGTTGTTGCACCGCCCGAAATATATTCCAGTTCTCTTCCGATTTTGGCTTCAATTCTTTCGGCAATGTCAACGAGTTCCTGAAGTTTATCTGCAGTGGCCTCAATGGAGCCGTAGCAGCCGAGATTTGTGCCCACACCTCCGAGAATGAGGTTTGGCATATTGTTTTCCACTTCAACCGCGACATCAACCATTTCATTCTTGTCCCAGAAACCTTCGCGAAGGTCACCGAGGTCCGCCATGATGATAACTTTATGCTGCTTGCCCTGTCTGCCGGCCTCTTCGTTCAAAGCTTTCAGAACTTCGATTTCACTGTTAAGGCTGACATCGGCAATTCGTACAACTTCAGGAATTTCACTCAGCATCGGAACCCTCAAAAGAAGGCAAGGAAGCTTAATTCCAAATTCCTTGGCATCTTCAAGCTGTTCGAGTCTGGAAGAAGCAATTAAAGAAGCACCGCCATCTTCAAAACATTTTGAACATTGAGGGATGCCGGTGGTTCCTTTCATAACTCCGGCAATTTTAATACCTTTTTCGCTGCACTTTTTTACAACAGTGGCTACATTTTCGGTAAGGTATTTAAGATTGATTTCAACTCTTGGATATAATTGTTTTACCATATTCTCCTCCGTTTCCGCGATAGATTGCATACAAATATATTACCATTATAACATACTTTGACCTTGGACAATGATAAATGGTTTATTGTTTTTGGAATTATTTTTGTTTATAAGATCTCTTCCGCATCGTGGCTGTGACTGGAACGATATTGTTTCGGAGTCACACCCTTTGCTTTTCGAAACACCTTGGTGAAATAGCTTTGGTCGTCGAAGCCTGCCGAAAGGGAAATGTCAATTATGCTCATATTTGAGTTTGCAAGCAGTGTGCAGGCATATTCAATCTTGAGCGTATTGAGGTAATCCGTGAAGGTTATGCCCATTTCGTTCTTGAACAATGTTGAAAAGTAGGACGGATTTACGTGAAGGTTTGTTTCGATAGCCTTCAATGATATTTTTTCTTTGAAATTTTTGTTTATATATTGCAGTGCGGCGGATATTATTTGGGAGTTTCCGCTGTAAACCGACCGCATGCTGTTCTGCGAAATCATTTCGATAAGGGACTTTGATACTTCAAGAAGCTGTTCATATGTTTCGGCATCGCAGATTCTGTTCATTACATCAAGGTCCAAATCTATGGAGTCATTGATGCTGCCGCCACTTTCGTTTACCGTTCTTATCACGATGGCAAAAAACCAAATGACTTTGGTTCGGATACCATCCATGTTACCGGTTTCCATAAGCGAAAAGGCATTCAGCAGTTCCGCAAACAACTCTTTTGCACGTGTGTAAACACCGGAGACCATGCATTCGAGAATTTCGTTCTCAAGGGCATAAGGATACTCAATTTCCGAATGTGATTTTTTGTAACGCTGAATGTTTACGTTTATTTGATTCTGCTTTTCGTTTTGCACGCGGAGTGTATTGTAATCGTGGTTTCCGGCAACTGCAATGAGAATGCTGTTATGCAGAAGAAGCGCAAGTTCCGAAACTTGATTCGGGAGGAAAACATGCATTTTCTCCGCAAACATTTCCGCCATTTTGAGAGAAACATTATTCAGCGTGTTCATTGCGGAGAATTTTTTTGCGGTGCTGCTTCGAAGTTCTCCCATCACAATCGGACCTGCGATGAAATATCCTGCGAACTCACCGTCGATGATGAGCGGAGTTGCGATGTTGGTAAGGCCGGCTTTACACAAAAAAATGTACGGCTCGCCTAGGCGCGAAGAAAATTGTCCTGCAGATGTAAGATTCTTGCGGCAGCTGCTGTCCGACTGAAGGTAGACCTGAAACATGCTGCAAATTTTATTGTTGGAATTAAACTGTGATATAATCCGGTTGTCAGCCGCAAAAAAAGTTACGGGTACACCCGTGATATCCGAAAATGCCTCCAATGACTGATTCAGATAATTCGACAGGATTTCAGGATTTTTCAAATTTGGCTTGTCAAGACTAGGAATAACAAAATTCTTCATATTTTACCCCACTTTTATCATACGAACGGATAAATATAATTATAAAAGTTATAAATATTTTTCTGCTTCATTATAGCACGCGTGAAAACACAATACAATACGCTACCCTGCTGTTTACACCTAAAATTTTTTCTAAAAAATCTAAAAAAATATATATACGATTTCTTAAGTGAAAGTTTAGAATAATGTTAAGACATTATCTATTTACTGTTGAGGTTTTACGAAACCGAAAATTTATTAGGATGAAAAGAAAAAAACGGAGGTAAACAATGAGTAAGGAAGCAATCATGGAAGCTGCAAAGCAGTCAATCGTTGAAGCAGATGAGGATATGGCCATGGAGGCACTCGCAAACGCAGAAGCTGAAGGAGTTGACCTTGTTGAGTTACTGAGCAAAGGCTACAGTGCAGGAATGAAAGAATTAGGAGATCTCTTCGGAATGGGAGAAATTTTCCTTCCTGAACTTATTTTTGCTACAGAAGTAATGAAGACCGTAAGTGCTGAAATCGAAGGAAAGATGGACACATCCGCAGTACAGAAAAATGGCACACTCATTATCGGTACAGTTGAAGGTGACGTACATGATATCGGTAAAGGTATCGTTGCATCCCTTGTTAAGACAAATGGCATTGAAGTTATCGACCTCGGAAGAGAAGTTCCTGCTAAGAACTTTGCTGACGCTGCAATCGAACACAACGCAGACTTCGTAGGAAGCAGCGCACTTCTTACGACTACAATGACAGTACAGAAAGATGTTGAAGATGCTCTGAAAGAAGCAGGGATCAGAGATAAGGTTAAGACAATGGTAGGCGGCGCGCCTGTAACAAACCGCTGGGCTGAAAAAATCGGTGCGGACGCATACTGCGAAGATGCATCCGATACAGTCAACTTTATTCTTGACTGGGTAGCTAACAAATAAGTTGATATCTAAAAAATTTAAAAACTCAAAGCTTTTTTCAAGAATAAATGAGGTGTTCTAAATGGGAAAAAAATTTAAACACGAAACCGATATTTACGGTTATTGTGTGCTTCGAAATGAAGACTTAGATGCAATCCACGAATCCTCACTGGAACTCATGGAAGACTATGGACTCCAGATTCATGGCAAGGATGCATTGGATATTTATGCAGGAGCAGGCTGCGAGGTTGACTATGCGAACGATCGAGTTAAATTCCCTAAAAATCTGGTAATAGACTCCATTGAAGCTTGTCCGGAAGAATTTACTTTATGCGGCAGAGATCCGAAGAATGATGTAGTTGTCGGAGGCAAGAAAGTTGCTTATAAGAACTTCGGTACAGGCGTATTCATTATTGACCCGTACACAGGGGAAGTAAGAGAATCTACGAAGAAGGATTTATGTGACGTTGCACGTTTCTGTGATGCAATGGAGGGATGTGATGTTTTCTCCATCGCGGTTACGGCAGGAGACGTCAATCAGAAAGTCAGAGCTCTTCACGAAGCGGAAGCGGTTCTGAATAACTTAACCAAAAACTTCGCACATGACCTTGAAGGTGTGAAGAATACGCAGAGATTCATCGATATGGCGGCGGCAATTCAGGGTGGCTATGATAAGTTAAGAGAAAGACCAATCATCACGATGGGTGCCTGCCCGAACAGCCCACTGGAAATCAATGAAAACGAAACAAGTATTATCAAGCTTTCCGCTGAACATGGTCTTCCGATTGACATTCTGTCAATGGGACTTTGCGGAGGAACCACTCCGGCAACATTGGCAGGCACATTGGTTTGTACCAATGCCGAAATTCTCGGAGGGATTGTACTTGCGCAGCTTGTAAATAAGGGAAATCCGATTTTATACGGAACTTCCACAACCATTATGGATATGAAAACAGCCCAGTCTCCGGTAGGAGCTCCCGAACATGCAATGTGCGGAGCCGCAGTAGGTCAAATCGGACATTATTACGGAATTCCGACAAATGTAGGCGGGACATAGGGGGACAGCAAATGTCTTGACGAACAGCTCGGTCACGAAAAAACAATGACCAACCTTCTTCCGGCAATAACGGGAAGCAATGTTATTTACGGAATGGGTATGCTGGAAATGGGTATGACGATGAGCTATGAGCAGTTACTTATCGACCAGGAAATCGTGAAGATGACGAGGAGAATTCTTCAGGGTATTCCTGTAAATAAGGATACACTTGCTCTTGATGTAATTAAAGCAGTAGGACCTGCCGGCAATTACCTTGCACAGAGACATACCATGAAATACATGCGTCAGGAACTTTCCACAACAAATCTCATCAACAGAAGAATGAGAGAAAGCTGGGAAAAAGCGGGTTCCAAGCGTATCGATCAGGTTGCAAACGAACAGGCAAGAGACATTCTGGAAAACTACAAAGTCACTCCACTGCCGGATGATGTAAAGAAGAGGATTCATGACATCGTGGTGGAAGGTGAAGAAGAAGCAGAAGAACTTGCAAGATTCAACGCAAAGAAAAATCTCTGATATTCAGAGCAGGTTGTTATCAATGCCGTTGTGTGACGGCAATGGATATATAAATATTGAAAGGAGACAACAATGAGCGAAGAAAAGAAATTCTTTACTCGTATGGGTGACGGTTCCCCTGTCTACATGACAGAAGAGGAAATCAGATCCGATATGAAAGCAGGAATTGATGATGCCGTTCTGAGAGGAAAAATTGATCCACTTTCAGACGAAGACTTTGAAAAGTTATATGACATCATCACGATGCCGGGAACAGTTGTAGGTGTAGAACCTGGTAAACAGATTGTTCTCACAAATGACTCCGGCGGATACAAGATCAATGTAAAGAGTCAGCTTCCTGTACCGAAGGAGGTGGAAGTACTTGTCTACGAAAGATGTCTTGGATGTGACTCTGTAGACGTTGGTAACACGGACTATAACTATAAAACAGCAAAGGGCGTTGCTAAGAGAGAGGCCGGTGCTTTGAAGCAGGCACTCAACATAAGCACGATGCCGTTATTCTACGGTGCTATGCCAAACCTCGGTTTCTATACGAAACCGGACGGTCCTGTTGACAACTGGGCTATGCTCCTTCCGGAAGGAAAGATCAAAGAGTCCTTAGCTGCACAGGAAGAGGCTGTGGAACATGCGGTAAAAGATATCCTGTTCGTAGCAGAGCAGGTTTACGATGTAGGTGCTGACGGTATCAACCTTGATACATCCGGTGCTGCAGGCGATGCTGACTTCTTGGTAGCATTAAAGGCTACAGAAGAAATCAAGAAGAGATTCCCGGATATGGGCGTTGAAATCGGTATGGCCGGTGAATTCGTATTAGGTATGCACGGCAAGCTGAAATATGATGGCGTTCGTCTTGCGGGTTTATATCCTCACAAACAGGTTAAACTTGCTGAAAAGGCAGGCGCAAGCATCTTCGGTGCTGTTGTAAATACAAACTGCAATAAGTCCTTCCCATGGAACATTGCAAGAGTAATTACATTCATCAAGGCTTGTACAGATGTAGCTGAAATTCCGGTACACGCAGACGTAGGTATGGGTGTATGTGGTATCCCTATGGTAGAGAATATGCCAAGCGACGTTGCCTCAAGAGCGGACAAAGCGCTCGTTGAAATCGGCAAGGTCGACGGATTCTAGGTAGGCGTAGGTGACCCTCTCGGAGCTGAAGCAACTCACGCTATTTGTGCAGGTATGGGCGGCGTTCGTACTGCCGGAGATCTGGTATTACGTATGCAGCTTGCAGAAAAGATGAAAATCGACGAAGCAAAGGCTTATGTTGCTGAAAAGCTTGGTGTAACGGTAGAAGATTTATATGACATCGTTACAATGACAGATAAGAGAACAGACCTTGGACTCGGTCTTACTCACGTTGAACCTTGCAAGGAAGAAAACAACGGTATGGCTGCTAAGTTTAGAATCGCAGACGTTCTCGGAATCAAGATCAATTCCGTAGAAAGATTTAAAGAAAGAGCAGGACTTAAATAATCGAGCGAGGAGCTGATTATTTTCCCCAAAAGCTTAAAATTCGATACGGAAAACCGAAGGCCGGTATCATGTAGGCAGACGCCAAGCGAGGAGCGGGGCATAGCTCAACGAGAAAGCATTCGGAATTTAACAAAAAATACAGGGGAAACGTTTATCAAAGATGTTTCCCCTATATAATCTTTGAAATATAATTTTTACCAAAAAAAGAATAAATATATAACAAAATATGAAAGACATTTTGCCCTTTCTGTGGTAAAATATTGGGAGAGTGTTACCACACATCTCAAAATTCTTTTATATGGGAGGAACAGTCTTGGAAAGACAGGAGATTTTTGATAAAGCAAGAAAGTCCATAGTTGATGCAGATGAAGAGAAAGCTCTTGAATTGGTTGAGACTGCCCGAGAAGAAGGTTTAGATTTGTTGGATCTGCTGATAAACGGCTTTGGTGCCGGAAATGACGAGCTCGGAGAGAATTTTGATAAAGGAATTATTTCCCTGCCGGAACTGATTTATGCAGCAGAAGTGATGAAGAGTGTAACGGGAAGCATCTTGGACATTCTTCAGCTTGATGACGAAAAAAACAGTGAAATACCTTTTATTAATAGAGGAACCATAGTGCTCGCAACAGTCGCAGGCGATGTACACGATATCGGGAAGGGAATTGTGGCTTCCACACTCAAGTCAGCCGGTTTTCGTGTAATCGACCTTGGGAATGAAGTACCGGTGGAAAAGATTCTTGAAGAGGCAAAGCGTTATAACGCGGATATTATCGGAACCAGCGCACTGCTTACATCCACGATGTCAGAGCAGAAAAAGCTCGAAAAGCTTCTCGCAGAGACGGGAGAGAAGGCATCGTTTATTACCATGGTAGGCGGAGCTCCGTGTACCCAGAGATGGGCGAAGAAGATAGGGGCTGATGCCTACAGCGAAGATGCCATTGATGCGGTAAGAGTTGCAATTACACTGATAGAGGAAAAAGCAAAGAAATGCGGCAAAGGTGATAAAAAATGAGACAGCGTTTATTTGAAATAAATGAGCAGGATGCTTTTGAAGAAGCAAAACAGAGATTCATAAAGACATGTGGTTTTGATTTGCAAAAAAATAAGCATCAGAAAATGATGGAAATGGGTGAAAAAGTCAGAGAGGATGGTATTGATGGAATCGAAATCAGAGCTATGCTCTCTTTTTGTGATAAATCGATTCTTACGGACGAAGGACTCAAAGTCGCCGGGGAAACACTGGCATTTCCGTATTTGGAAAGAATTCCCAGAGATGCGGTATGCGGGGTGTATTTTTATGGATTGACCGTGGGGGAATGTTACTTCTCAAGTGAGGAAAACATCATGGACTTCCTCTATGCAGATATATGGGGAACCAATTATGTGGATGCATCTATGTCGATTTTGCAGAAAAAAATCGAAGAGGACATGCGGGAAACCTTTGCGGGAGCGGGCGAGGTATATCTTTCCTGCGAATTCGGACCGGGGTATTTCGGAATGCCGGTTTCCGATTCCCAAAAGATAATGAAGATCATAGACGGAGAACAGATTGGAATTCGTGTGAAAGAAAGCGGGCTGATTATACCGCAGAAAAGCTGCATGGGATTTTTCTTTGTGTACAACAGACCCGGCATAACGGCGGAAGCTGAATGCATAAGGTGCAGAGGGAATTCTAAGGGCTGCGAATTTTGCAGAATCAGGCAAGAGATAGAGGAGAGACTGAAATGAAGGTGAAATTTTTGCCGCAGGGCGTGGAGCATGATATAGCCGAGAACAAGACAATCTTGGGACTTGCAGCAGAATGCGGTGTTAATATAGACGGAAACTGTGCGGGAAATGGCACTTGCGGAAAGTGTCGCGTCAGGCTTGTCTCAGGAGAGTGCGAGCCGCTCAAAGAAATGCATGCGCACTACGAGATGTCCGAGACCGATAAGGCGACCGGGTGGGTGCTGGCATGTGCCGCCGTGCTGAAAAGTGATGCGGTGATTGAAGTGCCGGAGACCGATACCACGGCATCCAGAAAGAAGAAGCTGATTCACCTCCCGGAAGGCTTTACCGCTGACTGCGGAGAGGACTCCATCGGCGTGGCGGTCGATATCGGAACAACCACAGTTGTTGTAAGTTTTTGGGACCTTGAAACAGGTGCGATGCTGGATGTAGACGCTATAACAAATCCACAGGGCGCGTATGGCGCCGATGTTATTTCCAGGATTTCTTTCGCCACGGAAAACGAGGGCGGATGCGCCATTCTCCACGAAAAAGTTATCGGCGCGATTAATACCGCAGTTGATAATTTCTGTAAAAAAAATCATTACGAAAACAGTCAGGTGAAAAAATATGCCGTTGTCGGCAATACAACGATGAGCCACCTGTTTCTGAACATTGATCCCGCCTCTCTTGCGGTTGCACCGTTTGCTCCTGCATTTACGGGAGAAGTTGTAACCGACTGCAGAGAAACCGGACTTAACGGTGCAGAAGATGCAAAAGTCATTGTTGTGCCTAACATTGCAGGACATGTAGGCTCCGACATTACGGCGGGAATCATAACGACGGATTTAATGCAGAGGGACAAGGGCCATTTGTTCATAGATATTGGAACAAATGGGGAAATTGTTCTTTCGGCCAAAGGAAGAATCACCGCCTGCTCCACTGCGGCCGGACCGGCTTTTGAGGGCAGCTCAATAAAGTACGGCATGCGTGCCGCTGCCGGTGCGATTGAAAGAGTCTTTATCGATGATAACGGAGTGGAGATAAGCGTAATCGGCGATACCAAGCCCATCGGCATTTGCGGTTCCGGCATCATAGATGCTGTGGGAGAACTGATAAAGACCGGTGTCGTGGACAAGTCCGGGAGACTTCTCGGCTCGGATCGGCTTGCAAAGAAAGGCGTTTCAGCAAAAATTTTGGAACACATAGAAGAAAGCCGCGATGCAAATGGAAACGATTTTGTGCTTTTCAAGGGAGAAACTCCGGAAGAAAGCGTATACATAACGCAAAAGGATATTCGCGAGGTTCAGCTCGCAAAAGCGGCAATTTCCGCGGGCATTTCCATAATGATGGAAGAGATTGGCCTTACAAAAGAAGAAATCGAGAAAATAAGCATTGCGGGTGCTTTTGGAAACTATATCAGAAACGAGAGTGCTGTTAACATGGGACTTCTGCCAAGGATTGAACTTGAGCGCATAAAAGCGATTGGAAATTCAGCCGGGGTCGGAGCAGCAATGGTACTTCTTTCCAAGGGAAGCGAAGAAGAGGCAGTCCGCGTCTCTCAAATTGTGGAACATATTGACCTTGCGGAAAAGAAAAATTTCCAGGATGAGTATTTGAAAGGAATGAGATTTTGATGACGAAACAGGAAATCATCCGGCTTCTCGAGAAGGAAGACGGTGAAGAGATTGCGAGCCTTTTTGCAAGGGCCAGAGAGGTTCGCAAGGCAAACCAGGGCAACAAGATATTTGCGTATGGTTTTGTGTATTTTACCACCTACTGCAGGAATAACTGTAATTTCTGCTATTACAGGAAGTCAAATGACATAGAAAGATACAGGAAATCAAAGGAAGAAATTCTGGCGACCTCGAAAGCACTCATAGATTCGGGGGTAAACCTCATTGACCTTACGATGGGTGAGGACCCGAAATATCATGCTGAGGATTTTAAAACCGTTGCGGAAATCATCGAGACAATTAAAAAAGAATACAATACCCCGATTATGATATCGCCGGGTGTTGTTCCCAATGAGATAATCGACAAACTCAAAACGGCGGGTGCCGACTGGTATGCCGTTTACCAGGAGACGCATAACCGACAGCTTTTTGAAAAACTCAGGGTTGGTCAAAGCTATGATGAAAGAATGAATGCAAAACTCTATGCACGGCAGATCGGAATGAACATCGAAGAAGGTTTGCTTGCGGGCGTAGGCGAAAGCACGGAAGACATTGCAGAGTCTCTTGAAATAATGGGAAAAATCGGGGCGAAACAGGTAAGAGTTATGAGTTTTGTCCCGCAGGAGGGAAGCCCTATGGAAGGGTGTTCAACTCCAGACAGGATGCTTGAACTTAAGATCATTGCGTTGATGAGAATTCTGTACCCGGAGGCACTGATTCCGGCATCGCTTGATGTTGACGGCATTGATGGGCTTGAGGACAGAATCAATGCGGGAGCAAACCTGATTACCTCCATCATCCCGCCAAGATCCGGTTTCATGGGCGTTGCACATAACACGCTTGATGTCGATGAGGGGGGCAGAACCGTCGAGGAGGCTGCGGCAATCCTTGAAAAGATGGGTCTTCGCATAGCGACAAGAGAAGAATATAAGGAATATATCGGAGTGTAATGGTATGAAGGTGGCAATTGTAGGCGGAAAGCTTCAGGGAACGGAAGCAGTATATCTTGCAAGGCTTGCAGGGTTCGAAAGCATTTTAATTGACAGGAATCCGGAGGTTCCGGCTTCGGGATTCTGCGATGAATTTGTTTGCGGAGATGTTGTCGCAGAGGACGAAAATGTAATTGCGGCACTCAAAAAAGCCGATTTTGTCCTGCCTGCAAACGAGAACACGGATGTGCTTGCGGCAGTAAGGCGTATCTGCGAGCGTGAAAAATTGAAGCTCGCGTTTGACTTTGATGCGTATGCTGTTTCGAGTTCCAAAATTTTGTCGGACAAGCTTTTTTACGAGAACGGGATACCGGCCCCTGTATATTACCCACAGGGGGAACCTCCGTATATAATCAAACCTTCAGGGGAAAGCGGGTCTGCAGGAGTAAGGCTCGTTCACACGCGAGAGGAAGTGGAAGATTTCCTGCTCCGGTGCAAAGACCCCGAAAACTGGATTGCACAAGAATATTTGGAAGGACCTTCCTATTCGATTGAAGTTATAGGGAACGGAAGCGAATACAGAACTTACGCAATTACGCAGATACATATGGACGATGTTTACGACTGCTGCATGGTGACGGTGCCGTGCGAAATTGGGCAGCAGAAAGAAAGGGAGTTTGCCGAAATCGGTGAAAAAATCGCAAGACTGTTAAATCTCAAGGGAATCATGGATGTTGAGGTCATTGATGACGGAAGAGGTCTTAAAGTCCTTGAAATTGATGCAAGAATTCCGAGTCAGACACCGATTGCCGTATACTACTCGTCAGGCAGTAATCTTTTTGCGGAACTTGCGGACATGGCATTATACGGGGAATTTCGCCACGAAAAAAAATCAGAACGAAAGCACAGTGCATACGAGCATTATCAGATAAAAAACGGCAGGCTCTGCCGGGAAGGAGAGCATTGCATGTCTGAAGCAAAGCCTTTGTCGGTAAGGAAAAACTTTCTCGGTTCCGATGTGGTGATTTCAGATTTCAAATCCGAGGAAGAGCCATTCCGTGCTATTTTTGTCAATTGGGCGGAAACAGAGGCGGCGCTTGAAGCGGCGCGGGAAAAGACAAAGCAGAATCTGCTTGCATTATTAAAATAAAAAAAGAGGCGGACATGGAAAAATTTACGATTACACAAAGAGAAAGACTGACTGAGCTTGATGCAGCTTCCGAAGTTTTGGAACGAGAGTTTGACACGAAGAAAGAAAGAAATGCGGAATTCAAAAAGATTGAAACGCAGATGGCAAGAGAGGGAAGACAGCGCCTTAAAGAGCTTGTGGAAGAAAGACATATAACTTTTACGGAAGAGGTTTCGCGCAGCCTTCAGGACTGGTTGATGAAAGATGGATATACGAAGGTAAGCACGCCGACGATCATCACCCGCCAAATGCTCGAAAAGATGACTATTGACGAGTTTCATCACCTTTCGGAGCAGGTTTTTTGGCTTGATCGCAAACGCTGCCTGAGACCGATGCTGGCACCGAATCTTTATGTTATGATGCGGGAGCTTAAGCGCATTACAAATCAGCCGGTGAAAATCTTTGAGATCGGCTCGTGTTTCCGTAAGGAGTCACAAGGAGCTAAGCACATGAATGAATTTACCATGCTTAACTGCGTGCAGCTTGCTGTGGTGCAAGACGGCAGACAGGTTGAAGCACTGAAGGAAATGGCACATTCCGCAATGCAGGCACTCGGCATCGAAGATTACGAACTTGTGGTGGAAGAATCCACGGTCTACGGAAGCACCGTAGACATAGAAATCGACGGAATCGAAGTGGCCTCGGGTTCCTATGGTCCACATTTTCTCGATAAGCAGTGGGGTGTGTTTGACACCTGGGTCGGAATCGGTTTCGGAGTCGAAAGGCTCGCAATGGCAATGAGCAAGAGCAAAACAATCAAACGCTTCGGAAGAAGCATTGCATTTATTGACGGGGAGCCGCTGAATATCTAAGAGGTGGATGTTATGACACGACTTATAAGCGAGTGGGTAAGTCCGATGCTTAGCGGCATGGAAGCTTACAACAGAAAATTAAAAGAAATCACAGGCTGCGATTTGTGCGGTCTGGTGGGTGACATTTTCGGAGCAGACGAAGCGTCTTTTACGAGCCTGCAGAGGCAGATTAACGTTGGGATTGTTCCGATCACTCAGGGAGAGGGGATTATCGGAGATTTTTCCGAGGCAATTGCATCAATCATTGCTTCGATGGGTTTTCGGACTTTAGTCACGGAACACACCGATGTTGACGGGATATATGAAGCGTGCAGGAGAGGCTGCGATCTGCTTTTCTTTGCAGACGACAACCGGTATCTTGCACTCAATATCGCCGATAAACGATATGCAGATAATAATTACTGTACAGCACTCGGATATATTTCCGTTCTTGAACATATGATGCGGCAGCGGGGAAAAGACATCACAGATGAGAAAATTCTTGTAATCGGGTATGGCATTGTCGGAAAAGAAGCAGTCGATATTCTGAAGGAAAAAGGTGTTTCCTTCTGTGTTTACGATAAGGACAAGCAGGCTCTTGAGGGGGCGGACTTTGAACTTCTTCACGGAAAAGACGAGATTTGCAGGTACGAATACATACTTGACTTCACGAACGAGGGCGAATGGCTTATGCTGAACGATATCTGCGGAGATGTCTTATATGCAAGTCCGGGCGTACCATGCTCTTTAGATGAAAATACAAAAAAAACTATTGCAAAAAATGCAGTTTATGATAACCTAGAAATAGGCACCGCAGTTATGCTCGGAAAAGCAATTTTCTGAGTGCGGCAGATGTGGGGTGCGGATCGTATGGATCGCAGAGACTCTAAATCTCTGCAGCCGGGTGAAACTCCCGGGCACCTCGCCATTTTTCAGAAAGGCAGGAAATATGTCAGACAGCAAAAAAAGATATTACAGGAAGAATGTTGAATTGTTTGTGCTGCTTGATAAGATGAAGCTTTGGCCGTCACGGGAAGGCGTCCTTCACGGAATCAGACAGATTGACAAACACGGCGACTATGCCGAAGTGACAACACATTGCGGGCAGACTTTCCGAATATACAATTCAAGAAATTCCAGGGCTGCGCGCTGGCTCAGAAACAAATGGGCAGTGAAGCCTTGTCCAAAGTGCAAGGTGCCCGACTGGAAACTGGAGAAATATTCAAAGACCTTTTTTGATTCACACTACGGAAGTGATTTGACGCATAAGAAATAATACGCCGTCTGCCGAGGACGGTAATTTGTTTGTTAGGGGTGAAGTTATGTTATTATTGGCATGGTATTATGCATTGATGATTGGATGCTATTTTTTGGCGTCAAAACTCAGAGACAAAAAGGAGAACCTTGAAGGCATGGCGAATAACGGTCTTACCGCTATGATGTACTTCATTGTATTTATAATGGGCATCCGAATGGGCTCAAACGAGCAGATTATATCAAATCTCGGAACCATCGGGATCCAAGCTGTTCTGGTTTCCGTTCTTACCATTGTCTTCAGCATGCTTTTCATTACCGTTATGCGTAAGGTGATGAAAATTGACAAATATGGGGACAGCATTCTTCGTCTGGAGGATAATACTGCAGAAATGATGGAGGTCGAAGAACTCCTTGAAGAAAAAGAAGATGCGAAGTCGAATGAGAATTTGAAAACGACATTATACATAACTATAGATGTTGTTATCGCGATGCTTATAGGGTATTTTGTCATTCGATCAGCATTTGCCGATGATTATGAAGTCTTTGATAATGTGACTTCAAAGGCAATTGTGGTCGGTCTAAGCCTAATGATTGGTCTTGTGGGCTTCAGCCTCGGACTTGACGGAACGGTTATAGCCAAGCTGAAAGAAACGGGCATAAAGGTTCTTATCGTTCCAATACTCTTCATACTCGGAACGACCTTTGCGGGAGTGATTTTCTCGTTGATAACAGAATTCAGCATGAAGGAAGCACTTGCGATCTGCTGGGGTTTCGGGTGGTATACTTATGCCCCGGGTGTAATCGCAGAGGCCGGTTACGTAATCGCCAGTGCTGTTTCGTTCCTGCATAATGTCATACGCGAAACCGTAGGCATCATCGGAATCCCTCTCATTGCACAAAAAATCGGATATCTCGAAGCGACCACCCTTCCGGGTATCGCTTCCATGGATGTGTGTATGCCTATCATTGAAAGATCGTGCAGGCAGGATACCATTGTGTATGGCTTCTGCAACGGGCTGTTGTCATCGCTTGTATGTTCCTTTATGGTTCCGATTATTATTACGTTGTAAAAAATATGTGCGGGGCAAAATGTCATCAAACGATTGCAGGTGATGACAAAATGATGCATAATATAACTACATATTACAATGAATCTTATTGACAGGAAGTGACCGCAGAAATGCAGTCTCTACACATTACATATCAAAATAAAAATTGCTTCCGAGTTACATTTTAGCTGAAGTATCTGAACACACCTCTCACCTTACCGAGAATGTTTACATCCTTTACGAGAATCGGGCTCATCGCGTGGTTTTCAGGCTGCAGTCTGATATGATCAGCCTCCTTGTAGAAAGTCTTAACGGTCGCTTCGCTCTCAAACCCGTCAATCATCGCAACCACAATTTCACCGTTGTGCACATCGACGGTCTGCTGGACAAGAATAAGGTCTCCGTCCATGATTCCGGCTTCAATCATACTTTCACCGCGAACTTTAAGTATATAGTTCACACCGCCGGCTGCAAATCTTGCAGGAACAGGGAAAGTGTCTTCAATGTTCTCTTCTGCCAAAATCGGTGTACCTGCGGCTACTCTGCCGACAATAGGAATCTCGACAACATCGTTTACAGAGGAAGCGCTGTCCGGAATATCGGAAGAATATCCGTGTGCCGCCTGCGTGTGACCGCTTTCATCCGAAGGCTCCACAACCATCAGAGCACGAGGTTTGGAAGGGTCTTTCTTAAGGTATCCCTGCCTCACGAGGCTCTCAATATCCTTGTGAACGGTTGAAGTGGACTTAATGCCAAGCGCATTGCAAATCTCACGAACCGTAGGAGGGTAGCCCTTGGTTTTAATCTCAGTTTTCATATAATCAAGAATCTTCTGTTCGCGCTCTTTTAACATGATGTTCTCCTCTCACTTTTTATTGAGAACATTGTAGCATATTGCGAACAAAAAGTAAACAGGTGTTCTGAAAAATATTTTTTCTGTTTCCCAAAATATTGATTGACAGTGGCCTCCCATTGAGGTATACTATTTCAGTAATGAAGAAGAAGTTATCCGCTTCTCACCTGTGAGGTCGCGTCACCGACACAGGTTGATATGTTGAAATCAGTGTGCTTACGGCACATTTATGAGCGGATACTTCCTGTATCCGCTTTTATATTTTTAGGAGGTGCACCATTAGTAAGGAAAATTTGATCAACGAAGAAATTCGTGATAAGGAAGTAAGAGTCATCGATTCGGATGGAACCATGCTTGGCATCATGGCAACAGAGCAGGCATTGGATTTGGCAACGGAGAAGAAGCTTGACCTCGTCAACATTTCACCGAACGCAAACCCGCCTGTCTGCAAGATACTTGACTACGGCAAATACCGCTACGAACTTCAAAAGAGAGAAAAAGAAGCAAAGAAGAAGCAGAAGGTAACCCAGGTGAAGGAAATCAGATTGAGCACTTTCATCGAGGATCACGACATCCAGGTTAAGGCAAACACCGCTTCTAAATTCCTTAAGGATGGAGATAAAGTTAAGGTAAGCCTGAGATTCAGGGGAAGAGAAAAAGACTATTCCGCACGCGGCATGGAAGTAATGAATACTTTTGCGGACATCGTTTCCGAAGTCGGCGTAATAGAGAAGAAGCCTTTGTTTGAAGGCAGAAGCTTAACAATGGTACTTGGACCTAAGAGCGATAAATAATTTTAGGAGGAAAAATCATCATGGCAAAAAATAAGATGAAATCCCATAGAGGAGCATGCAAAAGACTTAAATTAACAGGATCCGGCAAGATTAAGAGAAATAAGGCATACAAGAGCCATATTCTTACGAAGAAAAATGCTAAGAGAAAAAGAGGCTTAAGAAAAGCTACTATTTTAACTAGCGCTGACTTAAAGAGAATGCTTAGATCTATGGCAAGATAGTTTGAAAGGTTACGGAGGTAAGAAAAATGGCAAGAGTTAAAAAAGGCGTTAACGCGCATAAGAGACATAAGAAAGTATTAAAATTAGCAAAGGGCTTTTACGGTGCTAAGAGCAAAGTGTTCAGAGCTGCGAACCCTGCAGTTATGAGATCTTTAAGATCCGCATACGTAGGCAGAAAGTTAAAGAAGAGACAGTACAGACAGATGTGGATTGCAAGAATCAATGCTGCTGCAAGAATGAACGACATCAGCTACAGCAGACTTATGGACGGTCTTAAGAAGGCAGGCATCGAAATCAACAGAAAGATGCTTTCCGAAATGGCTATCTACGATGCACCGGCATTCGCTGCACTTTGCGAAACAGCTAAGAAAGCTTATAAATAAGAATGACTTCAGCAGAGAGCTTGGGCTCTCTGCTTTTTCATTTTTGCCAACTGCTTGACATAAAAAAAGAAAACGTTATAATATAACTAACAAATATTAGTTAGTGAGGCATGACAATGAAACAGGAAAATACAAAACAGAAGATTCTCGACAAGGCATTGGAACTGTTCTCGGCACAGGGCTATGATTCCGTCGGCGTGGGAGAAATTGCAAAAGCGGTCGGCATTAAGGCACCATCCCTGTACAATCATTTTCCGAGCAAGCAGGCGATTTTCGATGCCATTGTAGAATCCACGGCTGCACGGTATGAGGCAGATACAGATCAGTTCAGCATTCATGTGCAGAATGTGGGAAAAGATATCCCGAGCTTTGCGGGGATTACGGAGGAAACCCTTTTTGAAAAAGTGCGGCAGATATTTGAGTACTCCCTCCATAATGATAGCATCAGCCGCTTCCGCCGGATGATGACTATTGAGCAGTTTCGTTCCCCGGAGCTGGCAGATCTCTATTCGAGGCACTATGTGGAGCGGGTTTTAGATTACCATGCCGGCATTTTCCGGGCTTTGATTGCAGCCGGAGAGATTGCGGAGGCAGATCCTGAGACGCTGGCAATGATGTATGTGGCTCCGGTAGTGACTCTAATCGGTATATGCGACCGCCAGCCGGGAAGGGAGAGTGAATGTTTAGAGAAACTTCAAAACCATGTGCGGCTCTTTTTCCGTATGGTTCACAGATGCGGTTCACAAGGAGGTGAATACCATGCATAAATCTTTAATACAAAAACTCGGGCTGCTGGGCGTTGTCAGTTTTCTTTCATATACGGCGGCAGTTGTGTTTGCACCGCTTGCTTATCCCGGGTACAACTGGATGGCACAGGCCGTCAGCGACCTGAGTGCTGCCAACGCACCATCTCTTGTGCTGTGGAATCAGCTCAGTGCACTTTACAATGTGTGCGAAGTTGTTTGTGCAACGGTCGTCTGTATCGGCATCCAAGGACAGAAAACCAAACGTCTCCGCATCGGAATTTATCTGTTTGCCGTGATGGAGTGGATCTCAGCGGTAGGCTATCGGATGTTTCCACTCAGTGACAGTGGCTATGCCGGCAATTTTCAGGATATCATGCATATGGTCATTACCGCTTTGGTGGTGCTGCTGTCCATCCTATCGCTGATTGTTATCATCTCTGCCGGAAGAAAAAGCAAAGACTGCCGTTCCTACGGATTGTGCGCGGTGATTGCCCTTAGCATGATGCTCGTCGGCGCAATGGGCATAAAAATTGTTCCTGCCGATTACTTCGGTGTTGTGGAACGCTTCAGTGTCTTTGCAGCGACAGGATTTAATGCCGCCATGGGAATTCATCTGTTTTTAATGAAATAAAGCAGAAAAGTGTTGACGGGAGCCGTTTCCAATGCTAAGATAGTGCTAAGATGTTGCTAAAACATCGCTAATATTTTGAAACGGAGAAACAGTATGGCAGCAGCAGTAACGGCAGGAATTATTTTTGTTTTGATGTTTGTACTTATCGTAACCGAAAAGATACCAAGACATCTGGCCACAATCGGATGTGGCATATTAACGTTGTCCGTTGTATTCGGATTTTGCATGAAGGATTTTAGTGCAATTGCCCGCACATTGAATTTCGGGGAAATACTTACACCGGAGTTTTGGTATCATCTCGGCAAGAGCGAAAGCGTCTTGTCGGGAATCAATTGGGCTACGATATTTTTTATTGCCGGAATGATGGTCATGGTTGAAGGCATGGCAGACAGCGGTTTTTTCAAGTATTTATGCATGAAAATTGCGAGGTTTGCGCATTACCGGGCTCTCAGGATTTTTGTGGCATTTATGATACTTTCGGCATGCTTGTCGATGTTCATTGACAGTATAACGGTTATTTTGTTTTTGGCAGCAATTACCGCGGAACTTGGTCTGCTGCTTTCATTCAATCCTGTTCCGATGATTTTGGCAGAGATTTTCTGTGCGAATCTCGGGGGAGCGGCGACGATGTGCGGAGATCCGCCGAATGCAATTATAGGAACTTCGCTGGGATACACGTTCGGCGATTTTATAGGAAATACGGGAATTATCGCGGGCATAAGCCTGGTGGTGACAGTTATATATTTTGTGCTCATTTCAAGGCGCGAACTTGTGAGCAAAACAGTTAACTACGAAGAACTTTCGGACGATCTTGATCCTAATGCGGCCATAACGGATAAAAAAGTTTTCGTAATAAGCATATGCATTTTTCTTGTGACCGCTCTGCTGCTCGTAACGCATGCGCAGACGGGTTTTACGGTTGCACTCATCGGAGCGTTTGCGGCGGTAAGCACGATTGTTTTTGCCGGGAGAAAGACCGTGGAACTAATCAAGCGGGTTGATTATAAAACATTATTGTTCTTTATCGGATTATTCATCGTAGTGGGTGGACTTGAAGAAACCGGCGTGCTTGAAATGATTGCAAGCCTAATCGGGAAGATGAGCAACGGCAATGTGTATGCGGCAATCGGCATCATTCTTGTCGTATCCGCCGCAGCAAGTGCTTTTGTGGACAATATTCCTTTTGCGGCAACCATGATTCCGATTATCAAGTCGCTCGCCGTATCGCAGGGGATTCCGCTTGAAACCTTGGCTTGGACGCTTGCACTGGGTACGGACATCGGCGGCAGTGCGACACCGATCGGAGCCTCGGCAAATGTAGTGGGAGTGGCGATCTCCGCAAAATACGGAAATCATATTTCGTGGAAGAAGTTCTGCGGATACCTGGCACCGGCAACCGTGATTGTGATTGCAATGTGCATGGTATATTTATTTGTCAGATACCTATAGAATAGTGTATGGGCGGGCTTTGACCCGCCTTTTTTTCTTTTTTTTATCCGGCGGTTATGATATAATATAAATACCTATGCGAAGGAGGAAAATACGATGGCATATGCAGACCAATTATATGAAGTTGTGGATCAATATTTTTTGCAAATTGTAATGCCTTACGGTGTGAAGAACGGTGAGGCTGCCGTGTATTTAAAGAAATTCACACCTTTTAAGAAGAAAAATTTCGACGAATATGTTCAGGCATATAACGACTATATGAATGCTGCCGAGGCACTCAGCATGGACGGCATTGAGGTTCCGGAAGACGATGAAAAGGCAGTTTATCTTAAAGAGTGCTTTAATCAGAGCCGGAAGAGTTTTGCGAAGCTGTGCAAAAGAAATGCCGAGTTTTACGGATTCCAAAACCGTAAGGCGCAGCGTGAAAATATCAGCGCACAGGAACTCAAGGAAATTTTTGTTGCGCTCCAGGCGAGCATGAACTCGGCGGGGCGTGACGTAGAAGCTCTCGAGAAGGCATATAAGGAACTTAAACTTGAAACAGATCCGGAATATGCCAAAGCGGTAGCTGAAGGAAAGGAAAAAATATGACGGAAATGATGTTGCTTTCTGTTCTGACGGGAGTCTGTCTGGTTGCGGCAGTCGCCGCAATTGCCGCACTGATTAAGGCAGGTGCGCTCAGCAGGCAGCTTGACGAGTTCAAAAAAAGCGATCAGAATACGACAGCCATGCTTCAGGCCTTCGGAGAACTGATTTCGAGAAATCAGAGAGACAGTGCCGAAAACATGGACAGAAGGCTTGCGGACATAAATACACGTTTTTCGCAGATGGCGCTCGAAAACAACAGGCAGCTCGAAGAAATGCGAAGGACCGTTGACGAAAAGCTGCAGAAAACGCTCGATGAGCGAATCACGCAGTCTTTTAAACTTGTAAACGACAGACTGGAACAGGTATATAAGGGTCTCGGTGAGATGCAGAATCTCGCAGTCGGCGTGGGAGATCTCAAGAAAGTTCTTTCTAATGTAAAGACAAGAGGCATCCTCGGTGAAGTGCAGCTCGGCGCAATTCTCGAGCAGATTCTTGCACCGGAGCAGTACGCGGAGAATGTAGTTACGAAATCCACAGGTGCCGACAGAGTGGAGTTTGCGGTCAAACTCCCGGGTGACGACGAACGCACGGTATGGCTCCCGATCGATGCCAAATTCCCTGCGGATTCCTACAGCAGGCTTGTGGACGCTTATGAACTCGGAGATCCGGCGGCAATCGAAGAAGCCGCTAAGAACCTTGAAAGGGTCATTAAATCCGAGGCGAGAGATATCCGCACGAAGTACATCGAACCGCCGTACACTACGGACTTCGGCATTATGTTTCTGCCGTTTGAGGGGCTCTATGCGGAGGTCGTAAGACGCGGACTGCTGGAGGTGCTGCAGCGGGAGTACAAAGTCAATATCGCCGGTCCGACAACCATGGCGGCGCTTCTCAACAGCCTTCAGATGGGATTTAAGACACTTGCGATACAGAAACATTCCGGAGAAGTTTGGGAAGTACTCGGTGCCGTCAAGACGGAATTTGCCAATTTCAGCAAGGTTTTGGGGAATGCGAGAAACCGCATTCGAATGGCGGATGAAGAACTCGAGAAACTGATCGGAACCAGAACCAGGGCAATTGAAAGAAAACTTAGGGGAGTGGAGAGCCTCACAGCTGCAGAAAGCGTGGATGTGCTAGATCTTCCCGATTTATCGGATATATAAGGGGTGCGTTAGGAATGAAAATTTTTGCAATCGGAGACCTGCATCTCTCCATGGGAGAGGATATTGAAAAACCGATGGACATCTTCGGGGGAGAGTGGGTCGGTCATGCGGAGAAATTATACAATAATTGGACGGAATCGGTAACGGACGATGACATTGTAATCGTCTGCGGTGACATTTCGTGGGGGCTCAGACTCGACGAGGCAGTCGCGGATCTTGAGTGGATTCACAATTTGCCGGGGACAAAGGTGTTTTTCAAGGGAAATCATGACCTTTGGTGGCAGTCTGCAGGCAGACTCAACAAAATGTACGACGACGGAACGATGAATTTCATGCAGTGCAAGGCATATATTGCCGGAGATGTTGCGATTTGCGGAAGCCGCGGATGGATATGCCCGGGCACGGACGGGTTTTCCGAGCATGACAGAAAGATATACGACAGAGAGGCTGCAAGGCTGCGGCTGTCTCTTGAAGAGGGCAAAAAACAGGGCATCAAAAAAATAATAGGTGTCCTGCACTACCCGCCGACGAACGATAAACATCAGGCATCGGATTTTACGAGGCTGATGGAAGAATACGGTGTGAAAACATGCGTGTACGGACATCTCCATGGAAAAGATGTGTTCCCGAACGGATTAAAGGGTATATATAACGGTGTAGAATACAGATTGGTATCGCTTGACTATTTGCAGGCAAAGCCTGAGGAGGTAAAGATATGAAAAAAGTGATTTTGGTGGTAACAGACAGTTTGGGCGTAGGGCAGATGCCGGACGCAGACAAATATGGGGATAAGGGCTGTGACACTTTCGGACATATATGGGAAAAGAACGGCGGTCTTAATATCCCGAATCTTCTATCCCTCGGATGGGGAAACATAGACGGAATTCTGGGAGGCAAAATCGCAGTGCCGGAGCCGAAGGGCTGCTTCGGAAGACTGGCGGAGCTTTCCGTGGGAAAAGACACAACCACGGGACACTGGGAAATTGCAGGACTTAAGACCGAAATTCCGTTTAAGACTTATCCGAACGGGTTCCCGAAGGAATTTATGGAAGTATTCGAAAAGGAAATCGGTGTCGGCTGTCTGGGAAATTACCCGGCAAGCGGCACGGAGATTATAGAAAAACTCGGGCCGGAGCACGAAGCGACCGGAAAGCCGATTGTGTATACGTCGGCGGACAGCGTTTTTCAGATTGCGGCAAACACAGCAGTGATTCCGCTGGAAAGATTGTATGAAATCTGCGAAACAGCAAGAAAACTTCTGGTTGGCGACTGGGCTTGCGGGAGAGTTATCGCAAGACCGTATATCATCAACGCGGAAGGCAAGCGCGAGAGAACCTCTGACCGCAGAGACTACTCCGTTACTCCGCCTGCAGACACGATTCTTGATGCAATCAAAAACGCCGGCAAGATGGTATACGGCGTCGGCAAAATCGGCGATATTTTCAATATGAAAGGCCTTGTGGAGTCGGTTCATACGACAGGCAATATGGACGGCGTTGATAAGACCATTGAAGCGATTAACATGGGCTTTGAGGGCTTTGTATTTACAAACCTCGTGGACTTCGACTCGAAGTACGGCCACAGAAGAGACCCGATCGGTTACGGCAAGGCAATCGAGGAATTCGACGCAAGACTTCCGGAAATCATGGAAGCGATGGCTCCTGAGGATGTGCTGATGATCTGTGCAGATCACGGAAACGACCCGACCGCACCGGGAACGGATCACACGAGAGAATACATTCCGCTGATTGTATACGGAAAGGAATGCCGCGAGGGCGTAAACCTCGGCACCAGAAGCTCTTTTGCGGACATCGGCGCGACGGTATGCGACCTCTTGGAAGTTAAGCATAATGCAGTGGGAACAGGTTTTAAAGATTTAATTATAAAATAGGAAACAGGTGAGACATTATGAGTTACAATATGAATGGTATCATCTACAAGAAAAGAGAGGGCGGCAAGCTTTCAAAGGACGAAATCGAGTATTTTATCAAAGGCTATGTTGCGGGAGATATTCCCGACTATCAGGCATCGGCACTTTTAATGGCGATCTTTTTTAGGGGTCTCGACCGTGAGGAAACCTTCCAGCTTACGAATGCTATGCGCTATTCGGGAGATACCATCGATCTTTCGCCGATTAAAGGTGTGAAAGTTGACAAGCACTCGACCGGCGGCGTCGGTGATAAGACCACGCTGATTGTGGCACCTCTGGCATCCGCATGCGGCGTTCCGATTGCGAAGATGAGCGGACGCGGGCTCGGTTTTACGGGCGGAACCGTAGACAAGATGGAATCCATCCCGGGCTTCCGCACATCGCTGGAACCTGAGGAATTCCTAAATCAAGTAAATGAGATTGGAATGGCAGTAATCGGCCAGACGGCACACATTACGCCTGCAGACAAGAAGCTTTATGCGCTCAGAGATGTTACGGCAACCGTTGACAACTTCGGCTTGATCGCCTCTTCGATTATGAGCAAAAAACTTGCAGCGGGAAGCGACGCAATCGTGCTTGATGTCAAAGTCGGTGACGGTGCGTTCATGGAAAACCTTGAAGATGCCGTTACTCTGGCGGATTTAATGGTTGATATCGGCCGCAATGCAGGAAGAAGAACCGTGGCGGTAATTACGGAGATGGGACAGCCACTCGGCTGTGCGGTCGGAAATGCGCTTGAAGTCATAGAAGCAATCGAGACGCTGAAGGGCCATGGACCGGAGGACATCACCGAGCTTGCGGAGAAACTGGCAGGCATTATGATTTATCTCGGTGGCAAGGCAGAAACGCCTGAGCAGGGGCACGATATGGCAGAAGATGCGCTAAAGAGCGGCAAAGGGCTTGCACAGTTCCGTAGATTTGTGGAAGCACAGGGCGGAAACCCGGCAGTGGTTGAGGACTACTCCCTGTTCCCGCAGGCAGCTCACAAACTGGAACTTAAGGCAGAAACAGGCGGCTTCGTTGCAAGGATTGCGGCAAGATGCATCGGCCTTGCTTCGCAGCACACCGGAGCCGGAAGAGCAACGAAGGAAGACAGCATCGACCTTTCCGCAGGCATCTATGTACACAAAAAGGTCGGCGATGCAGTAAGAAAAGGCGACATCCTGGCAACCTTCTACGGCAACGATCCTGCGAAACTCGACAATGCAATCGAAGAGGCTCGCAAAGCCTTTGAAATATCACAGGAAAAGGTTGAAAGGCCGAAGCTGATTAAGGAAATTATCGGGCTGTAATCCGTGCGGGTATAAAAATGTCTAATCGTGATTTACTAAATCAGGATTAGACATTTGAAAGGTGCTTTACGTTTATAGGCAGAGAAGAAAAACTGAAATTCCTTAATGACCGATATTGCAGCAAGAAGGGGGGAGTGTTCCCATTTTTGTCAGCCCCACGAAAGTTTGGTTACCCCGATAATCCGCAGACTCTGCCTAGCGGATTATCCTTGTTTTTTGCTACAGGCTTCCGAAACATCCGAGCAAAATGTAAAAATATGCATTGACAATATATGTAATTAGATGTAAAATAATTACATGAAGAATAGCGCTGTTCTCCAATTATAAGGATTAAGGAGGACTTAGAATGGGCAAATACATATTCGCTAACAAGCTGATGTTTGCAATCATAATGCGGGATCCTATCGCATGTAAGAAATTTATCGAAATGATTTTTCCGGAAAGAACCGTAGAAAAAATCCTATTCCCAAACAAGACCGGAGAGGATGGCGGTGCTGCAACGATAAACGAAATCGCCGTTGAGGTTGAAAAGACGATTATTACCGGAATTGCTTCAAAGTCTGTGCGGCTGGATGTGCTGTTTAAAGGTGACGATACCGTTTACGACATTGAGATGCAGCTTGAACCGGAAGACGAAATCGCAAAGAGAAGCCGTTACTACCACATGGCAATCGCCAGGAACTCGCTAAAAAAAGGAGAGACTTACGACAAACTCAAAACCGGGTATGTCATCTTTGTGTGCTGCTTTGATCCTTTCAAAAGAGACGAGCCGGTGTACCGATTTGAAATGTATGATAGAAATTTACAGTTGCAATTAGGCGATGGGTCAAGTACAATTATCTTAAACACAAAGTGCTCGCGGAGCAAGACTCCCGAGGCATTTGAGGCTTTCTACAACTTTGTGAACACGGGGAAGGTAGATGAGAAAAGCGACTTCGTGAAATATCTGAGCAAACGAGTGAAAGAAGCCAATGAAGATGAGGAGGTTGACCGCATTATGACATTGGATGAAGAAATGAAGGTACAGTGGGAGCGAGCGATTGAGAAGGGCAAAGAACTTGGATTCAAGCGCGGCGAGGAAATCGGATTCAAGCAAGGCGAGGAAATCGGATTCAAGCGCGGCGAGGAAATCGGATTCAAGCAAGGCGAGGAAATCGGCCGTGCCAAGGGTGAAGCTGATAAGCAGCGTGAGATTGCAAAGAAACTTAGAGATCTTGGAATTTCAGTAGAAAACATATCCGCCGCAACCGGGCTGATGCCGGACGAAATAAAAGACATATAAACACGGGGTACTGACATAATGCCCGGACAAAAAAGACCATCGATAAAAATTATTTCGAGAATTGGAGATGAAAATGGGAAAACCGGTAATCGGTATTTTGCATGAAAATCCGGAAGCGGAGCTGAATCAGGAGCTGCTTAGAAGATACAGAGGAAAAGTGGAGCCCAAATCGTATAATTACAATCTCTTAGAGCAGTATCTGGACGAGAATTTTGATTATCGGGAAAGAACTGTTGAGGGTCTGGAACTGCAATTTTTCAGGGAAAGTTGTGAAGCAGACTGTCCGGAAGGAGTTGGCTTTTCGCCGATTTCGTTCCTTATCTTGGAAAATTCCAAAAGTGAGCGGTTATATTCTGTACAGTGCGATTCAAATGAGATTACGCTTACCATCGAAAAAGAATCGGGCTTCTTCAGTACGGACTCGTGGGTGCTGCATGAAGAACTGTTCCTTGCCCGCGGCGTAACGCAGGAGGACATAGAAAGTGAAAACAAAAAGTTTTTAGACTATCTGTTTTATTTGGACAAGCATAAGAACGGCAGGGCACGGATCGGCCCAACTGCTGAATAAACTAAAAGTTATATTTAAAGCAAAAGCCTCATATACTTTACCACTAAAGGTGAAAGGGTGAGGCTTTTTTATGTGGAAAAAGATAGTATCGAGTCTTGTGGGGGTAAGCCTGATTCTCTGCGGATTCGTCGGACTTTCACGATTAGGAGAAAAGCTGCCGAAGCAGGAGCCGATTGAAGTCGAAACCGTAAACGATGTGCCGAGCCGCGATAAAGGGCCGCAGGCAGCCTTCAGCGTCGAAGCAAAGGGCGCGGTTCTGATTGACGCGGAGAGCGGAGAGGTACTGTTTCAGCAGGATGCACATAAGGAGCTGCCGCTTGCGTCCGTAACGAAGGTTATGACGATGCTGCTCGTGATGGAGTCCGTGGAAAACGGCAAAATCACCCTTGACGATGAAGTTACGATTTCGGAACGCGCCGCTTCCATGGGCGGCAGTCAGATGTACATGGAGGTCGGCGAAACGCATCCGGTGCGCGAGCTGATGGAGGGTGTTGCGATGGCGTCCGCCAACGACGGCTGTGTGGCGTTTAAAAAGGAGACAGAAAAAGGAGAAAGAGCAATCATTTAGTGACGACGATATATATAATGATTCTGTGATATGCGATATTTGGAACAGTTACAAGGGTACTCCCCAGGCAACTGTTTTTTTATTGCAGAAGAACGGAATCGTTTTGAAATACAACGACGGAGGAAAAAGGATGGCTGTATTTAGAATTGAAAAAAACAAGAATTACACAACCATGAGCAACTCCCATCTCAGAGACAGAAGACTGTCCCTTAAGGCAAAGGGCCTGCTTTCTCTGATTCTAAGTTTGCCTGATGGCTGGGACTACAGCATAAGGGGGCTGGCATCAATATGCAAGGAAAGCCCTGACGGTATTGCCACTCCGTTAAAAGAGCTGGAGAAATACGGATATCTTTTCCGGGAGCAGACAAGATGCAGTAACGGCCGCCTGGGAAAGGTGGAATACGTAATTTACGAACAGCCTCGGGATAATTCACCAGAGCAGGAATTACCGTGTCCGGAAAAGCCGTACACGGTAAAACCAGACACGGTAAAACCGGATACGGTGATTCCGTTAACGGAGAGACCGTGTACGGAAACCCCTGCACAAATAAATAAAGAAGAAATAAATACTGAAAAAGAAATAACTGATAAAAACAATTACCAATCAAATCAATCAGGGAAAAAGGCGGATGCCGATAAGATGATGATGGAAAGGAATTTGTTTAAAAATCAGATAAAAAAGAATATCAGCTACGAAACTCTGGCTGAAGAATCACCGGCTGCAACAGAAGAAGTGGACGAGCTGGTTGAATTGATGTCGGATGCAGTGTGCTTAAATGAACCTTTTGTCAGGGTAGGCGGAAGCGAGATACCCACCGAGGTTGTACGGGAAAGGTTCCTAAGACTTAACTCGGAACACATTCTTTATGTCATGGGATGCCTTAAAGAGTGTTCCGGAAAGATACATAACATTCATCAGTATCTGCTGACGGCGTTATATAACGCACCGGTGACAATGAATCACTATTATACAGCAGAGGTTAATCACGATTTGCGAGGAGGTTGAAAATGAAGAAAACGAAAGTTATTGCAATTGTAAATCAGAAGGGCGGGGTGGGAAAGACCACAACGACCTTAAACCTTGG
>JALERA010000117.1:0-5753 GCA_022764365.1 Bacillota bacterium
GGGTACATCGCCTCGATGTCCCATTTAAACTTTTGATCAATTTCACTGCGCTGCTGACATAATTTATCAGACATTTTTGTCCTCCTTATATAGCGAAAGAATTATTTTTGGTGTATAATACTATAATTAAATAGTATACCATAAAACGGAAAGGAATATAACCCTAAATGGACAACAGAGCAATAGGTTTTTTTGACTCGGGGCTGGGCGGCCTTACATGCATTCCGAATCTTTTTTCGCAGATACCAAACGAGCATGTGATTTACTTCGGGGATACCGCAAGAACGCCGTACGGATCGAAAGCCGTAAGCACGATCAAGCATTATGCGAATCAGATTGCTGATTTTTTATATACAAAAGACGTGAAAATGATGGTGATTGCCTGCAATACGATTACCGCGACCTGCCTTTACGATCTGCAGAAGCGTTTCCCGGATATTCCGATTGTCGGAATCATCAATCCGGCGGCGGGAAAGATTGCGAGAACCTGTGATGAAGACAACCGAATCGGAGTTATCGCAACCAAGGTTACGATTGCCAGCGACGACTATAACCGTGAAATTAAGAAACTGAACCCGAACCTTCATGTTTTCAGCAAGGCGGCGCCTGCATTTGTTCCGTTGATCGAAGAAGGCATCATCGACAATGAAATCATGGATCTTACGATTAAGTATTATCTTGACGATTTTCTCAGCGAAAACAAAATCGACACGCTGGTTTTAGGCTGCACGCATTATCCGATTATCCGAAAAAACATCATGCGCCTTTATCCTTCGCTCAAAATTGTCAATCCGTCGTACGAAATTATCGCAAGAATCAAGCAGATTCTCGAAAACGAGGACCTTCTTGCAGAGGAAAATGATCGGGAGAATGTCTTCTATGCGAGTGACCTTTCGGAAAATTTCGTAAATATGATACAAAAAATATTGGAGACCGAGAAGTCGGATCTCATTCTGAAATTTAAAAATCTTGATTTATAAAGGAGATGCGTTTTGAACAAAAGAGAATTATATGCGCTTCTTGATATCGAAAGCCCGGAGGAATTTGAATATTTCGAAAACCTGGCGGATTATCTGGAATGCGAAGAGGAACTTGATTATACGGATGTTGCGGAGCTTTTTAACGGAGTGGATAAGGATGTGCTTGCACAGCTTTGCGACAATTATTTTGAGGAAATATCCGGATTCGTTCCGGGAAGCCAGACAGAGGTCTTTACCATATTCGAAAACGTCAGAAGAGCCCTCGTGGGAATGTGCAGAAACTGCAGTGACGATGAGAATCTGGAAGCAAAGCTAATCGAAGAGCTTGAAAGATTCCGGCGCTGGTATTGCATTGACAGCGAGGCATATTGCACGAATCTTGGGACGATGGAAGAAACGAGGATGCCGCTGAGAGATGCGATTGTGACTTCCCGTGTTGAGGGTATCGACGGAAATACAAACAAATATGAATACGATTTTTCCGAGTGCATGAACTATCCGCTTGATGAGTACATTGTATCCCTTGGGGATATGATTGCGATGGGCGAAGAGGAAGAAGAAACGGAAAACAGCGCGGACAATTAGCGTTTTAGGCAGAACCTGCATATTATGATAAAAAATAGTATGGAGGTTTTTCTTATGGGAGAACAATTTGAAAGAAAACAAAAATGCTGTCCGCCGCCTTGCCCGCCGCCGGAGCCGTGCTGTCCTCCGTGTGACCCGTGCTGCCCGCCGCCGAAACCACCGTGTCCTTGCAATGACGGGAATAGCAGCAGCGGAATCTGGCTGATCATTCTGATCGTGGTAATATACTTATTGTTCTGCAACAACGATAATAACGGAAACGGCGGTCTTTTCGGCGGCTTATTCTAACATGGTGATAATTTCACGGCTTGCGCATAGATTGGTTACATGGATAAGAATAAATTCAGTACCAATTTCATACTTGCGACAGCCGTGTTTTTTGCTGCGGCGATGGTGATTTTTCCGGATATAACCGAATCCGGCTCCAAAACCGCAATTATTATATGGGCAAATTCCATCGTGCCGATTTTGCTGCCGTTTTTTATCTTTGCGGATTTCATAAAACGGACGGGAAACCCCGAAATGCTGCCCAAACGGGTGTATCCGGTTATCATTGCGTTTTTGTCCGGATACCCTGTCGGTGCAAAGGTTGTATCAGACCTTGTATCGGGCGGCAGACTGAACCGTGAGGAGGCAGAAGAGGTTCTGAGCTACAGCCTTATTACGGGGCCTGCTTTCATTATCGGCACGATTGGCGCTTTTCTGGGAAGTTACAAGGCGGCGGGCGTGGCAGCCGCGGCACATTACATGGGTGCGGCGGTAAACGGACTGCTTTACAGGAAACCGAAAAACCACAAAAGGAAAGGATCCGGCAATCGAATCGGCACGGATGAAATGCGTAATCGCAGCGTGAGTTCCGCAAACCGGCAGGCTGCCCCGCTGGAAAATTTCACGGCGGCAATTTCCGCAGGGTTCAAAGCGATGGCAGTAATTCTTGCATATTTAATCCTCTTCATGATTGCAATCGATCTTCTTGAGGCTGCCGGGCTGTTCGAAATGATAAACAATGAAACCGTTTCGTCACTTCTGAAAGGCTTGCTTGAGATGACCGCAGGCTCGAACATGATCAGCCTCTGCGACATCAACCTGAGCCTTAAAACCGCACTCATTTCCTTTATCGTTTCCTTCGGAGGCCTTTCGGTAGTGGGGCAGTCGATCTCCATGACTTCGGGAAGCGGAATAAGTGCGGGAAGCATTCTGAAAATCAAGTTCACGCATGGCCTTCTGGCCGGAATTATTTCTGTTATTCTTTCTTGGGCTGTGTTATAATAATAGGAGCAAAATGCGGATTTTAGCAGCAAAGCACGGGAGGGAAAAATGAGAAGTGTCGGAATCATTGCCGAGTACAATCCGTTTCATAACGGACATCAATATCATTTGCAGCGTTCACTAAAGGAAACGGGAGCAGAAGTAAACATCGCGGTGATTAGCGGCAATTTCACGCAGCGAGGCGAACCCGCGCTTCTTGATAAGTGGACGCGTGCGGAAATTGCAGTCAGAAACGGTATAAATCTGGTTGTGGAAATGCCGGTTCTCTTTGCGTGCAATAACGCAGGGTATTTCGCGCGCGGAGGTGTGGAGATTCTGGAGAATCTGGGCTGTGATTTCATTTCTTTCGGGAGCGAGTCGGGAAATATCGCTCTTCTGCAGGAAATTTCCCGGGAAACAGAGGCGCATCGCTCGGAACTTGAAGGAGCTGTTAAACAGGGTGTGAAAAAAGGATTGACTTATCCGAAGGCCCGCCACGAGGCAGTCACCGCACTGCTTGGGGAGGAAGCTTCGGAAGTTTTAAGTGCGCCGAATAACCTGCTGGCATTGGAATATCTGCGCTTTATGAAATCCGCACAGCCAATTGCAGTTAAGCGTCAGGGAAGCGGATACCACGAGCTTACCGCAAATGGTGACAAGGCTTCTGCAACGGGAATACGGAAGCTGCTCGCCGGCGGGGAGGATATTTCCCGCTTTGTTTCCGGCATTACCCGGGAAATACTCACAGAGGATTCGGCAGGGTTTACGGATGAGGACAAGCTGTTTCCACTGCTGCGCGAAAAAATTCTGCTCAGCTCAAATGAGGAACTGAACCGAATTTTCGGAGCGGAAGAGGGACTCGGAAATAAAATGAAGGCAAACGTGCGCTATTGGAAAAACATGGACGAGCTGATTGAGGACCTAAAATCCAAACGCTACACGAGAACGCGAATCACGCGGCTGCTTGCGATGGCACTGCTTGGTGTAAAGCGCGAGGATGTAAAAAACGCACGGAACTATATCCGTGTGCTGGCTTTTGACGAGAAAGGAAGTCAATATCTGAAAGAAATCAAGAAGTCGGAAAGCTGCAAGCTTCCGATTCTGACGAACATAAACAAGGAAGCGGAACTGTATCCTGAGATTAAAGAAACGCTGGAAAAAGACATTTTGGCGGGAGACCTATATAATCTTGTCTGCGGACATGACCTCTATGCGAATTCGGATTATGTGAGAATGCCGTTTCGGATGGAGAGGAGGCAGGAAATACACCGTCGCGGAATCGCTGCCAGAGATGCAATGGATAAAGAAGAAAGAAACAGACGCTCCGCTATTATTTGTGAGAAGATTGCAGAATGGGATGTTTTCCGCAAGGCGCAGGTCATCATGATTTACAAAGCCGTCCGTGGTGAAGTGCGGCTGCAGCGCTTGGAAGAGCTCATGCAGGAATACGGGAAAACCGCCGTATATCCTTTATGCACATCGAAAACCGAAATGATTGCTCTTCATCCAAGCTCTGATGAGGCATGGGAAAAGGGGCACTATGGCATCCTTGAACCTGTCCGTGAAAAATCGGAACTGATTCTGCCCGAGAAGATTGACCTGGTGATTTGCCCTTGCACGGTGTTTGATGATGAGGGTAACCGCATGGGAATGGGAGCCGGATACTACGACCGCTTTCTGCCTTTATGCGTCAATGCCCGGATTGCTGCGGCAGCCTTTGAGTGCCAGAAGACGGAGAAGGTTCCGGCAGATGCATGGGATAGACCGATGGAAAGGGTTTTTACGGAATGCTGAATGCAACTATTTATAGTTGCAATTTTTCTTTGCGGGTGATATAATTTTATCAGGACAGAACAGCCGGAGAGAAATAACGATACATCGGAGGGGAATCGGATGAAAAACACAATGAAATATAGAGATTATGTCGGCTCTGTAGAGTTTTCGGAAGCGAAAGAATGTTTTTTCGGGAATGTTTTGGGAATCAGAAAGAACATATCATACGAAGGGGAAGATGTACGCAGTTTAATTCATAACTTTCATGAAGCGGTGGACGACTACCTTGCGGACTGCAGTGAGGCGGGAACAGAGCCGGAGAAGGCGTATAAAGGGACTTTTAATGTAAGGGTTTCTGAGAACCTTCACCGGGAGGCCGCATTGTATGGTTTGAACAATAACATGAGTCTGAACAGTGTCGTGGAAAATGCGCTGCGGAATATGGTTGAGAAGAATTTTTATTACCCGGCGTCCATAGTGCGGGAAGATACGAGGGATTTCTATTACAGAGAATCAAAGACTGAGCATGATAGTGGAGAGCTGTTTGCAGGAGAATCAAAGAACATAGAGTACAAGATTGAACGACCGAAGGACAGTTTGAAATACATGAAAACGGTAATCGCTTTTTCTAATGGAGAGGGCGGGAAAATTATCTTTGGTATTGATGATAAGACGAGAGATGTGGTCGGCATTCCAAAGGACGATGTTTTCGCAGAAATGGACGCAATTACTTCTGCCATTTCCGATAGCTGTGAGCCTATGGTCATTCCCGATGTGTACCTGCAGACGGTTGAAGAGAAGACAATCATCGTGGTGGAAATCAGCCCCGGCAAACAAAGACCGTATTATATCAAGTCAAAGGGAATCACGGAAGGAACCTATATTCGTGTAGCCGGAACTTCAAGGCCTGCGGGCAGAGAACTGGCAAAAGAAATGTATTATGAGGATGAGAGCCGTTCCTACGATTGCGTAATCCGAAGAGATCTGACTGTTACAGAAGAAGAAATACAAGGGCTCTGCAGGCAGATGAAGCAGGTCGCAATTGCGAATGCTAAGACCGAAGCGCAGAAGGCTACGGTAAAGGATTTGACGAAGAATCAGCTCATCAGCTGGGGACTTCTCGCAGAAGATGAGGATGGCTGCATCCACCCGACAAACGGATATGTT
>JALERA010000008.1:0-5364 GCA_022764365.1 Bacillota bacterium
ATTTCGAAGAGTTTGCATTGTTTCTGGGTGAAGAACTCCTGCTTGAATACATTTGCAAATGTTATCAAAACCGTGAGCCGTTGGAAAAGAGTATGCACAACAAAGCCATGCGGCTTTTTAAAGAATATATTCTTGTCGGCGGTATGCCGCGGGCAGTACTGGCGTAGAAAAACGGGGGGCGTGATTTTGCGGCTGCCGATACGGAAAAATCTGTCGGCTCACGAGAAAAAAATCGTACTGAGCAGTATTGACACGAATCCAACCTCCGCCAAATATGGTGAGCCCCTTTTCTGGCTTGATGATTCCATGCTTTGCAATCTTTGCTACAAATGCAATGACCCAAATGTCGGATTTGCGTTAAACAAGAACGAGTCTTCTGTCAAATGCTATCTTGGCGACACAGGCTTGCTTGTCAGCCTTGCATTTAATGAAAATGAGCCGGCCGAGAAATTCCAATTGAAGTAAAATCCTCAAAAAACTATTCCACCTCGTCATTGGATGTATTCCGTGATGTTTATCGTAATCGGATTAGCAGCTCCTACATTATACATCCAAAAAATCTGGCAGAAACGCCGGATGTAATAAAGATACCTCCGTATATGTTTTTTGCTGCATTTTAATTTCTTTACCGCCGAAACAGCTTCACGGCTGCCACGAGGGCTCCGTACAGAACGCCGCCGATGGCCCAGACAATCCAGCTGTACTGCGGGTGTCCGTTGCCGGATGGCCCGAATGTGTAGAACAGGAACACGGCTGTCACCGTGAGCCAGTAGATTACGGTCACATTGCCCATAACCTTGGATCTGCGCTTGTTTTCACGGGTGAAATCGCCCTCTTCCAGCAGCTTCATCAGGGCGCCGTTGTAGGTTCCGCCGTAAACGAATGCAAAGCAGCCGATGCCGACCAGGAGCAGGATCAGACATACCGCAGCCGCATACATGGTGTCGCTGACATTCAGGCAGACACAGATGAAGAGCGGCACGACGGACAGGATGCAAAGCACCGTGCCGATAATATTCAGGCGCGTATATTCATCTTTATACTCGGCAAGTCTTCTTCTCACCATGCCGGTAACGCCGTATGCCGTCTCGAAAGGCTCTTTTTCGAGAAATTCATATTCCTTGACTTTGGATGCGGTTGAAATGAAAATTGCAACGCCGATTGCAACCAGCACGAGAAGCACGCAGAGGCCTAGGCCCGCGGCGGCATTTTCGTCGAGCGCGAAGCCCGGTTTTTCGCTGAGTGCACCGAGCATGATCAGCACTGCCGGTGAAAGGATGCACAGGAATGTCGCGACGGCGATTATCAGTGCGGATTTCTTCCTTAATCTTATATATTCCGAAGCCTCCTCCATGCTGACGCGGCGGAGCGGTTTTGTTTCACCGTAATCTGCGGCGGTCTGCGCGGTTATCGAGGATGCCGTTTTGGTTTCCGGCTGCGTTATTTCATCTTTTAATAAGTAGTCCGTGCTCACGCCGAAAAGATTGCTCAGCTGCAGGATTTTTTCCATGTCGGGAACCGACTGCGCACCCTCCCATTTGGATACCGACTGGCGGCTCACGCCAAGCTGTGCGGCGAGTTCTTCCTGCGACCAGCCTGCCTTCTTTCTGAGTTCTGTTATTTTATCTGCTAAAATCATTTCTGTTTCCTCCTTGCCCTTTTGTACCTAAAATATACCATTCTCTGGGGTTGCAATCAAGAAAGTCCTCTTGGAAATTTGTCAACCGTTGGTTGCGGTACTGCATTTCAATGCATATTTTCATGTATAAAATTCTCTTTTATGCATACACGCTTCCTGTTGCGCACACTTTTTTCGTATTTTTATTAAAAAAATTTATATTTTTTCACAAAAACCTCTTGATTTTTGGAAAACATGGTACTATAATAAGTCCATGATTCAAATTTATATGCATTTAAGTTAATATTTATACATATATGAAGGAGGGACAAAATCATGTTAAACGAAAAGTTATTATCAGAAGATATTGCCGGTATCACTAAGAAGGCAAATGACTATAAAGCAATGGGTATTATCACTTCCAGAGACCTTGAACTCATCGTTGCAGGCCTTAACCTCATCAAGAAGGACTTTGAGGCGGGAGTTGATTTAGCCGAGCCGGAAGACAAGGACATCCACATGCTCATCGATCGTGTCCTGAGCGAACGTATCGGTCAGTCGGCTCTGAAGCTGCACACTTGCATAGCATAAGTTCACCACCAACCACCATAGTTAAAGCCCCGTATCTTCATTGATGCGAGGCTTTTTTCATGGCAAAAATAAATTCTGATGGCGCGCCGCTCGGATCGGGCTTTGGCTTGGGGCACCGGGACAGCCGGCATGTCGCGCGGCCGTGCGTCTGCTCTTGCTGGCATGGCTGGCGCAGCCTTGCATTTGGAAAAATTAGGCAATTCCCACCAAGTGCCAAAAAAAGACCCCCTTTTCGTGTATTTTTGCCGATTTTGCACCTTTTTGAGCCCGTTTCACGCCGGATTTGTATCACGGTTTTGCGTTTTACAAAAATGTCATATTTTGGGGTGTTGAAATTTCAACGTTTTGGCGGTGTGACTTTTTGTTGTTTTTTTTACATCGTCGTCTTTTTCTCTTCTGAAAGCCTCGGGATACACGAAACACCCCTCTATAGGGGCAATCTTCGTGTAAATGCTATTTTTCGCTCGGTAAGCTGCGTGCTACACAAACACTTTTTCCGCTCGGGAAGCTGCGTGCTACACAAACGCGGTTTCCACCCGGCAGCGGTGCGCCCGCCGTTATCAGAGGCCTGCGCGCGAAAAATTCAGTTTCTCGCCTGCGAAGTTGTCGATGCCGTAAAGCAGCAGCACACTGTCGTAGTCCGCCGCCAGTTCTTCGATGTTTCCGCGGTAATAGCGGGTGTCTACCATCGTTATCTTGTCGTAGTCGTCCATGAGATAAGGCACAAACGAATTTGCAAATGAATCCTTTATAATCAGGATTTTGTCCTTGACACCGCACCGGGTTTCTCGGCAGGTTTCGATGTCCACCTTATCGTAGTTGCCGCCGAAGTAGACGGCGTATTTGTCTTTTTTCTCGAGATATTCCTTGAAGTACAGTGAGTCGTAGGTCTTGCCGGTGAAAGTCACCTTGCACTCCCTGGCAAACGCAGCCGCCGGGGTTTCCACCGTGTCGGGGCGCAGCGTGTCGAGCAGCACCTTGGAATACAGCGTGCCGTAAAAGCTGTCCGAAAGCACGACAGGCTTTTCGCTCTCATAGGTCATGTCGTTTTCCGATGCACCGGAAGCCTCAAGAAAGCCGTGATAGCCGAGGAAAGCACCGTACCCGGTCCAGTGATGGTCCGTCCGAAAAAACACATCCTGCCCGCCTTTTGCGGCTTTGCTCATCGTTTCACGAAGGTCAATCAGACTGTTTCCGAGAATCGAGCGTGCCTCTTCAAAGGCTTCGTCCTCGTCGAAGCGCATCGCATTATCCGGCAGAGCATCCTGATAGACATATGCAGCGGTCGGCACGAGCATCGCCTTGAACTCCGTACCGTTTGCTTCGCAAGTCTCCTTCAGCTGCTGCGTCCGCGTGAGGTTTTGGGTATACTGCGACTTATCAAAATCCGTCCCGGTCACGCGCTTTACCACCCGGCCGCCGGTGCAGAGGTACACGCCGTTGATGTCACTGACACCCAGCCCTGCTTCCGTCATCGCCATGGTCTTGACCCACAGGTTCCGTCCGATAATCTGGTCACTGAGGTATTTTTCGCTTTGCTCCTCAAAACGCCCGCTCAGCACATTCGCAGCCGTAAAAACCGGCCTCTTCTGCAGATAGCGGTTTTCGTTCTCCGAAAACTCCGTATCCGGCGTAAGAAGCGTCCCCACACAGAGAAAAAGCAGAAAAGCGGCGGAGGAAAGTATGAGAATCAGGCTTCTTTTGTTCTTTTTCATCTCTCATCCCCCCTAAAATCTAAAATACAGGAACGGATTGTACGATCCGCTCACCAAAAATGCAATGGAAAGTGCCAAAATACCCAAAAGCACGACGGTTTCGAGCACGCCGAGGATGACTTCCCCGTTCCTAGTGCCCGAAAGACCGGCTGCAATTCTTCCGCACACGAGCTTCACAAGCGGCGTTGAGCCGATGGCGCAGGCAATCAGCACCCAGATTCTGCTCCATGCAAGGTACTTGAAATCTCCATCGATAAAGGCGGAGGCTCCGCCGAACATCACCTGCAGATATTCACGCATCTGCCCGAAATCCGTAAGTGCGAAGATGACCCAGCCGAGCACAATCAGAATCAAGCTGTAAAGATGACCGACAAGTGCCGGGCATTTGTCGAGCCACTTGAGAATCCACAGTTTTTCGAGGATGAGAATCACCCCGAAGTACATGCCCCACGCCACGAAATTCCAGCTTGCGCCGTGCCAGAGCCCGGTCAGCGCCCACACAACGGCGATGTTCAGAATCTGCCGCGCAAGGCCTTTGCGGTTTCCGCCGAGCGGAATGTACACATACTCCTTGAACCAGGAGCTGAGCGACATGTGCCAGCGTCTCCAAAACTCCGTGATGCTGCGTGAAATGTACGGATAGTTGAAGTTTTCGAGATAATCAAATCCGAAGATTTTGCCAAGGCCGATTGCCATGTCGGAATACCCCGAAAAGTCAAAATATATCTGGAAGGTGAAAGCCACCGCGCCGAGCCAGGCCGTGGCGGTGCTGATCTCCGAAACCGGCATGAGAGTGATTTCGTTCCAAATCACATATACCTGATTGGCAAGCAGAACCTTCTTGCCGAATCCGACGATGAACCGGCGCACGCCCTCCGCAATCTGCTCGAGGTTGGTCTTTCTGCCGACAAGCATCTCGGCAACATCCGCATAACGCACGATCGGCCCTGCGATAAGCTGCGGAAACAGCGTCACATAGGCCGCAAAAGCGATAAAATCACGCTGTGGCGGAACTTTTCCCCGGTAGACATCTATGATATAGGACATCGTCTGAAACGTGTAAAACGAAATCCCAATCGGCAGGGCGATGTTTAAAAGGCCAAGTTCCCCGCCGAAGACTCCGTTCACCGTCTCAATCACAAAATCCGTGTATTTGAAAAATCCGAGAATCGCAAGGTTTCCTGCGATGCACAGAATCAGAAGCGGCTTGGATTTTCCGACAAGCCGCCCCATTGCGTAGTTGAAGAGGATGGAAAAGGCCATCACCGCTATATATTTCGGCTCGCCCCAGCCGTAAAAAATCAAGCTGGCGATCAAAAGCCACAGGTTCCGCACCTTCAGAAACCGCTCCGGAATCAGAAAGTACAGAAGCAAGGTTATCGGCAAGAATGCCATAAAAAACACCGAACTGCTGAATACCATATATTATAAACTACTCCC
>JALERA010000027.1:0-26290 GCA_022764365.1 Bacillota bacterium
ACATATGACATCCTTTTTTACGACGATTTTTCAAAGAGCTCTGCCGGGGAAGATTATCTTAAAGATGCGAGCAATCTTTACGGTATAAACGGCGGCATGGTACCAAGGTGGGATTGCAGATATATTCTGCATGATCTAATCACCGAGGGAACTGTCAAAGGCGATACCGATACCTCGGTAAAACCTGATGTGATCGGCGACCTCAAGGTTTCGGATGAAGTCAAAAAAGAAATTCGGGAAATCTATAAAAGCGAATGGGCAGGAAAAGAGGGTCTTATGGTTCATAAGATCGATGATGTATACTGGATTTATTATTGCAACAGGAATAGTAAGAAGGATGCAGATATCAGCATTTGCTTAGAAGGCAGTAAACTTGTGATGAACTGTTATGACAATGCAGAATACTTATTTGATATCGAACCATTCTGCTGGAAACTCTTTGCGGTAAAATCACCGATTGAAATTGAGCAGGTGGAAATAATTACGGATGATGACAGGCAAACTGTAAATGTTTAGGATATGAAGCTAAGGAGACTAAAATGAAACGAAAACAAGTATGGATATATTTGATCGCCCTGATCGCACTGTGGTGTAGCTTTGATTTCCTTAGGATTTTTTTAACATTTGCAGGGAATATGACGATGGGAATAGCGCTTATAGGGATCATAGAAATTACTGCGGTTGCAGCGGTTCTTTACAAAATCGGATGTTTCGGAGAAAAAAGGAGCGTGCTGCTGATCACAAGTGCTGCAGTGACCATCGCAATCTCATTAACCTTTTTTGCGGTATGCAGTTCAAGTGACTTACGACTCCCTATCGGATTGTTTTTATTTGGATTCTTGACTGCGCCGTTTGAATGGGGAATCAAACTGATCGGCAGTGAGATTTCGAGCAGTTTGACCGCAATTATTTTTTCGGTTCCATTTGTAATTCTTTGGATGGCATGCTTTGCCGGATGCAAGAAAGATAAAGACAGCCGTTAAGTTGAAAACCAGATGACTCATAGACATATTGTTTTGAAAGAAAGGAGTTCTTGATGATGAATACGATAAAAAAATTTTCTCTGAATATCCTAATTTTACTTATAATCGCATTTCTTTGCGGCTGTCAGGGTGAGGACAGCAAAATCCTTGCAGTTGCAGAGAAAAACTTAGAAAGCGGTCTGGAATCGGATTTGCAAAACGGATATTTGAATTACTATAAAATTCTGAAAGCGGAGCTCTATGCTCCAAGCGCGGAAGATGCAGACAATCCGGATCTTGTCGAACAATGCAAAACGGCAAATACGCATATTGTTTATGAGCTGCGCCTTGGGAACAATACAGGAGAAACCGGGCTGATTCAGATGGAGCAATATAGTCATGTTGAAAAGGACGAAAGCGGTAACTTTGCTGAAATACCGGAAGATACCGTGTATTTTGACTATGATCTGCATGTAGAAAACGCAGGAACTTATGAAGAAACCATTGCGGGTCTGAACTGCGTAATCTGGAGCAATGACTATCAGCCGCGCATCGAAAAAGAACAGGTGCAGGGAAAGAACACCGGGGAAATTGCCAAGATTCTTTTCAAAGACTGGATGAACAGCTTTCATGAATGGGGAAACAATTCTTTCATCGTCACGGATTTTGAAAATGTCAAAATTCTGGGAATAGAACCGGCCACTGATAATCCGGTTGCCGGATACACGAAGGAAGGACTGACCGAGCCTAAGGCGAAGAAAACCTATGTATTTGGTGCTGCCTGTGACTACACCTATATCGGAATAGGCCCTGAGACTTTCGGCAGCCTTGCCGCAGGAGGAGGGCAGGCCTTTGGTAATGACGGAGTAAAAATAAAAGCTTCCGAATCTTTCATAAACGCCACAAACGGTTTCGTACTGACGGAATGGGAAGATTCTTACAGCATGGATACGATTTCAAATTGTAAAAAGAAATTTGGGAAATAGAAAAGCTTATAATGAAACTGTCTGCGGTAATTAATTTTGATCCGAAAAGAAAAAAGTTGGACTTTTGAGACCATCCTCAAAAAATCCAACTTTTATTTTAACTTAAATCAGCTTCGAACTCGAGAACTTTTAAATTGCCGCGAGCAGCGCATTTACATCATCTTCGGTGGAGCCCCAGCCGATAACAAGACGGATAACGGAATTGTTTTCGTCGTAAGGGCACCATGTGTAGAAGAAGAAGTCTTTTTCGAGTTCTGCAATTTTCTCGTTTGACATGATTACGAATACCTGATTGGTCTGATGCGGGAGCCAGAGCTTGTAGCCCGCTGCGGTCACGCCTTCTGCTAGCTTGATGGCAAGTTCGTTTTCATGGCGTCCAATCTGATAGTAGAGGGAATCTTCACCGCCCTCCAAAAGCGCACGCATCTGAATGGAAATCAATTTGCCCTTCGCAAAGAGAGCGCAGGCTCTTTTTACCATGTATCTGAAGTGGTCGTTGATTGCATCGTTCATGACTACCAAAGCTTCGCCGAAGAGTGCGCCGACTTTGGTTCCGCCGATGTAGAATGCGTCTGTCATCTCGGCAATCTCTTTGAGGCTGAGGTCGTTCGTCGGCCATGTGAGCGCTGTGCCTAAACGCGCACCGTCCATGTAGAACAAAAGCCCGTGCTTCTTGCAGCAGTCGCTAAGGGCTTTGAATTCAGCCTTCGTATACAGACCGCCGTTTTCAGTTGGGTGGGTGATGTATACCATCTTCGGAATTACGGTGTGCTCGTCTTCATGGTGAAGCAGAACCTTTTCAATGTCGGCAGGGCGGAGCTTGCCGTCCGCGGTCGGAACTGCGAAAACTCTGTGTCCGGTCGCTTCTACGGAACCCGTTTCATGCACAAAAATATGTCCTGCATCTGCAGAAATAACGCCTTCATACGGTCTTAGCGCCGCAGCGATTGTGATGGTGTTGGTAGGGGTGCCGCCTGTCATAAAGTGAACCTGTGCATCCGGCTGTCCGATCATTTCACGAATCATGTCTGCTGTTTCGTATGAGAAACGGTCATCGCCGTACCCGTCAGTATGTTCCATATTAGCAGCCATCAGCGCTTCCATAATTTTCGGATGTCCGCCAAGGCTGTAGTCACTTCTAAAGAAAATCATTGTAAAACCTCCGTTCATGCGTATTGCTGTGCTACATATATTATAGTGCATGAAAGGGCGAAAGTCGAGGAAAAGATTTAAAATATACATGTAAGTAAAAATATCATTAAATATATTGATAAAAATACTGTTTTGTAATATACTGATAGTAGATATATAAGGGAGAGGTGCATTTATGAATTTTGTTAGAGAAATGATGGAAAATGTGGTGCCGATTTCATCTTTTAATAAAGGCATAGCGGGGAAAATATTTGATGAAGTAAAGCGGAGCGGAATTAAAGTCGTGATGAAAAACAATGTACCGGAATGTGTTTTAATTTCACCGGAAGACTACATCAAACTGATTGATCAAGTAAACGATGCGAAACTTCTTACTCTCGCCGCGGAACGTATGAAAGGTTACAGCGAAGAAAAGGTTGTAACTTCTGAAGAGTTTGATGATCAATTTGGATTTTCACCTGAAGATGTGAAAGATTTTGAAGAGGTAGAGTTCGAATGAGCTATGAACTGAGTTATCTTCCGGAAGCAGTTTCAGATATGCAGAAACTGGATGGAAGCCAAAGAAAATTGGTTAGGAAAGCACTTGCAAAACTCAGTACAAACCCACTCCCGAAAACAGAGGGGGGATATGGGCAGTGGCTTGGGAACAAAGGCAATGCAAGCTTGGCTGGATTCTTGAAGGTAAAGCTTCGCGGGGCAGGCCTTCACATCGTATATACATTGAAAAGAGAAAATGAGAAAGTACTGATTATTATTATCGGTGCACGCGAAGATGAAGAGGTTTATGAAATTGCAGCAAAAAGAATTCAGAAAAACATTCACCTCCACGATTAACGATTGGAGACTTTACATTGAAACATTTTTAAAATGGCTGGTGATTGCCTCGCTGATCGGCGGTGCAGGCGGACTCATCGGTGCAATCTTTCACCACAGCATCGAGATGGCGGAAGAAATGCGCGGTGCGCACCCGTGGCTGCTGTGGCTGCTTCCGATTGCCGGACTTCTGATTGTAGGCTTCTACAAAATGACGAAAACCGAAGGACTGAACACCAACCATGTAATTCGGGCGGTGCACAAAGGAAAAAGGCTCTCTGTCTTACTCATACCGGCGATTTTTTTCGGAACCGTGCTGACGCAGCTTTGCGGCGGAAGTGCGGGAAGAGAAGGTGCGGCTCTTCAAATGGGTGGTACAATCGGCCAGTGGATCGGACGCGGACTGCATTTGGATGACAGTGATTTAAGAATTGCAACTTTGGCGGGAATGGCGGCGTTCTTTTCAGCGCTGTTCGGAACGCCGCTTGCGGCGGCGGTATTCGCTGTTATGGTAATCAGCATCGGGATTTTATATCATGTGGCACTTGTTCCGTGCCTGATTGCGTCGCTTTCGGCATATTTTCTGGCGGGAGCGCTGGGCGTGCAGCCGGTTCGCTTTGCCGTTGAAGTTCCCGAGGCTTCTGCACTCACTTTCTTTCAGGTCGGATTCCTCGGGATTTTGTGCGCACTCGTATCCATTCTTTTCTGCGTGATGATGCACGGCGCAGAGAGCCAAATGAAAAAATTTCTTCCAAACGCCTGGCTGCGCACGCTTGCGGGCGCAGGCATAGTCATTGCGCTGACATACCTTTGCGGTACGAACGACTACAACGGCGTCGGCATGGGAGTGATTACGGCAGCGATTGAAGAGGGAAAGGCAGAGCCGCTTGCATTTCTGCTTAAGCTCGTGTTCACATCGGTGACGCTTGCGGCTGGATTTAAGGGCGGAGAAATCGTTCCGTCGTTTTTCGTCGGGGCAGCCCTCGGATGCGTAATAGCGCCGCTCATAGGTCTGCCGGCGGGATTCGGTGCGGCAGTCGGTCTTGTCAGCGTTTTCTGTGGGGTTACGAACTGCCCGATTTCATCGGTATTCTTGTCGATTGAACTTTTCGGAGCCGAGGGTATGCTGTATTTTGCCGTTGCCTGCTGCATCAGCTACATGATGTCGGGATACCGAGGTATTTACTCAAGCCAGATGATTATGTATTCAAAACGAAAGGCGAAATTCATCAACGCATATACAAACGGAGAAAAAGGCTCTGACGCTTAATGTCGGAGCCTTTGCAGTGTTATAATTCTTTTTTGAAAAAATCAACGATTTCACCCATCAGATAGTCCTTGAGGTCGGATTCTTTATAGCTCATCTCGTAGCCGTGGTGATTTTCGGTCGTGACCGTGATTACACGGCTGTTTTTATATGCGTGCGCGCATTCGAGGCTGGTGTACTCGGTTACGACATAGTCGAGGGTATTGCAGATGACAAGCACGGGCTTATCTCCGAATTTAGAGCCGTAATCGCAGGGGTTGTATTCCTCGAATTCTTTGAACCAGTCCTCGGTAAGTTTCAGCCCTTGATACTCGACATAGCCTTCCAAGTGAGCCTTCTGCTTCATTTCGTCCCACTTCTTCCGGCCGCCTGCATAGTGAATCATTGCCGTTTCATTTCCTGCTGGGGCGACCATCGCAAGTGCCTTATAATCAAAACCGCCGTAACTTTCGTTCGCCATCGTCATAACGACACGTCCGCCCATGCTGCGTGCATAAAGCCCGATGCGCGCAGTGTCAATGTTGTGATTCTTACACATATATTCAATGGCATCCAGCATCGCCCTTTTCATGCTGTTGAGATCGTACATGCCGGTTTTGTCCGCGCTCTTTTCGGGTCTTACTCTTGGATTGAAATCCATGCGCACGGTTGCGATTCCTGCGCGTGCAAGTCTGGCGGCAAGTTCCGAAGCACCACCGCTGTTAAGCGTGCCTTTGAAGCCGTGGCCGATTGCGACAAGAGGCATGGGAGAATCAAGCTCACCGGGATAAACGGCTTCTGCCATGCAATATTGTCCGGACGCAGTTTCAAGAAATATCGTTTCTTTTTCGGGTTCAAAATTCGAAGCCGCAGGATCATCCGAGCCGCATCCTGTCACCGCAAGGATGACAGTCAGCAGGACTGACAGAAAGGCGGCTGTTTTATTTTTTCTGAAAGCAATCATTCTTTTTTCCTCGGTAATATCAATGAGATTTGAAAATTATCATGTCTTCTCCCACTATTATAATCGATGACCACGGAAGCTGCAAATCTTCTTTGAACCTTCCGTGCGAACTTTGAAAATCAGGGACGGACAGCGAATGAATTTTGCCTGTTTTTTCGTCGAAAAGTATTTCGGCGTCCCAAAGTCTGCCATGCATGCTTCCCTTTGAAATATCAACAATCTCTTTATCTCCGATTTCGCTCAAAAGCATATTTTTTCCTCCTCGGGTCAATACTAGACATAATAAATTTTACGAAAGAAGGTTATGAAATATGAGCGATGAAAAAGAAAAGGACAGGTCCGAAAGCAAGGAGCAGACTGCCGGGGAGGCTGCGGATCTCATAAAAGAACTCGGGCTTCTGGGAACGGGAAGCAATTTTAAGAGCGAAATCCAATATATCAACATTATCGGAAGCATAGAGGGGCATTCGGTCCTGCCGCAGGATAACAAAACCACCAAATATGAGCATTTGATACCGGAGCTGATTGCTGTTCAGGAAAATCCGGAAATTAAGGGACTTTTGCTTGTATTGAACACGGTAGGTGGCGATGTGGAAGCCGGACTTGCGCTTTCGGAGCTGGTTGCGGGCATCTCCAAACCGACGGTTTCCCTCGTGATCGGAGGCGGTCACAGCATCGGTATCCCGCTTGCGGTGTCTGCCGATTATTCTTTTGTGGCAAGGTCGGCAACGATGACGCTTCACCCGATTCGAACCAGCGGCACACTCATCACTGCGGAGCCTACATTTGAATATATGAAGAAAACGCAGGAGAGGGTTGTGGATTTTATCGCAGCACATTCCCATGCGGCACGGGAGAAGATCGAGGAAAAAATGAACTGTACAAGCAATATGGCAAATGATGTCGGGACTTTGCTTTTCGGCGAGGATGCGGTTCAGATGGGGCTGATTGACAGCATTGGAAGCCTCTCCGAAGCATTGGAAAAACTGAGAAGTTTGATAAAGGAAAAAAATTAAAGTAAAAATTTGTAATTTGATATTGACAAATTATTCCATGCGCGTTAAAATGTAAGCGAAAGGAATAAATGTAAAAAAATGAAAACGATTAAAACCGGACTGTATTTAAAAAATAAACAGCAGACACAGGACATTGCAAGAGGACTTGCTGACGTATCCGCCCGCCTTGAAATAACGGAGCTGGAATACAAAATTCGCTGCGTGGATCACGACATAGAGGAATATGACATTGTAATTACCGACCGAGACGATTTCGAGCAGTATCATCCGAAGGTGCTCATTTTGGAGGGCAAATGGAGACTGCAATATTATGATGAGTACGAAAGGGAAGGACAGCTCCTGAGCAGATATGCCACGGTAACGGATATTCTTCATGCGCTGATCAGGACATGGGAGAAAAACGAACACATTTCTTTTGCACAGAAAAAGGACAGAAAAACAAACGTTTTGGCGTTTTGCTCCTTGATGGGAGGCAGCGGCGTTTCAGCCGCTGCCATAACCGTAGGAAGATATCTATCCATGAACAGTGATAAGAAAGTATTGTACCTGAATGCCGGAGGCTCAGAGTTATGGAAACTGTATGTATCTTACATAAGCAAAGCATCAAGACCGTCAAGGGAACTTCCGCATCTTATCCAAAACGATGCCGTATATAGTCTTGAAAGCTATGTCGGAGTTGACCGATACGGACTCCGCTATCTGGACAAGCCCGACAGACCGGAGCCGATATTGAAGAAGCTGTGCGAAATCAACTCGTACGATATGATACTTGTTGATATGCCGGAGCCTTTTACCGACATAGAGTTTGACAAAACATACTTCGTGCAGAATGAGAAAGACTTTAGAACCGGGCTCTGTCCGGCAGATGATTTAAGCATAAAGAGCGGCGCTGATCTTATTGAAATCATCAATCGCAGCATATCCGCCGGATGTGAAGACGGCTGCATTAAAATTCCGGAAGATCGTGCGAGCTTCGTGCGGACAGAAAACGGAATCGAAATCGCAATGGACGGGGACTATGCAAGGAATATGAGAAAGGTTTGTGAAGAATGGATATGAGCATGAGAGCACGGGCCTTTGCCGACGAGAAGATGAAAGCCGTCAGGGAAAAGCTCGGAAGCGAAAAGGAAGTTGATGATTTCGGAGCGATGCGGATGATCATCCAAACCATATTCGATGACGAGAAAAGCAATTTTTTCTCCTATGATGACATCGAATCGGTGATCCGAAGAATTTTTTACAAGACAAGGCGAAAACTTGGAATTTTGCAGCCGCTGCTTGATGATGCAGATGTCAGTGAGATTATGGTAAACGGACCGACGGACATCTTCGTGGAGCGCAGCGGCAAAATCGAAAAGTATAAATACGGTTTTGACTCTACTGAAGAACTGGAAGAGGTCATGCGAAACATAGCCGGAGAAGTTCACCGGGAAATAAATGAGAGAAGTCCGATTGTCGATGCGAGACTTCCGGACGGCTCGAGAGTAAACGGCGTATACAAGAATATCGCACTGAACGGGCCGATTTTAACAATAAGAAAATTTTCTGAAGACTATATGCGAATGGATGATTTGGTGCGAAACGGTACAATAAGCGAGGAAGGCGCTGAGCTGCTGAAACATCTGGTGTGCTGCGGATACAATATTTTTGTGAGCGGTGGCACATCATCCGGAAAAACTACGCTTCTTAACGCACTCGCCGAAGCTGTGCCCAGAGACGAACGCGTGATTATCATTGAGGACTCTGCCGAACTTAAGATGGGATACATAGAAAACATCGTCCATCTGGAGTGCAGAAACAGCAATGCGAAGGGAGAAGGCCGCGTCAGCATGTCGGATTTGATAAAGTCCAGCCTCAGAATGAGGCCGAATCGAATTATCGTCGGTGAGGTCAGAGGGAGCGAAGTCGTAGATATGCTACAGGCAATGAACACCGGACATGACGGCAGCCTTTCCACCGGACACGCAAATTCGGTGGAAGGGATGCTCAAAAGGTTGGAATCCCTGTATCTTGCGGCAATGCCAATCAGTGTCGATGCCATACGCGAGCAAATTGCCGAAGGAATCAATATCATGGTGCATATTACAAGGCAGAAAGACGGCAGACGCCGGGTAACCGAAATAACAGAGCTGCTGGGCTACAGCGGCGGTGAGTTCACACTGAACCCGCTTATGAAAATAAATATTAAGGGTAAATTAGCAAGAACGGGTTACGGAATCGAAAAACCAAGAAAAGAGGATGACAAATACAGTGATAAACTATACGGAATTACCGCTCCGTGGTAAAGAAAAAGCAATATTCTTTCTAAGTATAATTACCGCCGGGCTTGCCGTGGGAATTTTATTCTACGACAGCTTTGCGGTCAGTGCGGTTACTGCGGCACTGCTTCTTATGGCTATGCCGCGATACAAGGAGGGAGTTGTGCGAAAGCATCAACAGGAACTTTTGCTGCAGTTTAAGGACTTGCTGTATTCCATATCGGCGTCGGTGTCATCGGGGAGGAACATGGCCGACGCACTTGCGGAGGCAAAGGTTTTTTGTGGGAGCTCATACGAAAAAAGTGATTACATAATGATTGAGCTTGCTCACATGACCGCCATGCTTTCAAACGGCAACGAAACCGATACGGAGGTACTTTACGATTTTGCACGACGAAGCGGACTTTCGGATGCGGAAGATTTTGCAAGGGTATACGAAAACTGCAAAGCCAGCGGTGCGAATCTCAATCACGCGATTGAAGAGGCCGTTCGGACAATTGGCGATAAGATCGAACTGGAAAACGAACTTAAGAGTCAGCTTGCGCAAAAGATTTTCGAGGGACGGATTGTCGGCGCATCCCCGTTTTTGATAGTGCTGATGATCAGACTTACGGCTCCGGATTACATCAAACCGATGACAGAAAGCACACAGGGACTGATAATCACCACAATCGCAGTCGGGCTTATGGCAGTGTCGCTGTTGATGACAGAAAGGATAAATAAAATTGAAATCTAAGATAAAAAAGCAAATGGAAAAGAACCGCAATGAAATCATAATGACACTCCCGGGGTTTATTAATCAGCTTTTGCTTTTCATGCACAGCGGAGCCATACTTACGGATGCTTTTTGCAAGATTGCGGTAAGTTACGGAAAACTTGATGCGAAAAGACAGAATTATTTTACCGATCAGATCTATAACATATATGTTGCGTCGCAGCATAACGGGGAAAATGTCATTGCGGCCTTCTGCAAATTTGCCCGCACATCGAATGTAAAGGAACTTGCACGCGTCGCAGCAATTATGTCGGAAAATTTGAACAGAGGAAGCAACCTGTGGGAAAAACTCGCCGAACAAAGCGAGACTTTATGGGAAGAACGAAAACGCACAGCACTAAGCAAAATCAGGCTTTCGGAAAGCAAGATGAGCTTTCCGCTCGGCATTCTGCTTATGGCGCTTATCATGATAACGGCAGCACCGGCAATGCTACAAATATAAAATACAAGGAGGTAAGAAGATGAAAATGTGGAACAAAAAAGGAATGGAAATGATTCAGGTGGCAATTCTCGTGGCAATCGCTGTAACCATCGGGCTCATATTCAAGGATCAGATTACGGATTTTGTAAATAATACATTCGCTTCTCTGAGCAGTTCGAAATTCTAGGAGCATGCCATGCGTTTTATAGAAGCATCTTTGATAATGCCACTTACAATGCTTGTGATTTCGGCATTGATTGCTTTGATGATGACCTATTATTCGGATTTGCAGACACAGATAAAGAAGCATGAAGAGGAAAGAAAAGAAATATATAAAGTCTCTGAAACCGTCGGAATCAGAGTCTATGACAGGATTGCCCATGAAACGAAAAAGCAAAGTGATGAATAAAAAAGGCTCCTATGCGATATTGGCATCGATTCTGTTTTCTTCCATGATGATACTTGCAGCGGCAGCCGTTCATGCGGCGGGCGAAAATGCAATTTCCGCAACCGTTGAAAATTTCGGACCGCTATGGGGAAGAAGCATTTTGGCAGAGTATGATCGTAATTTAAAAGACAGATATGGTATTTTTGCCTATAGCGGCAACAAACTTCAGGTTGAAGAAAAACTTAACAATTACGCGTTGTACTCGTGCAGAGATAAGAAATATATTTCTTTTGAATCCTGCGAATGCAATCTTGACGAATATGAACTTGCAAGGTCGGATAATTTTTTCGAGCAGATAAAAGATGCGGCTGCCTATGATGCGAAACCCATGCCGATAAAGAATTCCGCCGGGAAAAACACGGAAGAGAGCAGCTCCGATGGGGCTTTGTCAAAACGATACATAAAGAACCAAAGGATTATCAAAACCCTTCCGTCAGGAGGAAAAGGCGGAGGTGTCGGAGTATCGGCACTCGTCGAGAAAATCAAGGAATCTAAATCCATTGGAGATTTGCTGAACGACAGCGCCGAGAACATTTATATTTTTCGCTTTTTCAAGGACTGCATGAACGACCGAAATCTGGGGGAAACCTACTTCAGAAACGAAATTGAGTACATACTGACAGGCAGACTCGACGATTCGGTCGCAAAACAAAAGGTAAAAAATCAGCTGACCTTGCTGCGAAATGCGCTCAACCTGACTTATTTGTATTCCTGCAGCGAAAAGAGGAATGCGGCGCTGGCTGCTGCCGAATTAATCATGCCGGAGGCACCGCTTCTTACGCAGGCTCTGATAATGGAAGGCTGGGCATTTATGGAAGCGCGAAATGATCTCAAACTTTTGTATGCGGGCAAAACGGTGCCTTTGATTAAAAAAGACGAGAACTGGGCTGTCTCGCTGGAAAATCTTCTGTCCGCCGAATACGGATGTGATACGGACGGAAAACCCGTATCGGGCAGCGAAAGCAACGGTGAACCGTCTGATTATGTAGTTCCGCGCAAGCTCGAAGGAAAAACATACGAGGATTACCTTAAGATTTTCGTGGCATCCCTTCCGAGAGAAACCAAAAAATTACGCATGCTGGATTTGATGCAGATTAACATGAAGTACCTGTACTGTGAATATTTTTTGATCAGCGATTACTTCATCGGGCTGCGATATTCTGTCAACATAAACGGGAAAAGACATGAATTTAATGAGAAATACTAAAAGAGGAAGCTATCTTGTCGAGGCCGCGCTCAGCATGCCGGTGCTCATACTTTGCATTACGGCGATTGCCCTTATCATCAATATCATTGCCATATGTGAAAACATAGGATTTTCGAGTGCAAAACAGATGCATAAAATATGCTCGTCCGCATATATTGCAGAAACGGGGGAAGTTTCGCATGGCATTGCGGTGCAGAAAGCCGTTGCATCGGACAATCCGAAACTCAGAAGCTTCACCGTCACCGGATTTCGGTACAGGTATACAAAGCAGGGTGTGGATGATCTGATAGGGCTGCAGACAAAATCAAACTTTACCGTTGCAAATCCAATCGGAATTAACGGTAATATCGTCTTTACCCAGAAGATTTTGGCGCGGGCGTTTACGGGGAAACTGGAAAACGCAAAGCCGCTTGCCGTCGCCGAATTTCAAAAAAACGGCGAATCGGTTCCGGTCGTGGTTTTTCCGAGATATGGGATAAGATTTCATGCTGCCTCGTGCAGATATGCGAAACAAAAGTACGGGGAGCAGGAGTATAAAATCGAAATGGAAAAAGAGGATGCAAAGGCCAAGGGATATACTCCGTGCCTTGTATGCGGAGGAGGAAAGGAAGGACAATGAGCAGAGTGTACATAAATTTGAAAAACAAACCGCTTCTTTACGAAAGCAAGGCGGAAAGACTTACCGCCGGCATATGCAATGAGATTTTGCCGCTTTCCATAATAAAAAGCAAGAAAATAACAAAGGGTATCTATCACACCGACGGATACAAAAAGGTAAGTGATGTGGGAATCCTCAGTGCGGTGCAGGTTCTTTCCGTAATCGAGGGCGTTATCGCAATGAGTGAAAAACTGAAGAACAATCTTTTCTTCCCGGAAGAATATATTCTGTCGCCCGATACGGTATATACCGACGAGAAATTCGAAAATTACAAACTTGCTTACATACCGGCGAAGGAAAAGTGCAGAGCCGAGAAGTCCTTAAGCTGTTTCATAGGCTGTATGCGAAAATTCACGACTCCGGACGGCATGCTCTACCTTGACACTTTGCGAAATCTTGTTGAAAGCGGCAGTTTGAAAAGCGAGCGCATAATAGGATTTATAGAGAGACTGAAATGCGAAATACGCGTCTGCGGGATAAAATAAGGCGAATGATAACGCCTTTTTTTAATATAATGTATTAGAATATTTGGAGGTGCGAGTATGACCGGTGGCAAAATGCGCAGAAAAATCAGAAAAAGAAAAACAAAATCTGAAAATTCAAGGATGAAAATGGGGATGTTTGTTGGTATAATATTGCTGGCGGTTGTTTTGGGGTTTCTGACGGCACGATTTGTAATCGGACCCATTATAGGTTATAATGCTGATGAGAGCCCTGTGAAACTGGAACAGAAGGATGACAAGAGCAAAAAAACGGACGCAGAGCAGACGGAACAGAAAGCATCTTTGGAAACCGGACAGAATCAGATGCCGGAAGAAGGGTATGCTCTTCAATTCGGGGCTTTTTCCACTAAGGATGCTGCCGAGAAGCTGGCAGAAGCGCTTCGGCTGAAAGGAATCGAAACCAAAATCGTTGAAATTGATGATGTCTTTAAGGTAATCAGCCCGATGCTCGATGATAAAGAAGCCGCCTTAAAAGCCTTGCAGGAAAGCAAGGACAAGGATGTTGAAGATGTTTTTATAACATCCGCAGGATAAATTTGATAAGGAGAACGCAAGATGATACCTCTTTCAACACGAATGAGACCGGACACACTTGAGAATTTTGTCGGACAGGAGCATTTCATGTACGAAGGCTCCCTGTTTTACAATTCCATCAAAAACAAGACTTTTGACTCTGCGATTTTCTTTGGTCCGTCAGGGACCGGCAAAACAACGCTTGCCAGAATAATCGCATGTGAAATGGACGGTGACTTTCATGAACTCAATGCTTCCGTTACCGGGACGAAGGAACTCAAGGAATTGATTGAGAGGGCCAAACTCTCTTTTTACGGGCTTGAGAAGCGCACGACCTATGTTTATGTGGACGAGGTTCACCGCTGGAACAAATTGCAGCAGGACAGCCTTCTTAAAGCACTTGAAGAGGGTGTCATCAAATTTATAGGAAGCACCACGGAGAATCCGTATTTTTCGATAAATAACGCGGTGATAAGCCGTGTTCGCAACATATATGAATTCAGGCGTCTGACGGCGGACAACCTCGTTACGATAATCAGACGCGCACTGGAAGATAAGGAGCGCGGATTCGGAAACCTTAACATCAAATGCGAGCCGGAGGCGATTCGTATTCTGGCGGAAATGGCAAACGGAGACGCAAGAGTGGCACTTGACACAATCGGATTTATTGTGGACAACCTTTCGGATGGACAGACAATCGACAGCCGGATTGTGTCGGAAGCCATGCAGCGGAAGGTAGGGTTTTACGACAAAGCGGACGATCGCTACAATTTGCTCAGCGCACTTCAAAAATCCGTGCGCGGAAGCGACCCGGATGCCGCCGTGCATTATCTTGCAAGACTTCTGGACGGCGGTGCCGACATAAGAATGATCGGAAGGAGACTTCTCGTGATGGCGAGCGAGGATGTGGGGATGGCATATCCGTCCGCTATTTCAATCGTGACCGCATGCGTTCAGGCAGCGGATATGGTCGGGCTTCCGGAGGCAGCGATTAACATGGCACAGGCCGTTGTCCTGCTGGCATCCGCACCGAAATCAAATGCTTCGTGCATGGCACTGGAGGCTGCGATGCACGACATAAAGACACGAAAAATCGATGATGTCCCGCCGCATCTGAAAGATTCGCATTACAAGGGGGCAAATGATTTGGGTTACGGACAAGGCTACAAGTATCCGCATGCATTCGGTGGATATGTGGAGCAGCAGTACCTTCCGGACAACCTCTATAAAGAGGGGGTTAAGTACTACAAACCGACCGAAAACGGTTCCGAAGCGGCCTTCAAAAAATATCTTGAAAGCCTGCAGAGGTATGGAAAAAAATAAGAAATGAGGCAGAATACATGGCGAGAGAGATTTTGACGGCTGCGAATTCCGGGTTTTGTTTCGGTGTAAAACAGGCAATCGAAAAAACCGAGGAAGAAATACGGAGGAAAGCCGAAAGCAGTTCACCCGGCAGAATATATACATGGGGCCCGCTGATTCACAACAAGACGGTAACGGACGGACTCAGGGAGAAGGGCGTTTCGATCCTTGACAGTCTGGAAAGCGTAAGGCCGGAGGATGTAATCATCGTAAGGTCCCACGGAGAGACCAAAGAGTTCTTTGAAAATGCGAGAGCACGGAATTGCAAAATTATCGATGCGACATGTCCTTTTGTCAAAAAAATACAGCAGCTGGCGGAGAAGGCCCACAGGGAAGGCAAGCAGGTCGTAATCGTGGGTGACCGCATGCACCCCGAAGTGAAAGGAATCAACGGATGGTGCGATAACAGCGCAATTACGGTAAACTCCGTGGAAGATGCCGAAAGAGTTTTGGAAAATCACGCCCTCAATCCTTTGTTTTTGGTGGCGCAGACGACGATAAAAAAGGAACTTTTGGATGCCGTTATCCGTGTATTTGAGACAAATAATGTACACGTTGAAGTGAACAATACGATATGCAATGCAACCGCGCTTCGCCAAAAAAGCTGCGCGGAGCTTGCGGAAATTTGCGATGCAATGCTGATTATCGGAGGAAGGGAAAGTTCAAATACCGGTAAATTGTTCGAAATATCCGAAAAAAAGTGCAAAAAAACATTTTTTGTTGAAAAAATCGAAGATTTACCGTTGCACCAAATCGCAAAATGTAATAAAATAGGTATTGCGGCGGGTGCCTCGACACCCGAATGCGTAATTAAGGAGGTTATTGCTACCATGAGTGAAAAAAAAGAAATGAGCATGGAAGAATTACTTGCTACCGAAGCATATGATTTAGACGGAGCTATGAGACTTCCAAGACTCAACGAAGTTGTTAACGGAACGGTACATCAGGTTACTGAAAATGGAATCATCGTTGACATGGGTTGTAAAAAAGACGGAATTATTCCGAAAGAAGAAGTAACATTGGAAGGAGACCAGAAGTTAACTGACTTATTCAAGGCTGGCGATGAAATCCAGGCTAAAGTAGTTAAGACGGATGACGGTGAAGGCGTTATTACACTTTCCAAGAAGAAACTGGAAGTTAACGAACACTGGAATGAAATCAATGAAGCCCTTGAAAACAAGACAACGATTACCGTTAAGGTTCTGAGACAGGTTAACGGCGGAGTTATCGCAGCTTACAAGGAAGTTTCAGGATTTATTCCGCTTTCCCAGCTTTCGGACAAGTATGTTGAAAACGCAGATGAGTTCATCGGCAAAGAATTACCGGTAAAGGTTACAAGAGTTGACCTGAAGAGAGGCAGAACCGTATTCTCCCACAAGGTAATCTTAGATGAAGAAAAGAAGAAACAGATTGAAGCTGTTTGGAACAGCCTCAATGTAGGTGATGTTGTTGAAGGTACTGTAATGAGATTCACAGATTACGGCGCATTCGTAGATCTCGGCGGAATCGACGGACTCCTTCACATCTCCGAAATTTCCTGGGGAAAACTGAAACACCCACAGGAAGTTCTTCAGATTGGCGACAGAGTTAAGGTTAAGATCTTATCCATGAACGAAGAAAAAGGCAAGATTTCCCTCGGTCTTAAGCAGACTACACCGGAACCATGGTCCGTAATCGAAGAAAAATATCAGGTTGGACAGGTTGTAACAGGTAAGGTTGTACAGATTAAGGAATACGGCGCATTCGTTGAATTGGAACCGGGTCTTGACGGACTGGTACATATTTCCGAAGTTGCTCACAAGAGAGTAAACGATATCGCAGAAGAACTTACTTTAGGACAGACTGTCGAAGCTAAGATTCTTGAAATCGATACGGAAAGAAAGAGAATCAGCCTCAGCATCAAGCAGACTGTTGAAGCCCCTGCAGAAGAAGCGGAAGAAGCTGACGAAGAATAATTAAAAAAAGAAGCTGCGAGATGCGGCTTTGCGATAAAGGAGCGGGTAACCGCTTCTTTTTTTGCATAATTTTTTGAAAAACAAACAAACTAACTGCGTATAGAAATATAACGAAGAGAGGAGTTTTGTTTATGAAAAAGAGAACGGCTGTGATTTTAACGGCGCTGCTGATCGTTTCACTTTTTATATTTACGGGATGTGCCAATAACGATGAACCGCTGAATGACGGCAACCAGGGAAGCGCGTCTCAGGACATTGAAAGAGGTGTCGACGACATCGGTGACGGAATCGAAAGAGGCGTTGACGACATCGGTGATGACCTGACGGGCAACAACAAGACCGACGGAAGCGGAATCAACAACAACAATCGTGCAGACAATGTTGACAACGGCACAAACAACACCACAAACTAATTGAGGAAAAGGTCTTCTCTTTGTTTCGCATAGAAAGGCGGACAATAATGGGGAGACCTTGACTTTATATTTGATATGTTCTATACTTTTTGCAGGAGGTGGCAAAGGATGAGCTACGATTGGAAGAAGGAATATAACGAAAAAACAACGACACAGAAAGAGGCAGTCAAGTGTGTGAAATCCGGCGACCGCATTTATGCCGGAACGGCATCGAGCGTGGCATACGGACTTCTCGATGCACTTTGGGAAAGAAAAGATGAGCTGGAAGGCGTTGAAATACAAAGCAGCCAGGCATTTGAGCCATGCGCTGTCTACGATGAATATGAAGAGAATCCGTTCTCAATAAACACCTATTTTGTAGGTGTTGACGAAAGAAAAATGTACAGGCACGGTAAACCCGTCCGGTACACGTCTTTTCACCTCAGTCAGGCGCCTGTCTGGGCGACACAGAACGCAAAACCGAACGTTTGCTTTTTTGAGGTGTCAGCACCGGACGAAGAAGGATATATGTCTTTCGGACCTTCGGGCGTTTCCTGTCAGGAAATTTTGAAAGAAACGACAAAGAAAATCGGCGGAACGATAATCGCCGAAGTAAACCCGAAAGTTCCGTATGTACTGGGGAAATCGAACAAAATCCATGTTTCGGAAGTTGATAGGATTGTCGAATACGAAAGACCGATTATGCCGTATGACACACCGGAAAGTGATGATGTTGCAAAGAAAATTTCAGACTACATAATAGCCGAAGTACCGGACGGAGCTACCATCCAGCTCGGACTGGGGAATGTTTCAACGGCAATCGGCTACGGACTGATGACAAAAAACGATTTGGGAATTCATACCGAACTTTTTAATCAGCCTATGATAGACCTTATCGAAAACGGTAACGTAACGAATAAATGCAAAGGATTCATGGACGGACTCAACGTGTATTCGTTCTCGCTTGGAACCGAGAAGCTTTATAAGTTCCTCGACAAGAACCCGACCATGTACTGTGCACCTTTTGATTTTGTCAATGATCCGAGGATTGTGGCGCAAAACAAACGTTTTGTATCAATCAACAGCACGATGTCGATTGATATTTACGGGCAGTGCGCTTCGGAATGCATTGCCTGGAACCAGCAGAGCGGTACCGGCGGCCAGCTTGACTTCGTGCGCGGAGCTCAGTGGTCCGAAGGCGGGAAGTCCTTTATCGCAATGACATCAAGTTTTATCAAAAATGGAAAGCGCGTGAGCAAAATCGTGTCGTCATTTGCGCCGGGTTCGGTGGTAACGACGCCTCGCAGCGATGTTCAATATGTTGCAACGGAATACGGATGCGTGAACCTCAAACCGCTCAGCATGGGCGACAGAGCGCGTGCCCTTATCGAACTGGCACATCCGGATTTCCGCGACGAATTGCGCGAGGAAGCGAAAACTCACGGATTGTTGAAATAGGAATATGAGAAAAAAGAAAACATTTCACAAACATGCCGCCGGAAGCGGAGAAATCATAACGGGAATCATTGAAAAACATCCCAAGGGTTTTGGTTTCGTAAGGCAGGAAGAGGGCGGCGATATCTTTATCGGCAGGAGCAATATGCTCGGAGCCATGAACGGAGACCTGGTGGAGGCAGATTTACTGCCTCCATATCTTTGGACGCGTTCCAAAGAGGGGATTGTAACCAAAATCCTGCAGAGAAACACGGTTGAGGTTGTCGGAACCTTTCAGAAAAACAAAAAATTCGGTTTTGTTGTGGCTGATGACAAAAAAATGCAGGATGACATTTTTATAAAAAAGGACTTTTTCCGGGGCGCGCAGAACGGCGACAAAGTGGTGGCAAAGATTACGCAGTACCCTGATAAAGTTCACAGTGCCGAGGGAAAGATAACCGAAATCATCGCGCGAAACGGGCAGACCGGAAGCGATGTGCTTTCGATGATCCGTGCGGCAAGGCTTTTGGAAACCTTTCCGAGCCGCTGCAATGCGGAGGCAAAAGCCCGCTCAAAGGAAGAAATTACCGCAGAGGTTCTTGATGGCAGAATGGACCTGAGAGATAAAAACATAATTACCATCGATGGGCCGACGGCAAAAGACCTTGACGATGCTGTTTCGGTGGATATACTGCCCGACGAAAATTACCTTTTGGGGGTTCATATCGCCGATGTGAGCCATTTTGTGGAGGAAGACGGGTATCTGGACAGGGAAGCGCTTAAGCGCGGGACAAGCGTGTACTTGCTTAACCGCGTGGTTCCGATGCTGCCGAAGGTTTTGTCAAACGGTGTGTGCAGTCTGAACGAAGGCGAAGACCGGCTGACGCTTTCCTGCCTCATGGAAATCGACAAGAACGGAAATGTGGTTTCGCACGAAATCCGTGAATCTGTCATTTGTTCCAAAGCACGGATGGTCTACGACGATGTTTCGGACATGCTCGAAAATGAAGATGAAAAATTGATTTGTAAATATGCGTTTTTATACGATGACCTTAAGAAAATGGGCGAGCTTGCGGCAATCCTTCGGCATAAACGCAAGCAGCAGGGGAGTCTGGACTTTGACATTCCGGAAGCTGAGATTGTTTTGGATGAGGATGAGAACCCGGTTGAAATTCGTCCCGCAGAGCGAAGGACTGCAAACCGCATGATTGAAGAGTTCATGCTTGTGGCAAACGAAACCGTGGCGGAGCATTTTTTCTGGATGCAGTACCCGTTTCTGTACCGTGTTCATGAAAAGCCGGATCCCGAAAAAATGATGGATTTGAAGGCTTATCTGATGAATTTCGGCATCCACCTGAAAGGCAGTGCGGACAATATCAACCCGAAGACGCTTGCAGACATCATCGCCCAAATCGAGGATGAGCCTTATGAAGCGGTTGTGAACCGCGTCATGCTGCGGACGATGAAAAAAGCCTATTACAGCACGGAGTGTGACGGACATTTCGGACTGGCGTTCCGCTATTATTGTCACTTCACATCACCGATCCGCCGCTATCCGGATTTGTTCATTCATCGGGTAATCAAGAAATCCATCAGCGGCAGAATGACGGAAGGAAAACTTGAGAAATACAGAGCCGATGCCTTGAATGCGGCAGACATTTCCTCACGCACCGAGCGTCAGGCGCAGGAACTGGAGCGCGAGGTTGACAAACTTAAAAAATGCCAATTTATGCTGCAGCATATCGGGGAAGAATTCGACGGTATTGTCAGCGGCGTAACCGACTTCGGCGTTTATGTCGAGCTTCCGAATTCCGTGGAAGGCATGGCATTTGCCCGCGACTTAAGATGCCCATATCAGCTCGGCGAGCGTGTGCAGATCCGCGTTCTGGACGCAAGGCCTGCAGAGCGTCAAATTGATTTTGAAATTTTGGAAACAGAGAAATAATATCGAAACAGTGGTCATTTTACGGCTGCTGTTTTTTTTGATGGGAAATTATAGTTTGCCTTGTTTAGCAAAATATAGTAAAATGAAAAAAGAGAATGCCGCAAGGCGTGGGGAAAGGATTACAGTGAAAGATGGACGAACAGAAAGAAATGAAAAAACCGATGCCGGCAGGGCTCCCGTATCTGACATGCGGCGGCGTGTTTTTTATACTGGCGATGATTTTACCGATGTATCGCATGTGGGCGCTGCTGATGGCTGCTGCGGCTGCGGCAATTACTTGCATTGCAATGCTTGCCGCACGCAGGAAAAGGCTCGCGGCAATGCCGGAAGTCAGCCCGATTCGCGAGCGTGCGGAAGAACTTTCAAAGAACCTGGATGCAGGACGGGATGAACTTCGCAGACTTAAGCCGCAGATTCAAAACCCGAAAGTTTCAGTCATAGCAGGAAACATGGCGGACACTCTCGAAAAGCTTGCTGATAATCTCGAGAAAAATCCAAAAGACAGAAACAAAATCCGAAAGGTTGCGGTGCACTATGTGCCTATGATTATCGACCTGGTTCGTAACTATATCAATCTTTCGAAGCAGGGCGTCGAAGGTGGAAACATTGCCGCAACGATGACAAGCATCGAGAGCGGACTTGAAAAAGTGGATGCAAGTCTCAAGCAGTATCTGGACGACATGTTCGAGGATGACAAGCTGAGCATCGAAACCGACATTGCGGTAATGAAGCAGCTTATGAGCAAGGATGCAGGAAGCACGAATAAGATGAATTTTGACGATATATTAAAAGAAACAAATGGAGGAAATGAAAATGACTGACGAAATGAAAACAATGGAAACTGCTGTAGAAACGAAGGAAGCTGAAATGCCTGTCCTGATTCTGCCGGGAGAAGACGTGACACCGATGGATCAGATGCTTGCAGAAGCAGCGGAAAAGCCGAAAACAATCAAGGAAGTAAACATCGAAGATAAAATTCAGCTTACCGACGCAGAGAAGAAGGCAGTTGAAGATTTTGCGGCAAAGATCGATATCAGCAATTCCAATCATATCCTGCAGTACGGCGCGGATGCACAAGCGAAGATTACGCAGTTCTCCGACATGGCGCTCGAAAAAGTAAGAGCCAAAGATCTCGGAAGCGTAGGCGAAACACTCAGCGACCTGGTTGTGGAACTCAAAGGATTTGACCCGAATGAGCAGAAAAAAGGTTTTCTTGGACTTTTCAAAAAAGCGGGAACGGGCATTGCACAGCTCAAGGCAAAGTACGACAAGGTAGAAGTGAATGTCGAAAAGGTTGTGGACATCCTTGAAGGACATCAGATTACGCTGACAAAGGATATCGCAGTGCTTGACGAAATGTTTAAGGCTAACATGACAAATTTCAAGCAGCTTTCTTTATATATCGTAGCCGGCAAGAAAAAACTTGAAGAAGTGCAGAACGTTACAATTCCGGCAATGAAAGCAAAAGCAGCGGAAACCGGCGCAATGGAGGACGCACAGGCGGCAAATGACCTTTCCAACCTTGCAAACAGATTCGAAAAGAAACTGCATGACCTTGACTTGACAAGAACCGTTTCCCTGCAGATGGGACCGCAGATCAGACTCATTCAGAACAACGACACTATGATGGTCGAAAAAATCCAGACTGCAATCCTCAACACGATTCCGCTTTGGAAGAGCCAGATGGTTCTTGCTCTTGGCCTTGCACACAGCGAACAGGCGATGAAGGCACAGCAGGCAGTATCGGATACAACAAATGAACTGCTCAAAAAGAATGCAGATCTTCTTAAGGATACAACCATTGGCATTGCTGAGGAGTCCGAACGCGGAATTGTCGATATCGAGACGCTCAAGCACACAAACCAGATGCTCATTGATACTTTGGATGAAGTTGTAAGAATTCAGAACGAAGGAAGACAGAAACGCAAAGCCGCGGAAGTGGAACTTCTGAATATCGAAAACCAGTTAAAAGACAAGATGCTTGAATTCAGAGGATAAGACGCATGAAAATATTGGAGAATAAGGCTGTCTGCATCATTTTGATGATTGTTTTGATTGTCGGCGGTTTTCTGCTCGGCGGCTATAAGGGTCTTGCGGGACAGTATCAGAAGGCGGAGAATGTTTTTTTCCTCGGTGAGGATGGGGACGGCATCTGTGTAGCAAACGACATGGCAGAGCGAGCAAGCTCTCTTACAAATATGCAGACGGTTGCGAAGAAATATCTTCCGAAGGGTGACGGCGCATTGGAATCGGCAGCATCATCACTCAACGAGTACACGCAGGCAGAGGGGGATATACGCGCTTTGTTTGCAGCAAACTCCCGCATGGACTCGGCGATGGCGGCGCTTTATCAGGCACTGGGCGATGAGATGCTTTCCGGTAATGATGAGAAATATCGCGAGCGGCTTTATGCGGACTTCAATTCGCGTAACGACACGATCAGTCATGATCCGTATTACAAATATGCTGCAGACTATAATGAGATACTGATGCATTTCCCGGCAAACGTAATTGCGGGACTGACCCCTGCAAAGACGGCAGCAATCACGCGATAGACGCAAAATACAAAACGAAAGGCAGAAATAGATGAAAAAAAGACTGACGGCAGTTTTGCTGACTGCGGTTCTGATATTAATCTTTGGCTGCGGAAGCGCATTTGCAAGCATTCCTGACGCACCGAATCCGTTTTATGCGGCGGACTTTGCAAACGTGCTCGACAAGGAGACAGAGGACTACATAATTGAAAAAAACGGCACCCTCGAGAATTTTTGCGGCGCACAGATTGTTGTGATTACAACGGATTTCCTCGACGGAATGGATATCGAGGATTATGCTTATAAGCTTTTCAACGACTGGGAAATCGGTGATAAGGACAAGAATAACGGGGTTCTGCTCTTGCTTGCAATCGGTGAAGAAAACTACTGGTGCATGCAGGGCAAGGGACTCGAAAATGTCCTCACAAGCGGTGACCTCGACGACATTCTTTACTACAATTTAGAGGAAGATTTCGCAGCGGAAGACTACAGTGCAGGTGTAGCCAAAACCTTTGATGCATTGTATGACACGGTATATGAATATTACGGCGGCTCCGCTTCGAGCGACAGCTACGGCTACGACAATGTGGATCCTGAATTTTCGTTTCATTACGGAAGAATCATCGTTTTTCTTGTGAAAATTTTAGTTGCCATTATCGTTATCGTCGTAATTTTGGCGGTTATCAGCTCGCTCAGCCGGGGTTCCGGCTCAAGAGGATACCCGGGGCATCGCAGATCGGGCAGTGGCGGAACTGTTTTCATCCCGCCAAGCACCGGACGCCGCAGGAATCCTATGTCAGGAAGCAGACCGCCTGCAGCAAGGCGCTCGTCATCCGGCAGCAGCCGTTCCTCATTCGGTGGCGGAAGCCGATCCTCTTTCGGAAGCGGACACGGAGGCGGAGGCAGGAGCCGCGGAAGCGGAGCCGGCCGCAGGGGCAGATAAGAAACGACAAATCTTTTATATATAAGAAAAAGATGACTTGGTAGTTTTCAGGCTACAAAGTCATTTTTTTTTTGCGTTCTTGCGTAATCTTTTTAGTGGTACTAAAATAAGAGCAAGAAGTGAAAAAGTTCTAAAGAACGAAACAAGAGTTGAAAGGAAAAGGTGATTACTATGAAGATTAATGATTTTAAGTTGGAATGCTATTTCGGATTGTATGAATTTACTGCACCGTATCTGCTGACACAGTCAGACTGCGAATCCATGAGTACCGAAGACCTTCTGGCAATGGAGCCGGGTGCAAAAGAAGGATATCTGAAACAGTGGCTCGGTTACACGGAAACATGGGGTGATCCGGAGCTCAGAAAAGAAATCGCAAAACTTTACAAAAACATGAAAGATGAAAACATCCTCGTTTTCCACGGTGCGCAGGAAGCCATCTTCGCCTACATGAATGTCATCCTCAATCCGGGAGATCACATGATCGCGATGTATCCGAACTATCAGTCTGCGTATGAAGTGGCAAATTCCGTACCAAACTGCACATTCTCGAAATGGTTTGTAAAGGATGACGGAGAAAAATGGGTTGTTGACTTCGACGAACTGGAAGCTCTGATTCAGCCGAATACCAAGGTTATCGCAATCAACACACCGAACAATCCGACCGGATACACCTTCACAAACGCAGAAATCGAAAAGCTTTGTGCAATCTGTAAGAAACACGATATTTATCTTTTCTCGGACGAAGTTTACAAGGGGCTTGAAATGGACGGAGAGAAGAGAGACTGGGTTGCAGATCATTATGACAAAGCAATTTCGCTCGGTGTTATGTCAAAGTCATACGGTCTTGCGGGTCTCAGAGTGGGCTGGCTCGCAGCAAAGGATACACAGCTTCTCAACCAGCTTGTAAAATTCAAACATTACATGAGTATCTGTGATGCGGCTCCGTCCGAATATCTCACAAAGGTTGCGCTTAAGCACAGCGACGAACTGCTTGAAAGAAGCGTAAAATTAATAGAAGAAAACATCAAACTTGCAGACGCTTTCTTTGAAAAATACGACTATCTCTTCGAAAAGAAGCCGATTACATGCGGACCGGTTGCTTTCCACAAACTGTTAACCGACATGCCGGTTAAGGATTTCTGTCAGATGGCAGTGGATAAGAAGGGCGTGCTTCTTCTTCCGGCAAATATTTATGAAATGGATGAGCAGTATTTCAGAATGGGATACGGCAGAAGAGGCGTTCCGGAGGCTCTTCAGAAATTCGAAGAATTCCTGATTGAAAACGGATTTGCGAAATAAGAAACAGGAGCTGGTAAGAAATGAAGATAACAGTTATAAGCGGAAGGGGCTGTCGCATTAACGGGAATCGTTAGGGCACAGCCCCCTTTCTTTCATGGTCAGCCTATGAAATGAGACGGAATTTTGCTCCGTCTTTTTTGTTCAAAAAAATCCTGCACACATAAAGCATGCAGGATATGGTAAAATGATTGTATGATCAAAAACAACCTTTTACGTAAACAGTATACACTGAATGAAACCAATTATCAATTAAAAATTCCAATGGAATTGGATGCATGTATACCGGCAAATGATTGTGTGAGACTCATCCGTCAGTTTGTGGAGGAAATGGATCTGACGGCTCTGTATGCGACCTATGAAAGAATGCCGTCAGAAAAATACGCGTCTCCGGAAATCATGCTCAAGATCATGCTCTATGCCTATCACGAAAGAAAAGATGTCTCGTCAAGAACGATCGAGAAAAATTGCAAGCGGGATATCAACTACATGTATCTTCTCGAAGGC
>JALERA010000043.1:0-36441 GCA_022764365.1 Bacillota bacterium
TCAAGGAAGATATAATCATAGACGGAAAAAAATACTGGGAAGACTGCGATATTGATAAAATTGCAATCGACGCTGCAAATATGCTGGAGGGAATATGGACGTTTTTAAAAACTGCGAAATCTGCGGAAAAGAATTCGTCGGATTCCGGCGAAATGTAAGATTCTGTTCCGAACCCTGCCGCGCGGTAGCAAGAAAGGAAAAAAACAGAATGTTATCTGCAGAAAGAGCAAAAAAGAAAAGAAGAAAAGAGGACGATGGAAAAGTCCAAATCTGGCAGCTGAACGAAGAGGCTCGAAGGCTAGGCCTATCCTACGGACAGTATCAGGCAATGCGTTATGCAAAGGGAGGATGAGATGAGCGAAAGATTAACCATGTTCACGCCCTGTGGCTATGTGAAATGTGACCCTATAGATGTATACCAAAACGAATATTCGCTAGAGAACTTCAAGAAAATCCTCACAAAGCTCGGGCACTACGAAGATTTAGAGGAGCAAGGCAGGCTAATTGAACTACCGTGCAAACCTCATGAATATGTTTGGATGGCTGACGAACACGCCCTGCGAGAAGCAAAGTTCACGTCAAACGCTGCGATCGTCAAAACCATAGAAGACGGAGCTGGAATCGGAAGAACTGCGGAAGAGGCAGAAGCAAATTTCAAAGGCGCGGCGGTGCTTAGTTGGCCGCCCGAAAGGGAGCGCGAGTAGGAATGACATGCGAAGAGGCAAAGGCAAAATTCCTGCTAGAGTATTGCCCGAAATGCGGCGAACCGTTACCAGAGGAATGCGCTGCCTGCGAAATAAACATAGCGATCGAAGCGCTAGAAAAGCAGATTCCGAAGAAGCCAGTTTCCGTAACGATTTCTGGAATATCAAGATACAAAAGCGGTGCTTGTGAATGCGGAACTGCCATCGCAATGGTCTACAAATACTGCCCGAACTGCGGACAAGCTATAGACTGGGAGGAGAAATGAACGAGATAAAATACGAAATCATCCGGCGAATCGCCGTCATCAAAAAAAGAAAGCGGCGGCTGGGCAACGGAGCTGAACGAGATCAGCTGGAACGAAGCCGAACCGAAGTACGACATCCGGCGCTGGAACGCAGACCACACCAAAATGGGAAAGGGCGTCACGCTCACACGGCCGGAAGCTATGAACCTGCTGCTGGCATTACAGGAGGAATTACGATGAAAATAGAAAAGATCATGGCGGCACCCGGAATGACAGTTAAAGAAAACAAAATTAACTTTGCAGACGTAACCATCCGAGTTGTGGGCGAACAGCCAGACCTAACTCTTTCCTTAGAGGCAGACGGTCGGGCGATACTGGTTCCGTTCGCGTATGTCCAAACAATAGTGGAAGAAACCAAAACCGAGATGATGATGCGCTATGCATTGAGAACAGGAGGAAAAAAGATGAAAAAGAACCCAGGAAGAAAAGCACTCAGGGATCGCCAGCGGGCCGAAAGAAAAGAAGCCGGCCGCAAAAAAAAAATAAAGCTGCACAACGCACTGCAGCAGGAAAAGAAACTCTACTTATTATAACACACCGCCGCGGACAAGCTCCGCGGCATACCTATCGGCGGCAGGGAATATCCCGATTCGACTCCGGGACCGCCGGCCAAGATTACTTACATATATATAAAGGAAACACCATGCGCGTAAGGCGCATTGAAACTCGATTAGAGTATTAACAACAAGAGGAAAAAGATGAAAGTCAAAAAATACATTTGCATGGCAGGGAAAAGCATCATAACGGAGATCAGAGTCACATCCGGAGACCACAAGGGCAAAAGAGGTCCGAAGAGGAACGTCACACCCGAGATGGTTCAAAGGAACAATGACCGGCTTGCTGTTCTGAACCTCACAAAACTTCTCAATGCAAACTTCTGCGAAAGAGACATGCATATCACGCTAACCTACAAAGACATACCGAGCCTTGAAGATGCGAAGAAAGACCGCAAGAATTTCATTGAGAGGTTAAAGTACCACATGAAAAAGCAGGGCAAGAGCTTAAAAGCAATTTGCGTAACCGAATATGAAAACAAAAGACCGCATCATCACATTGTTGTTAACACGAACGACATCGACTTAATCGCGAATTGCTGGCAAAAAGGCTTCGTCCACAGCTCACCACTTGACGAGACCGGAAACTATAGCAAGCTTGCAAAGTATCTGATCAAAGAGACCACGAAAACATTCCGCAGTCCGGACGCCATACACAAAAAGAGATATACACGCATCGGAAAACTTGCAAACCCAGTAACGACCGAACACGATTCCAGTTACGAGGAACTAATTGAAGACCCGACGCCCATCAAAGGATACTACATTCCAGAAGACTGCAAGAGACGATTCGAACATCCGGTAACGGGTCTTGAACACCAAGAGTACATACAGGTCGCAATCGACAAACCGCGCAAATTCAAGAAGTGGCCAAATGGCAAAATTGTAAGCACGCGCGAAAAATTCAAGCCAGACTATTTTGAAGAGCAGCTCGGCATCGACGAGATGTTAATCTTTTAATGCGGAAAGGAGAAGGAATGGACAGGAAAAGGCTCAACGACTACATCTACTTGAAGAGGGAAATTGCAAAGAATGAAAAAAGGCTTGAAAAACTAAAGGAGGAACTGCGAGTCTCGGGTGACATTGTAGGCGACAGCGTCAACCAGTACAGCAGTGGCAGAGCGGTACCGCTAAAAATCCAAGGAATCTCCGAAAGGGACTTTACGCTTCCGCTCAGGATCATCGAGCTGCAAGAACTAATCGAAGACGGAATCGCAAAAGCGCAGGAAGAAATAGTCGAAATAGAGCGGTACATCCAAGGTATCCCAGACGCAAAGACAAGGGACATCTTCCGGGCACGGTTCATTGACGGCAAAGACTGGGAAAGAGTAGGGAAAGAGAACTACATATCTCCGGATCATGCGCGGAAAATCGTTAGGCAGTACGGAAGAGAAAGTTGACCGCTTTTGCCCGCTTTTTCTGTGCTATAATCTATTCAGGACATAATATCTAAAACTCCTTTAAGCACATCGAACAAAAAGGCATCGCAAGCACGCGGTGCCTTTTTGTTTACGGAGAGTAATGGAATGGAAACGAAAGAAACCTTGAAAGTATATATCAAGTTCAAAAACGGAGAAACGAGGTGCATCTGCCTTCAAACCGAGAAAGGCTGCAGAAGCAAAGGTTGCATCCGCGACAAGGTAACGCGGGATAAGTTCGAAGCGGTGCAAGAGTGCTTTAGGCAGAATAGGTTCGGCAAGTAATGGCAAAAGAATACGCAAAAGACTTCTACAGCTCGCAGGCGTGGCTAAAGACAAGACAGGCGTTCCTAAACAGTAAGATGCATATCTGTGAGCGATGTGAGAACCGAAACGGAATGGGAAACATCGTTCACCACAAGACATACATCACAGAGGATAACATCAACAACCCAGACATCACATTGAACTGGGATAACTTAGAGTGTCTGTGCCAGACATGTCACAACAAGGAGCATCATAGAGAGGAAGAGGAGGCAACGGCCACAGGATTGGCGTTTGACGCGTTCGGACAGCTGAAACGCGTACCCCCCCGTAAACGGGGAAAACAAGGCAAAATCCCTGACCGAATGCCCACCTTCAAATAACACACAGGGCGTGCGCGCGAGAGGGGGTGTGGTATAACATGGAGAAAAAGAAAGAAGAAACGACGGACTTACAGAAGAAAGAAAAAGAAAAACGGATTAAGAAAGAGATAGCCCGTTTACGCAAAAACTGGCACGAAAAAGGAAAGCAAATCGACGAAGTCACGAAAAAAATGCTTGATTTTGCGGAGCCGTTAATCAAAAATTTGGCATTTATGACGGTCACGATGGCAGACCTCAAGGACCAGATCAATGAAGAGGGCTGCGTGGTCGAATACAAGAACGGCGAGAACCAATACGGAACAAAAAAGAGCCCTGCGGTTGAAACCTACAATGCCATGTTCAAAAATTACACCGCAGCATATAAGACTCTAGCCGACATGATTCCAAAACCCGAAGAGTACGAAAAGCGAGACGATGAGGTGGACGAATTCGACGCCTTCTTGAGCGAGAGGGATTCGTGATGTCTGAACGGGCGAGAAAAGTGAGATATGAGCTGACCTACAATCCAATCCTGGAGTATTTCGACGAGATTCAAAACGGCAGAGTAGTCAGCCTAAAGGTTTACAAGGTTTATAAAGAGCTTGTCCGAATTATGGACGATCCGAACAGCGAATGGGAATACAGTGCGAAAAAAGCGAACCATGCGCTGGAGTTCATCGAAAACTACTGCAGACACAGTAAAGGACGCTATGGCGGAAAGCGATTCCGGCTTGAGCTCTGGCAGAAGGCTCTCATCGCGGCGACTTTTGGCATCGTGCATAAAATCACCGGTCTACGGAAGCATCGACAGGTAATGCTTGTGGTCGGAAGAAAAAACGGAAAATCCACTCTTAGCGCAGCGATTGGGTTATACCTGCAGATTGCAGACGGGGAGCTCGGTGCGGAAATTTACGCCTGCGCAACGAAAAAAGACCAAGCGAAGATTATCTGGCTGGAAGCAAAAAAGATGGTGAAAAAGTCACCGACGCTTCTCAGACGAATCAAGCCCAAGGTTGCAGAACTCGAAGCGGACTATAACGACAGTTATTTCCGGCCGCTCGGCAGCGACTCGGACACGCTCGACGGGCTCAACGTGCACGGCGGACTGCTGGATGAGATTCACGCGTGGAAAACCAAGGAATTATACGATGTCATCGTTGACGGAACTTCCTCAAGAGAACAACCCCTAATATTCATAACAACAACCGCCGGAACGGTGCGGGAATCCATTTACGATATTCTGTACGATGAAGCGGTGATGATTATTAACGGGTTTGAGTCGGAGCTGGGATATAAAGACGAGACTTTCCTTCCCGTCATCTACGAACTTGACAGCCGCGAAGAGTGGACGGATGAAGAGGCATGGGCAAAGGCAAATCCGGGGCTTGGCACGATAAAAAACACCGCCAACCTCAAGGGCAAAGTAAATAAGGCGAAAGAAAATTCCTTGCTGGTAAAAAACTTACTGTGTAAGGATTTTTGCATAAGAGAAACAAGCACCGAAGCGTGGCTGTCGTTTGAGGACATCAACAACGAAACACTGTTCGATATCCTGACGCTGAAGCCGAGATACGGCATCGGAGGCGTCGACCTATCGGCGACCACCGACCTCACAGCGGCAAAGATGATATTCAAAGTCAGAGATGATGATAACATCTATGTGCTGTCGAAGTACTGGCTTCCGGAAGACCTTCTCAGGGAACGCGTGGAAGAGGATAAGATTCCGTATGACATATGGGCAGATCAGGGATATGTTGAGCTGATTCCGGGAAACAAGATTCACCCGAAGTATATCACGCAGTGGTTTGAAGAACTATACCGAGACTACGACATTTATCCATTTTTCATTGGATATGATGACTGGGCAGCGGAGTACTGGGTGGAGGAAATGGCTATGAAATTCGGCAAGGAGAACATGATACCGCTACGGCAGGGCAAGAAGACGCTCTCTGTACCGATGCATGACTTGGCCGCCGACTTTAAAGCACACAAGATTATTTACAACAACAACCCGGTGGACAAGTGGTGCTTCACGAACACAAGCGTCGACGTCGACCGAAACGGAAACATTCAGCCGCACAAAGGGAAGAACCAGCGACGCAGAATCGACGGAACGGCGGCGCTTCTCGACGCATACACAGTGCTGCACAACCGAGAGACTGATTACGAAGCGATGATTTAGGAGAAAAAATGGGATTTTTCAAGAGAGACAAAACAGAAAAAAACGTATTCAAAATGATTACCATGGCAAACAACGGATATTTTGCTTATGACGGGAAGGTCTATCAGTCAGACCTCGTGAGAAGTTGCCTGCGGCCGTATGTAAAGGGATTGGGCAAAACCGTTGCAAAGCACATCGTTGAAACCGAAATAAACGGCGTGCGGAAGATTCAGGTCAATCCGCACGCATACATTCGATTCCTGCTGGAAGAACCGAACCCTGTCATGACATTTCAAAAGCTGATTGAAAAAACGGCGATCTCGTTAAAACTCAACGGGAACGCCTTTATTTTTATCGCGCGAAATCAGGACGGGCTTCCAGAAGCTCTGTATCCCGTTCCAGCCGCAGGCGCTGAGAGCGTGTGGCTTGCCGATGGAGAGCTCGGCATTCGTTTCTACTTAAACAACGGAACCATGCCGGTATTTCGGTATTCAAACCTGATACACCTTCGGGGCGATTATGGCGAGCAGGACATCTTCGGCGATTCCATCGTGCCGGCACTTCAGCCTCTGATGGAAGAAATCTACACGATCGACCGCGGACTTATGTCGGCGATAAAGAATTCAGCGATAATCAGGTGGATTCTAAAGATCACGCAAGGCATGAAGGGTGAAGATATCAAGCGATACGCGGAAGATTTCGTCAGAAATTACATGAACATTGAAGAGGCTAACAATCTCGGCGTGGCGGCAATCGACTCCAAGGCGGAGCTGACGCAGGTCAAGCCTGAAGACTACGTTCCAAACGCCGCAATCATTGAGCGCGTGACGAACAGAGTTTATAAGATCTTCAACACAAACGACGAAATCGTGACGTCAAAGCCGACGGAAGACCAATGGAATTCCTACTATGAAGCAGAAATCGAGCCGGATGTCAAACAGCTGCAGGACGAGTTCACACGGAAAATCTTCACAAGAAGAGAACGCGGCACCGGAAACCGGATCGTATTCGAGGCATACGGGCTTTCGCATGCTTCATTCAGTACGAAGATGCAGCTTGTCCAGATGGTAGACCGTGGAGCCCTCACACCGAACGAGTGGCGAAGCATATTCAACCTGTCACCAATCGACGGAGGTGATGAAGCCATCAGAAGACTGGATACGGCGGTTGTAAATCAAATCAAGAATCTGACATCGAAGATAACCGGAAAGAACCCGGAAAACGATGCGGAGATAATCAAAACAATCAACAGACTGATAGAAGGGAGATAGCATGGCAAAGACTTTTATAAACGATAACCTAAAAAGCCTCATGACAGCCAAGAACGCCACCGAGACGAGCGTTGACCTGTATATCTACGGTGATATCGTGTCGTCGTGGTGGGGCGCATGGGATAAAGAGGATAAATATCCGGGCGCAATCAAAGATTTCATCAAAGACGCAGACGGAAAAGACATCAACGTCCATATCAACTCAAACGGCGGCTCCGTGTTCGCCGGAATCGCGATCTACAACATGCTGAAAAATTACGACGGAAATGTGACGGTCTATATTGACGGCGTGGCCGCATCCATCGCGTCCGTAATCGCAATGGCAGGAGACAGAATCGTAATGCGGACAGGATCTGCAATGATGGTCCATAGCCCGATGATCTGCCTGTACGGCGGATATAACGCAGCTGAAATGCGCGAAATGGCGACGCAGCTTGACGAAATCCAAAAATGCATCATGCAGGTGTACGACTCAAAGAAGCTGCCGAGCGCAACAACAGAAGCGATCGAAGAAATCGTAAATGCTGAAACATGGCTCACAAGCGAAACGGCAAAGACCTACTTTGACATTGAAGAGGAGTCGGTCGCCGCAGTAGCCACCGAAAGCGAGTTCATGTTCAAATTTTTGGATATGCCGGAAAAAATGAAAAACACAAGAAATGAGAAAGCTCTGGAAGCGGCAAAAGCCGAACTGGAGCTTTTAAATTTATACCGCCCGCCGCAGTACGCACAGGGTGAAACGCTATAACTCAATCAAAAAATCCACAGGAGGAAAAAAATGGGATACGAAGAAAAAAGAAAACAGTTACTTGACGAAGCAAACGACCTGATTGAAGAGGGAAAGCTGCAGGAAGCCACAGCCAAGATGCAGGAGGTGAAAGACCTCGACGCAAAGCATGAAGAGGAAGCCAAGGCAAGAGCGAATTTCGAAGCACTCAATGCAAAGGTAGTCGCAAAACAAAGCGGATTCACCGCTGCAGGAGAAACGGTACCAAGCGGCAAGCAGCCGGAAGCAAAAGACATTTTTGCGACCGAAGAATACGAGAAGGTATTCATGGACCATGTTCAGAAGAACACACCGATTCCGGAAAAGTTCCAAAATGCGGCAGCAAAAAGCGGTGTAAGTGATGTATCAGCGCTCATTCCGACAACACTCGTGAAAGAAATCATCCGCGAAATGAAGTCCTACGGCAATCTTTACGCCAAGGTTAGAAAGCTCAACATTCAGGGCGGCGTGGAAGTTCCGATTCTCTCCCTGAAACCGACAGCGAGCTGGGTAGGAGAGGGCGCATCGGACGACCAGAAAGTTCAGGCAAACACGAAAGTAACATTCAGCTATCACGGACTTGAATGCAAAATTGCGATGACGCTACTTGCCTCTGTTGTAACTCTCGAAGAGTTCAAGAGTGAATTTATCAGATTGGCAGTAGAAGCGATGGCAGAGGCGATCGATAAGGCAATTATCAACGGCACCGGAAGAAGCCAGCCTTTAGGCATCACGAAAGATTCTCGCGTGCCGAGTGCCAATGTAATCACTCTCACTGAAGAGGAAATTTCAAGCTGGGCAACATGGAAGAAGAAAGTTTTCGCAAAGATGAAGAAAGCCTACAGAAAGGGAGAATTCATCATGGCGCAAGGAACTTTCGACTCCTACATTGACGGCATGGTAGACACGACCGGACAGCCGATCGGTAGAGTTAACTACGGCATTGACGGCGGCGAAAACTACAGGTTCGGCGGAAAAGATGTAGAGACCGTAGAAACGGATGTAATCGCAAACTTTGACGATGCGGCGAAGAGCGATGTAATCGCAATCTTTGTAAACCTCAAGGATTACGCAATCAATTCCAACATGAAAATGAGAACGGTGAGATGGTCTGACCACGACACGAATCAGGAAAAGCAGAAGGTTATGATGATCGTAGACGGAAAGCTGCTCGATCCAAGCGGCGTTCTCATCATCAAAAAGGACGTAAAGACACAGGCACAGCCAACCGGCTAAGAAAGGATGACATATGTTAGCAGACAAGATGAGAAGTGACCTTGAGGAGTATGCAAAAATTCAGAGCGGCGACCCGGTGACGGAGCCACTCTTTGACGCTGCGGTTCAACTGGCAGAGTCGGCAACCGGGAAACCGTTTGAAGTGGAAAATGGTGAGCCGAAATCGCAGCTTTACTGGCTCGCAATTAAGCAGATCGTTGTTCACTGGTACGACAATCGCGGCGCAGTGTCAGAAAAAAGCCTTGAGAACATCCCGCTGTCGGCTAATGAACTATTAAACCACATCGCATTAAGCAGTGACTTTCCGGGGGTGAGCGGATGAACGCAGGCCAGTTAGACGAGCGAATCGAAATCAAAGCAAAAAAGATTGTCGAAAACGAGCTGGGAGAAGAGCAGCCCGAAGAAATCACACTTAAAAAAATCTGGGCAAGAATCGAGCCGCGAACAGGCTCCTTGCTCACCGGAAGACCGGCAGATACCCTGCTGTCAAAGACAACCCATGCGATTACCGTCCGTAGCGAAGTCCTGTCGGAAGTCACGATTGATTGCTGGATTGTGTGGAACGATGCGATTGGAAAAAGCCACAAGCTGAGCATTGATTATATTCTGCCACCGGTAAGAACAAGCCCGTTCACAACAATCTACGCAAGGGAGGAAGTCTGATGTCGGAAATGAAAATCGAAGGACCTCTTTCGGAAAACTTCAGAAGCATCATCGAAAGCCTTCCGGATGAAGTAAAAGGCTTCATGCGCAAAGAAGCGCGAGACTTTCGAAAGTTCGTAAAAAAGAGAGCGAGAACTGCGGTTGGAAGAATCACCGGAAACTACCTAAGAGGCTTCGCTGCCGGAAAAAAAGTATACAAATGGTCGGACGCGGAGTACAACATCCTCGTCTTCAACCGCGCACCACACAACCACCTGATCGAACTTGGCCACGAACTTGTCGGCCATCGACCAAACAAAGTAAAGATTGGCCGCGTTAAGGCGTACGAGGTCATTAACAATGCCATGAAGGAATGGGAGGACACGTTCGAGTCTGACGTCGAAAACACTCTAATAGATTACGTTGTGAAGGAGATCGAAAAATGATAACAACTCAAAGTATCATCAAGGCAATCAATCGGAAACTAAAAGAGGAGTTCCCGGACATCAAAATCTGGTCGACCGACAAAGACAAGGACTTCGGAAGCAAATGCTTTTTTGTGAAATACACTGTAAAAAAAGACGGAAGCCCGGAATTCATTCACGAGCAGGGCGAAGTGAGAATCTACTATTTTCCGAGCGACAAAGATATTAACCGAATCGAATTACTAAAAATGCAGGAACAGCTTTCGCAGCTGTTCCTTTTTCGCATTTTTGTAACAGATGGATTCGCGCTTCCAATTACAGAGGTGGAATTCGAAACGGATGACGATGTACTTGTTATGACATTCAAATATGAGACGTATCAGAGAATCGATCTCGAAAAAGGTCTTCCGGAAATTGAAGATTTAGAAATTAAATAGGAGGAAAAAATGGGATTACCAAACATTGTTGTTAATTTTGTCGAAAAGGCAAATACGGCCATCGCAAGAAGTGCGCGAGGAATTGTTTGCGTCGTTCTCACTGACGCAACAAAGACAACCGAGCTTCATGAGTACAAGACGGCCACAGACATCGCAAAAACGGACTGGACAACGAAGAATGCACAGCTTCTGGCATCCGTTTTCGACGGCGGCGCAAACAAGCTGTATGCCGTCCGAACCCAAAGCGGAAAAGGCATCAGCGATGTGAAAGCCACACTTGACGCTTTAAAGTTCAACTGGATTTGTCATTTGAACACGACACAAACAGACCTTGTTGCGTACGTAAAGGCAAGAAATGAAGCGAACAGTTCACTGAGAATTAAGGGAATTGTCTCCGGAGCGTCAACCCCAAACGATGACCACGTCGTGAACCTCAAGAACACTAAAGCTGTGCTTCTCGACGGGACAGAGCTCACCGGAAACGAATACCTTCCGCGCCTTGCGGGACTTTTCGCGGGGCTTGGCATGGACCGCTCGGCAACCTATTACGAGCTCACGGACCTTGCGAGCGTCGACGATGTAACCAAGCCGGGCGAGGCTGTCGACTCCGGAAATCTCGTACTTCTTAACGATTACGGAACCGTTAAGATTGCACGGGGCGTGACAAGCGCAACTTCAGGAAATGACGACTTCAAAAAGATTGCCATCATCGAAGCGATGGACATGATTCGCGAAGACATCATGGAGACATTCAAGAACTATTATCTGGGAAGATACAAAAACTCGCTCGACAACCAAAGCCTCTTTGTAGCTTCAATCAATACATACTTCAGAACTCTCACAAACGAGGGAATTCTAAACCCTGATTATGAGAATCTCGCAGAAATTGATGTTGAAGCACAAAGGAGTGCTCTCGTGACGGCAGGAAAGACAGAAGCACTCGATTGGGATGAGCAGACGGTCAAGAATACGCCGTATAAGAGCTATGTATTCCTCAAGGCAAACGTGCAGATTTTGGATGCAATTGAAGATTTGACGTTTGATATCTGCGTTAACTAAGGAGGCGAAATATGTTTAAGAAAAAAATTACAGGAAACGACGTGATGAACGGAACCTTCGGCTCTATCTGGATCAACGGAGACAAAGCTGCGAACGTCAAGAAGTTCGAAGCAAAACTGACACTGAATTACGAACAGGTCGACATCGCAGAAGACCCGGGCGAGCACCAGAAGTTCATGGGATACACAGGGAGTGGCACGATAACGCTGCACAAAGTTGATAGCTCAATTACTTCGTTGATGTACAAGGACATCAAGAAGGGAAAAGTTCCTACAATCATGATTGTAGGAAAGCTGGATGACCCTGCAGCAACCGGATCAGAGCGCATACAGTTCACCGAAGTGACCTTCGATGAGTTAACGCTTTTAAACTTCGAGCAGAAGGCATTGATGGAAGAAGAAGTTCCATTCAAGTTCGCGGACTTCACGCCACTTGATTTGATCAAATAAGGAGAAGAAATGAGCAAAGAAAAAATGATGCGCGCGACAAGAGAATCCCTCTTAGCCCGTGCGCAAAAAAGAGAAGAGAACAAAACGCAGTACCGCGAGTACGCTTGCGAACTGACAGGAGAAGTCATCATCATCAAGACGCTTCCTCTCAGTCGCATTTGCGAGATTCTTGATATGCGCGAAGGAGACGGCGTAGTGGCAGGCCTTAGCCTGCAGAAGCAGATCGCATACGAATCCGTGCCACTTTTCAAAGAAAAGGAAGTCCAAGAAGCCTTCGGATGTGCCGAACCGTACGATGTTGTGACCGCGTATTTTGACGACAACATCGAAGAAATTAGCAAGTTCTCTGAATTCATCCTGTCGCTGTACGGGCTTGCGGACGTCGAGGAAAGCGTAAAAAACTGATGGCGGAGGATGCGGAAGCACAGATGATAGGCTTCTACCTCCTCCGCGGTCACGCACTCGATGAGCTGCTGACTTTATCAAGGATTGATAAAGCCTTCTACTACGCTGCGATGGAAATCTACTACGAAAGAATGGAGAAGATGACAAATGGCTAAAAAAGCGTATGTAGTACTTAAACTCAAAGATGAATTTTCAAGACCGCTCAAAAAAGCGGAAAAAGGCACAAAGGAATTTGACAAAACGGTCGAGCTTGCGAATAAGCGAATCAAAAAGTTCAGCAAGGCCGCGATGCAGGATCTCACCACCTTTGGAACCAAGACAGCAAAAGTCTTAGCCGGCACGGCGACAGCTCTTGCCGGAGTTGTCCTGGCTAAAGGCTGGTCAAGAATGACGCAGATTGACAACGCAAAAGTAAAACTTGAAGCGATTGGAAACTCCGCAGAAAGCGTCCAAAAAATCATGGACAATGCACTCGCATCGGTCAAGGGAACAGCTTACGGCATGGATGCGGCGGCCACAACCGCAGCGGCCGCTGTTGCTGCCAGAATCAAACCTGGAAAGGCATTGGAAAAGTACCTATCGTCGGTTGCCGACGCCGCAGCAGTTGCTGGCATTGAGATGGACGAGATGGGAACAATCTTCAACAAAGTTGCAACGCGCGGGACGGCGAACAACGAAGTTTTGATCCAGCTCTCCGAACGAGGCATCCCGATTTATCAGTATCTCGCAAAAGAGATCGGAACGACGGCTGGAAAAGTGTTCGACATGGCAAAAGATGGCGAGATTAGCCTTGAAACGTTTCAGAAAGCTGTGCGAAGTAATATTGGCGGCGCCGCAAAAGAGATGGGTTCAAAGACAATCTCGGGCGCAATCTCAAACGTCAACGCAGCGCTTTCCCGAATCGGAGCGAACTTCATCGGCTCGGCGGATAACAAGAACACATTCGCCGGACAGCTGCTTCCGGTGATCAATAAACTCACGGAAAGCCTCGGAAAAGCTGAGGACAAAGCGAAAGAATGGGGCGCGGTTTTCGGCGCGAAAGTCAGCAAGGCAATCGAGTACGTGACAAAGAATATCGACAGCATCATCGCAAGAATAAAACTGCTCGCAAAAGTTGCGCTTGCGTTTTATGCAATTCTCGTCGCGTACAAGGTCATCAACACGGTAATCGCGGCGTACAAAGTGTTTAAAGGCGTCCTCGCTGCTGTAAAGGTAGCCCAGGCATCGCTGAACCTCACAATGCTCGCAAATCCGATTCTGTTGATCGCTGCGGCAGTGATTGCATTCATTGCCATCCTAGTTACGGCCTACAAAAAGTCTGAAAAATTCAGGAAAGTGGTGGACGGTCTGTGGTCCGCCTTTAAGAAATTCGCCGGATATATCAAAGACAAAGTGTTTGCTATCATCGAATCGCTGAAAGCGAAGTTCGAAAAAGTCTCAGGCGCAGTGAAGAAAGTTGTCGACAAAATCAAAGGTCTTTTCGGAATCGGAGACAAGACAATTGACGTAAATGTCAACAGCAATACAACAACCACGGAGACGAACAGAACCAAAGGCCATCACAAGGCACTCGGGACGACGTACTTTGCTGGCGGCCTCACAGGGTTCAATGAAATCGGACCTGAAGAGGCAGTGCTCCCTTCCGGAACACGAATCATTCCGGCCGAAAAGGCAGGACAAGGCTTCGGCGGGAAAAGCGTCACTGTGAACCTCACGGTTCAAGGGAATGTCATCGGCAACCGCGAATACATGGAAGAGACCGGAAGGTACATCGCGGAAAGAGTACGAATCGCGATGGATAACATTTAAGGAGGCGAAGCATGAAGATAACAGTATCAATCGATAACAACAAAAAGATTGTGCAGCTTCCTTTTGTCCCTGCAGACGGACTAAACATTGACTACGGCAGCTCCTCTGCTGAAAATCACGATAGTACTAAATACGGGCAGGTCAAAACACTCGGCGCGGAGCCGCTGGCATCCATCACGCTGGATGCGTTTTTTCCATCGACAAAAACCGCATGGCACCAAGGGACGTACAAGGACCCGATGGAGTACGTGCGATTCTTTCGCAATAATCGACGCGACCGAAAGCCGATGCGTGTCGTAATCACGCGGAAAAACGGCAAGGAAGTTTTTAACCGGCTGATGTCTTGCGAAACATTCAGCTGGTCGATGGACCGCGCCGGGAATATCAACTATTCGCTGACATTCGAGCAGTACAGGAAGGTATACTGATGGAATTAAAAGTAATCGCGAACAAAAAAACAATCCCTTGCGGCGATGTGACCTGGAGCGAAACCGAAGACAGCCTAGGCATGGAGTTTAGCTTCTCCATGCCCTTTTCGTATTTTGACAAGCAGTTCAAAAAAACACTGAATGTCGGAGACCCCGTGACGATTCTTGTTGACAAAAAGAAAGCCTTGCAAGGAATCATAACCCAAGCAACGCTCGGAGGCGGCGAGTACAGGGGCTACGATTTTGCATTCTACCTGAACAAATCAACCACGATTATCCAGTTCAAGAAAGCCTCTGCAAATGAAGCAATTCAAAAACTTTGCAAGCGGTTCAAAGTACCACTTGGCCAAATACCTAAAATGGCGACAACAATCACGAAACTCTACAAGAACGAGGCTGTTGCGGACATCATTCTGGACATTTTAAAAAAAGTCCGGGCAGAAACCGGGAAACGGTACAGGCTTCAAATGTCAGGCGGTAAACTAAACATCATCGAATCCGGCACAAAAAAGATTAAGCCGGTCTACACAGATGAGCTCGGCCGCAAATGCGAATGTACGCACGCCTGCAGCATCTCCGGCACGCGAAGCATTGAAAATCTGAGAAACAGCGTCACGGTAGCAGGAAGCGGCGAAAAAAGCGCGCAGATTAAAGCAACGGTGGCAGACTCTGCATCCATCAAGAAGTACGGACTGCTCTCAACGGTTGAAACCGAAGAAAAAATAAACGCGGCCAAAGCCAGGAATCACGCAAAAAACATCCTAAAGGAACAGAACAAAGTTCAGACATCTTTTACGACAGAGATGCCCGGAAATCCGGACATCCGAGCAGGCATGAGAATTTACTTCAATCGCCCGGAAGCAAAGGTCAAAGGCTGGTACAAGGTCAAAAGCTGTACGCACACGTTCAGCAATGGCATCTACCGAGTAAGCTGCGAAATGGAGAACTGACATGTGGGATTACGAATTAGCAAAAAAAATCAAAGAAAAGATGAAAAATTCAAAAGACAGCGCAATCAATCAGGCATGTTCTTGCGTTGGGAAAGTCGAGAGTGTAGAGCCTCTTGTAATTTCCGCATTTGACGGCGAGGCAATGTTCGATGACGAACAGCTGCTGATTACCGAAACGTTCAAAACGCAGATTGAAACAAAGAAAAACGCACTGAAAGGAAAAGACGTGTTAATCACACCAGTGGACGGTCCGTCGACCATAGCAGTGATTGACGTGATAGGAGGCTGACATGTTCCCAGAGATTGAATTTGAAGAAACAACAAACGAAACTGAATCAAGCTCAGAGCTCGGAGAAACACCGCTCTACGATTTTGCAAAACGCGAATATGTCGTTAAAGATGGAAAAGTGGTTATGTGCAGCCAAAAGCAGGCGGTTGCGCAGTGGGTCGGATTCCTGGCACTGACCACAGTAGGAAAATACCCGGTCTATGACGGCACGGAATTCGGCACGCACATCGAAAACTACATCGGATACAAAGACGAAGCTTTCGTGTTTAGCGAAATTAAGCGCGAAATTCAGGAAAAAGCAGTTCTCAACCGCGCTATCCAAGCGATTGACGATTTTGAAATCGCGAGAATAAAGGGCAAAATAACCGTGAGTATGGTCATCGCCATGCAGGACGGGGAAGAGGAGGAGGTGACGGTAGATGTCTAGTCGAGGCGACAGCATCCGGGCGAGAATTTCCGAAAAATACGAGAAAACCCCGGGCTACCTGATTTATGAATTGACAGAAGCGGTCGGCCAAGAGATGGACGAGTGCGACGCGTCGATCTCAGAAGTCGCAGATAAACTGAATGTCGACAACCTGAAAGGCGATGACCTGACGAGGTTCGTTTTTCAGCGAAAAGGGATTTCGCGAAAAGAAGCGACGTTTGCAACCGGAACAGTGACCGTGCAAGGAACTGGAACGGTTACTGCAGGCGATGTTTTCGAAACCGAAAACGGAGTACAATTCGCTGCAACAGAAGAAGTTGAGGTTCAAACGACAGCCGACATCCCGATTATCGCAAAAATTGCAGGAAACGGAGGCATTGTCGGTGCTGGCAGCATAACGCAGATGCCGGTAACGATATCCGGAATCGCAAGCTGTACAAATGCTGCAGCAACAACCGGCGGCTATGACGCCGAAGAAGACGATGCGCTAAGAACAAGGTACTATACTGCAGTTCGGACACCGGCGACATCAGGAAATAAGGCACAGTACAAAAACTGGACACTCGAAGTTCCGGGGATAGGTGATGCGCAGGTATACCCGTTAGGACACGGAGATGGGACCGTTGACGTCGTCATCATCGACAGCAATCAAAAACCTGCTTCGGAATCTCTGGTCGCGGCGGTACAGGCATATATCGATCCGTCCAGCGAAGGAAAAGGAAACGGCGTAGCCCCAATCGGCGCAAGGTGCTATGTATCTTCGGCAGCGACAACGAGTATCAACCTAGCCGGGAAAGTTATAATCAAATCGGGCTCGACGCAGGCAAATGTCGAGCTGAAGATAAAGAACGCAGTTGAAGAGTACCTGAGAAGCATCGCGTTCAGTGGAAAAGCCGTGTCGTATGCGCAGCTCTCCGGAAGGATCACTGACGTCACGGATGTTTTGGATATCGAAAATTTGAAAGTGAACGATGGTGTCACAAACATCACAATCCCAAACAGGTACGTAGCGGTCCTCGGAACGGTGGTGTTCACCTATGCTTAAAAAAATTAACAAACTCAATGCTGAGGATCCGATGGTGCAAGAGGTAGTGTCGGCGATCGAAGCAGAAAACGCTATGCAGGCAAATGCAGTGAACCAGACGCTGCTGAATATGTTTTTTGACACATGCAGCATTGCGATGCTTGAGCTGTACGAAAAAGAATGCGGGATAACGCAGCCTGCCACAAAAGAAGAGGATCGGCGCGCTGCCGTCGAAGCGAAATGGAAGACGTCAAGGAAGTGCGACCTAGAATTCCTCAGACTGATCGCCGACAGTTGGCAGTACGGCAAGACGAGCATGGACTACACTGACGGTAAGATCGTTGTGACTTTTGCCGACAAAGGAATACCGACCGATCTCGGCGGGCTAAAATCAGCACTTGAAGAGGCAAAACCGGCCCACATTCCGATTGAGTATGTTTTAAACTACAACACCTGGGATGACCTCAAGGTCTATACATGGAACGACTTCAAGAACGGGACGTGGGACGAGATAAAGGAGAAGATAAATGGATGAAACGACGAATTATAAACTTAAAAAAGTTGCCGGAAACGAGATTGCAGACATTTCGTTCGTAAACGAAAATATGGACAAAATAGACGCAGCACTAAAAAACGTTGAAGATGCCGCAGACGGTAGTGGCAACGCTAGCATTATCACCGCAACAAATACATCCGTACCAGTATCCGTGTGGGCTTCTGATACAACCTACACAGATTTCCCATTCCGTGCAGGAATCTCAATCACAGACTGTACGGCAAACCATAAACCCGATGTTACCTTCTCACTTACAGACGCAGTAAGTGGTAACTATGCACCAATTGCAGAAAGCTACGCAGGCGGCATATACATCTATGCGGCGGAAAAGCCGACAGCGGCATTAACGATTCCAACGATAACTCTCTTGAAGGAGGTGGGAGCATGATAGGAAGGTCAAATGCGGCAGGCGGCGGTAAGCCCGATAAAGGAACAATTACACCGGCCGCAGACACGCTAACATTAACAATCCCTACAAATTTACAATCTGTAAGTCGTGTTATTATAAGGGCGAAAGACCTTATAATACCGTCTAGTGGGAGGGATAGTTATGTAAAGTTTGTAATAGCTCAATCCGATATTTTATACAACGAAACAGTGAACTCTAGTAATTCCAATGTAAGGGCTATAGTTATATATTATAGTAGTTATGGGGGAACAAAGGTTTCAGCCAATCAGATTTTTAGTATGTCAGGCGGTAACATAACAATAGGTACTGCCAATTCGTCAAGCTATTATAAAGCTAATACAACATATGAATACGAACTTTACGAATAAGGAGAAACAACGATGTTTTATAAAGTTACGCAAAACAACGAAATCGCAATGATTGGCAAATCTTATGGGTCAGTTCCGCAAACTGCTGAAGAAATCACAGCGGAAAAATATAATCAGCTTATGGAAACAATTCAGAATAAGCCTGAAGCCACAGTTGAAACAGTCTATTACTTATCAGCCGAAACAGAAACCTATACAGGGCGAGACACCACACACGAAGAAAAGGCTGATTGGTATGTGTCAGCAGTAATCAATGAACAAATGACGATTGACCAAGTGCCAGAAGATTTCAGGGAAGAAGTGAAAGCAAAACTACCGCAGTCTGAAACTGAAAAGTACACATTAGACGAAGCGGCTGCAATCATAGCAAGTGAGGTGGCAAGCAATGAATAAGAAAGAATTGGTAACGGCTATGAAAGCCATGAGAAACGCAGCAGACGACCAGACCGCCGTTAAGGCAATGGACTTGTACCCATTATTTGCTGATATTGTAGGAACATATCAAAAGAAAGGTTTCCGCTGCCGTTATGAGGTCAACGGGCAAATGAATCTGCATAAACTGACCTGCGAAGACCAAACGGCAGAAGGCACGCAGATTCAGGCAGACTGGAATCCTGCCGATGCACACGCAATCTGGACGGCAATCGACATTGAACATGCAGGCACGATTGCTGACCCGATTCCTGCCGCAAGGGGCATGGAGTACATCAAAGGCAAGTACTACATCGAGGGCGACACAACCTACCTAATGAACCGTGAGGGCATGCAAGACGGCGAAACGGTTGTGCTGCAGTATTTGCCGAGTGAACTTGTGGGACAATATTTTACGGAGGTGTAATATGGTAAGAAAAACCATCCGGGGGGGGCAGCCCCTAGATAACCATAACCCGAGAGGGGTGGTTATATGTTAGGAAGAACCAATGTCATGAATCCAAAGACAGCGTTAGAAGAGATCGCGATAAAACCCGGAAAGGCACAGGTCGTAAAAACGGCAGATGCCGGGAAAGGCTTTAGCAAAGTCACCGTCCAAGGAGACGCAGACTTAATTCCAAGCAACATCCGAAAGGATGTTGAGCTATTCGGCGTGACAGGAACAATGGAAGCAGGAAAAAAAGTAACAGTGAAAGAAGGAACGTACACGCCTGCTTCTTTTACATCTCAATTTGCAATTGAACACGGGCTAGGCAAAACGCCAACCTATTGCGGTTTTTCAAAAATTCACGCAGAAGGAGGCAGTGGTGACTATCGTTCAGAAGCGGACCTCACCATAACCGCAGATGCGGTAAAGATATATGCAAAGGCCGAGCAAGAAAGCAGCACACCGTACTACATTCCTATGGTACACTTCGGTAGCAGAAGCGAGACGAAATGGTTTGCCATATTGGTAGAATAGGAGGAACGAATTGAGATACTGTAAAGGAATTGAAGAAGAACATATCACCTATATTGGGACGGGCGATACTGTGGGAATTGACATCGCGGAAGATGAATATAACGAAATTTTAGCAAAAATCAAAAACAAACCTGAAGACACACCCACACACTACTATGCGCTAAGAGCTGACACGCTAGAATATGAGCCTATCGAACGAGCAGAACCGCTACCAGTTCCGGAAAAGAAGTACACGATTGACGAAGCAGCAGAACTAATCGCACAGGAAGTGGCGAGCGAATAAAAAAAGAACCACATCAGCACAAATGAATTTTTGACTGCCCGGGAGTGGCCGCCCTTGAGCGGACAGCCGCAAGCCGTGTGCAGAAGAACATAACTTTGCGTGTGGTGTGGCTCTATCATTACGACGAATCAAATCAACAAAAACTGACAAGAAAGGAAATAAAATGGCAGTTACATCAGGAATCAAAACAGTAAAAGCGACCATTAACGGACAGGTCTACACATTAACCAAGAACTCATCAACAGGAAAATACGAAGCGACTATCACAGCACCGGCATTGTCATCGTACAACAACAACGACGGGCACTATTATCCGGTTAAAATCGACGCAGAAGACCAAGCAGGCAATACTGTCAGCGCCGATGACACGCACGCAACGCTCGGCGCAAGCCTGAAGCTAAAAGTCAAAGAAAAAGTGGCACCAACTATTACGAAGCTCACACCATCTTCGGGCTCGTACCTTGCGACATCTGCTCCGGCTATCAGCGCAGAACTACGTGACAACGACTCCGGAGTTGACATATCCACGCTCATTTTCAAAATTGACGGAACAGCTGTGGACAATTCCAAGATTACAAAGAACAGTGCTACGGGCGGGTATAACATAAGTTACACACCACAGACCGCACTGACAGATGGGCAGCACACAGTATCTATTCAGGTGTCTGATAACGACGGTAACCAGTGTGCTGCAGCAACAACAACCTTCACGGTAATGACAACAGCACCGACGCTCGAAATCACGGCACCGACAGACGGACTGAAGACGAACAAATCAGCCCTCACGGTAACAGGTACAACCGATAAAGACGCGACAGTAACGATTAAGCTCAACGGCGTTGACCAAGGCGCAGTAACCGTATCGGCAACAGGAGCGTTCACCAAAGCACTCACCTTGGCAACAGAGGGCGAAAACACTATTACTGTAGTTGCGAAGAACCTCGCGGGCGTAGTCACAACGGTAGAACGCAAGGTGCTCTACGACATAACCGCACCGGTTATCAGCGGAATCACTATCGCACCGAACCCAGTAGACGCTGGACAGACCTATGTAATCAGCATTGAGGTCGATGACTGATGGTAGCCAGAGTATACGGTAAATACGACGGGCAAAGAATCGTATTTGCGCAAAACCCGGAAACGGGGCGGTGGGAAACCGCCGTCCCGTTCAATTCCGACGGCGAGTATGTTGTAGAGATATGGGCCGTTGATGAATGCGGCAACGAAAGCTATTACGCAATCCTGCTGTTCACTGTAGACACTGCAGCGTTGTGCGTGAAAGTGAAAATCTTAGACCTATCAGCGCAGGCAAGGAAAGATGGAGCGTTTCAGGTGAAAACCAGCAGGTATGCCACGCACCTTTTTAAGTGTGAACGCTGCGAGCAGGACGGAGAACCGATTTACCGGGCGAAGCCAAAAATAAAGAGATGGAAAGCAGAGATCGTAAAATGCGAGCTTTGCGGGAGGTTTTGATGCGTTTATATTTTTTACTGGGAGAAAAACGAAGAATATGGCTCGAGATCAGCAGCCACGAAGGAGATGCGTTCGTCATTCGTAACGCGACATACAGCCTTGAACGCTACCGCAAAGCGATAGACACCGGAGAATGCGTCATCGACGAACATAACATCGCGGCCATGATTCAGCCCCCGGAACGGGGCGAATATAACCTGATCTTTTCTTTCGAAATCGGTGGCGAACTAATGAAAGAGAAAGTGGTGGTGGTTGTTGAATGAATATTGCATCTGCAACGATTGCGCCAAATCCGGTCAAAGTGGGCAGTAGCGTATATATCGGCGTGGAAATCGACGAACCGGAAACTTGGTTAATCGAAAGCCAGGAACTTTTTTTAACAACCAAAACGGGAGAATTTTTATTGACGAAGGAGGCGATTGAAAGTGGCAACGCATAAACTACCATATACTGGTGCGGAGATAGAAGAAATGCTGCAGAAGGCCAAGGAAGCAATGCCAAAGTCTGGAGGGACTTTTACCGGAAACATTACAGGAAAGTACATCATCGGGACGTGGTTACAGGCCACCGCAAACAACGCATTGGCCACGAAGCCGCCCAGAATATGCGTGCAGGACTCTGCGGGCTGGATCTATAGCAGAACACCCGAGCAGCTAAAAGCCGACCTTGGCTTTATAACACAATCCGTCGCAATTCCCGCCACAGGCTGGACATACAATTCAGCTGCCGGCTGTTATCGAAAAGGAATTGACAATGCGGAAATCACAGAAGAGATGTCGGTTGATCTCAACTTCGACCTTGCGTCGCTTGCTATTGCAGAAAAATGCGGGGTGAAATCAGTCACGGAATCGTACAACGGCGGATTCTACATTTACGCAGATGCCGTCCCATCGGCTGCGATGGCGGGAACAATATTAACACGATAGGAGGGAGGAGAATCATGGCAAAAATCAAATTATCAGGTGAAAACCTGACCGAGCATTTTTCATTTGCGGACTACGGCAAAAATCAAACCGGAACGATTCCCATTGACGCAGCGGCACTACTGCATGCGCAAATGCTCGAAGAGTTCCGGGCATGGCTAGGCAGACCGGTGGAGGTCCATGCGTGGTATCGGACAAAGAAGTATAACCAAAAGATTGACGGGATTGCCACCTCATCGCACCTGAAAGGCACAGCCACCGACTGGAGTACGAATGTCGAAATCACCAAGGAAAAGTTCATCAAGTATGCCGCTAAATGGAAAGAAATCTGCGCGGCACATGGCGTTGTCGGCGAAGCCGGTCTGTACGCTTGGGGCGTGCATTTCGGATCGCAGATTACATACTCGAAAAAATTCTATCACTGGGACAGTCGAAGCGGTGCGCAGATAAATATGCCGTTTAAAGAGCTGAAATAGGAAGGCGGTACATATGAGCAATATGACAGAAGCGCAGTTCATGGGTATGCTGGTAGTTGCACTAGTCAGCTTGTTCGCCCTGTTCAAGGCGGTAGCGAAGCCGCTGATTAAAGGACTGACCGAGCTGACCAAAAGTATAACGACGCTGGATGCATCAGTAAACCGGTTGCAGTCGGATGTGGCGAACATCAAAAGTGACATCGAAAAGGAAACAGAGCATTCCAGCCAGTCACGCAAACGCATCTGGGCGCACAACGATGAACAGGATAAAAAATTGGAAAATCACGAAAAACGAATCTGGCACTTAGAGTTACAGAACAAGGAGGCAAAACATGAAAATCAATTGGAAAGTACGACTGAAGAATAAGACATGGCTGCTTGCGTTTTTAGGCGCAATCGCAACATTCATCTATCAAATCATGGGCATGCTGGACATCGTGCCGGCAATCAGCGAAGATATGGCAACGCAGGTCATTGGTATCGTAGTAAACCTGCTCGTTGCGCTTGGCATCGTGCAGGACCCAACAACGACAGGGCTATCCGACAGCAGCCGGGCACTGGACTACGATAGCCCTGCAGACAACTGCAAAATAAAATAGATGAAGCACTATGCCGGGCAGAAATGCCCGGTTTTTTATTTGAAAAAATATTGAAAATTCAACAATTTTTAATAAAAACCTATTGACAAAAGCACTCAATGGGTGTATAATGTAATCAGAAAGGAGGTAAGAGATGAGTAAGAAAAAGAAAAACCGCAGAAAAGATTTAAGCCTCGAAAGCAAACTGAATCTAATAACCGCGGTCATCAACTTAATTATAGCAGTTATCTACATAATTGCAATAGTAAAAAGTTGAGAAGTGGAAAGTGAGGACGAAAGCCCTCGCCCTCACGCCACACTCATCGAATAAAGTATGAAGACAGTAGCATTGATGCTGGGCTGCATCGCAGTCATCCTATCCGTTATAGTAATTATCAGATGCATAAGGAAATAACATGAGCAAAATAAGAGAAGCCCGCTTAAAGTCTGGGCTGACAATGAAAGAACTGGCGGAAGAGACGGGTGTACCGTACCGCTCTTTGCAGAACTGGGAATCGGAAGAACGAACGCCGCCGTCATATGTAGAAAAGATGATCCTAAGGGAGCTGGAGAGAAAAGAGATCCTAACCGAAACACTAAAAATCATCGACAAAATCGATGAGCTCGCACTCCAAAAATCGGATGAAATTTTGCAAAAAAAGGCGGCAAAAATGAGGAAAGAATTGGAAAAAATCAAATAATGCAAAAAAGCCGAAGCCCCTTGAAAAACAGGGGTTTCGCTCGTATATATCGTTAATGTCCGTAAACATATCCCCATTAACGATATATACCGAGCCTATAAAAAATCCACAATCGGCTGAATTTCAAGCACGAAGTCACTTTCGTGACCGACGCCTCCGGTCGTTTTCGTGTAGCGAATCTCCCTAAAAACGGACTTAAGCAGTAAATTCTTATCCTCAACTCTTTCGGTGCGCGCGTATACGTCACGAACCGTCTTAACTCTCTCCATAAATTCTTCAAGCGTAACAACCTGCTGTTTCTCCTTCTGCTCAGCAGCAATTCTTTTAATCGCAGCGTCGGCATCAGCAATTCGCATAGCGAGCTCACGGCTTCGTTTCAGGAAGAGCGCCTCATCGTACACACCACGCTCCAGCAAATCGTAGAGCTTCTCCGTCTGCCCCTGCAGGGCGGTCTTTTCTTTCTCCAGTCTGGCAATGTCCGCGTCGAAAGTATCTTCTTTTACTTGAAGAGGAACAGGCGAAAGCTCAAAGCGCCATGTCCATGTGTTGAGTGCATCCAGCACTGCATCCTCCACAAGGTCAAACTTACTCGACATATTATCGCAGTGAACGTTGTTGCATAAAAACCGAATGTCATGACGCCCGCGACGAAAGACATCCTGCCGGAGCATCGTGCGGCCACACAGTCCGCATTTGCAGATTCCCGCGAGTGGATTCTGAAGCCCGTGCCGCGAGTTGACGGACGGGATAGTATTATTTTTTTTAATCTGCTGGCCGAGCTCATATTCTTCAAGCGCAATAAACGCAGGATGAATTCCCTTGACGATAAGCGGATTCGGATTCTTAACACGGCGTTTTACAACGCGCCCGTCAACAATAACTTTCACCTCCGGGCGTTCGCCCTTCTTGATATAGCCCGCATAAACGATGTTGTCAATAATGTCCCGAATCGTGTACGGCGAAAACGGTTTGCCACTGCGGTTTTTAATTCCACGCGCAGCGAGTTTCTCTGCAATTTGATAGCTGCCGAGCCGCTCATAAAGATAGAGCTGCCATATAAGCCGAACAACCTCGGACTCTTCTGGGTGAAACGCAAGCGTCCAGCCTTTATCGTTCTCGAGCTTCACACGCTCGTAGCCATAAGGCGCACAGGAATAAATCCATTTGCCTTCTTTAACGGAAGCGACCCGTCCTGCCTGAATACGGCGGTTGATAGTCGCGTACTCTCTACGGGACATGAAAAGACCGAATTCAAAATATTCCATGTCCGCAGGCTCCGCCGGGTTATACACACGCATTGGTGTGACGATCAGTGCGCCGGAAATGGAAAACGCCCGCGCAATGATTCCCTGATCGAGAGTATCACCACGAGCGAGTCTTTCGACCTCGACAACCAGAACGCCTGCCCATTTGCCCTGCTCAACCTCATGGATGACCTTCTGGACCTCCGGGCGGGCGTCAATCGATTCTCCGGAGACAATTTCCTTGTAGACCGCCCCGATGGTGATGTTATATCGTTTTGCTAAATTCATCAGCATGGTTTCATGCCGCAAAAGCGTATCGCCCTCACCGTGCCGCTCAGCTTCCGCATCTTCGCGGCTCTTCCTGAGGTAGATACAATAGAGCCCGTCGGGCAGTCTGTCAAAGTAACTCATAAAAACTCCTGAATCAAACGCATATTATTCATCTTCAAACCGTGACAATTTGTCACGGTTTCATTTCCTTCCTCGGACAAACGCTGTTTAAGTTTCCTCCAATACGCATGAGGATCTCTACTTTCAGTCAATACACCAAGAACGTCTACAATGGAAAAATACCATTCCTGCTCTTCGCGATTCCACGCATAACGTATCTTGTCATTAAAAAATTCAAACTCATCCGGAGTCATATCGAAAGGGACCTTGTCCGTTGATGCCTCTTGGAGAACCCCATCATCACCAAAGAAAAAGAACAACATATATTACCTCTCATTCCTCAAAATTCCCCCTAAATATTACCAATAGTATTTCATTCGTCGCAAGAATATAATTATATTTGCGCCCCGGAAGGGAAGCAATTATGCAACGAAAGTTTATTTACATAGATAATCCGTTAATTTACGCCATATTTATTAAATCGTTACAACTATTGATTATAACAACTAACAAAGACGGGCAGAATGGAATAATCTATATCAAATAGTGTGTTTTAATAGGGGCGCATTAACGAAAAACGAAAATCGCAGCACCATGATTATATATTTAGCGTTCCTCTTGAGGCAACTTGCCGGACAGTGATGCGAGCTTTTTCTCTTGTGACTTTACACGACGCTCTAATTTTTTAATATCTTCGGAAGGTGGCAGATCCTCCGGCTTAATTCCACGCTGTCCAAGCATATCGCGCACGGACAGATTATTTTGAATATGTTCGCCTGTAATTGCCGGCTCTCCCTGCAGATCTTTTTCTTCAACATTATAATTTGTCATTTCAGTCGCGAGATTTTTAGCGGCGATAGTAAGCGTAGGTAGAAAATCCGCAAGAGGTCTCTTTTCTTGCACACCTAAACGCTCTTTCATTTGCTTTGTGGTATATCCTCCAAATAGAGCATAATCGCCTTTGGAGCGAATACGGCCAAAACCAGCATCGTCCACCCCCCGTTCGTAGATATTCTGAGAGAGACGTTTTTCGGATTCTCGCAGTCTGCCACGGGCTTCAGTTCTTTCAATCAAAGCGATTCGCTCCTCGATGAGCTCCTGCTTTCGAGTTTGCGTTGCAAAATAACCTTGTGCGAAAGCAATTTCTTCCTTTTTGGGATCGCCGTTTTGTGCAATGAGATAACAAGCATAGCGCGTTAGCATATAATCCTTAACGGGACGCTGTGCACCTTTGCCTGCAGTGATCATCTTCGTGACCTCACGAAAATGATTTGAAACCGGAACTCCGCTAGTATCGCAAGATTCGATAGCGCGGCTGATTGCTTTGTCGAAATTCTCCCAACGCTCATAGCCGAGAAGCGGCATCAAGTCGCGCGCATACCAAAATTCGATATCTGCATCTTGATTGCTGTATACCACAAGGTCGAACTGTTCTTTTATTTGCGTAATACGATTTCTATCCATTGTGTACCTCCCGTACAATTTTATACTAAAACACCAACCCAAATGTCAGCGCCATCAACATTGTAATTTATTTTGCGATTGATTTTTTTGCAGCAGCAAGCTCCTTCGCAACAATCCTATCGACCTCACGCTCCGCATCTTCAGCTAAGAAATGCATCTCACCCTTGATAGCCTCTCCTGCGTCCAGTAGCCCATCCAAGTAAGCCGGAAGCCTCGCTTGCTGAGAATCGCTTAGACGGTGAAAATTTTCGACGAGTATTTCATCCCGCTCTGTAAGTTGCAGCGGATCGGCAGGGGCAGTTTTTGTTTTGCAAAAATCGTTCTGCTATCCATTAGCAATTGAAAAAAAATACAACATATGTTAAACTCCAAATAGGTAATTTGCAACAAATTTCGTTAATAATGAGAGGAGAATAATTATGGCAAAAGTGTGTTTAATTTGCGGCAAATCAATTGGTGCGTTCAGCGGTAAGGTTATGGTCGCTGATGGCTATGTGTGCACTGACTGCTGGAGTAAAGCGGGAATGGGTACCTCGCTCAATGATATCATGAGTGGGAATCGGTACAACAGTGCTATGATCAAGGAGATGATCGCGCATAGGGAGCAGAATCAGACCTTAATCAACGAGTTCAAACCTACGAGCAAAGCGGGGCAACTATCCCTTGATGACAACACCCAAACTTTTGTGATCACCAAGTCAGCAAAGCAACAAGAATTATATCATTACAACCAGGTTGTCGATTATGAACTCCTGGAAGATGGTGAAACCATCACGAAAGGCGGCTTGGGCAGCGCAGTCGCTGGCGGACTGTTATTCGGCGGCGCTGGCGCCATTGTTGGCAGCGTCACCGGAAGTAAAAAGACCAAAGGAGTGTGCAAGTCATTAAAAATCAAAATCACTCTGAGGAACAGTCCTAAGCAGACAGAATATATCGATTTTATCACCGCCGAAACCAAGACAAGCGGCTTTATATATAAAACCGCCTATAAAAGTGCACAGGACGTTTTGTCTGCACTACAGCTGATTGTTGACAGTGCAAAAAATGCAGTGTCAGAGGAATCCGATCGAGGACCTGTGTCGGCAGCAGATGAAATACTGAAATACAAAAACCTCTTGGATGCGGGAATTATTACCGAAGAAGAGTTTAACGCCAAGAAAACTCAACTTTTAAATCTATAGCTAGGGATAGAAAAGAGGCTTCGGCGGGTGCAGCGATTCCGTTTTTAATGGCGTTGTACCTCGCCAGGGGCTTCTTTTTTATTCCGGTATTGATGCCGCGCCTGTATTTCCCTAAATATTACCAATAGTTTACAAACAGTCAAGAATGTATAATAGTATTGTGGTTGCGCTCCTGCATAAGAAGGAGAGCATATGAAGAAAGAATACCATTACATAAATGATCCAAGCATTTTTGCCATATATATCAAGTCGTTAAAGCTTTTAATTGTTTCAACTAACTTAGACGGGCAGCATGGAGTAGTTTGTATAGTTAAATAGTGTATTTAGCAGGGGCGCGATCCTCTTTCTTTTCATGCTCTCTTTTTATCTTATCCGCGAACCTGTTGGCGTTGATGTACGCATCGCAGACCTCGTTCTGGTACTTCGGCACGTCGAGCAGCTCATCAATACGTTCAACAGCCTTCTCGCGGCCGTCGTCATTCAATCCACGAAAAGAGATCACCAGCTGCTCCTCCTGCTCGGTCAGCTGCAGCGGCGTAGCAGGAGAAGCGGCTCGTTGCCACCCCATCAGCCACTCAGGGGATACGTCTAATCCTCTAGCTAATACCTGTACTTTGTCCAAGGGTATATTTCTGATTGCTCCAGCTTCATACCTTTGCAATGTTGATTTGCTCATACCTGTTTTATCCGCAAGCTCTTGATAGCTGTACTTGAGCTCTAATCTTCTTGACTTTATTCTATCAACTATTTCTTGCATAGTTGTGTCTGCCATATTTATGTCCTCCACTTCTTTTCTATGATAATACACCAAATGGGTTAAATACGCAACACTTTTTTATAAAATGTTGCAAAAATGGGTTGACACATACACCGCAGAGTGGTATATTTTGAATATCCCAAATATGCAACGATACGGAGAGGGGGTGAGACATTGAATGCAAATCTACTAAAAGGAAAAATGGCCGAAAAGGGTGTGAACCAAAAAGAATTAGCGCAAGCTATTGGAATTTCAATCAATTCAATGAGTAGAAAATTATCCGGAAAGAGGGAGTTTCAATTATCCGAAGCAGTTGCGATTTCCGATTTTCTTCAGCTTGAAAATCCGGGAGAAATTTTTTTTGGTCAATAAATCCCAAATACGCAACGACAGGAGGTGAAAAGAGATGATACTGTTCAAACGCTATCAAGCAATCATGCGAGAACTTGCAAATATTAAGCATGAAATCAAACAAAAACGGTGCGAGGAGTTGTTCAGACCAGCACCGATGAATTTTGGCAATCTCTTGGAGCAGATGCGAGGGTCTGACCTGAGCATGCAAATCACAACAAACAATGTCAAGGCGAGACTTTACTATCCCGACGTATATTTGGCAAGCTTTGCATTTTCTTTCCACGAGTTGTCGCTACTATTAGAGTCGCCGGAATGGAGGCGTTTTGTTCGCTTTCTGAACAGAGAGTTTGGACTTCAGGGGGAAAACCAATATACCCGCGAAGTGCTCCAAAGGACTCTAAGCGAACCGGAAAATCAAGAGTAAGAACTGCTTCGCGCGCAGGCCCTTGGCAGTGAGCGGGCATTTTCTGCTTCGGGAAAGCAACAGAAGCTGCTCTCGGCAGCAAAAATTCTTCTTTCCCGACTTTTAACTTGATATGAGTTATGGATACGGGAATGGATGATAGATTTTCAAATTGCAATTCTAACAGGAATGGATTGTCGCGCAAGCTCAAAACGGTAACGTCTACATTTAAGCGTTGCGTAATAAAGGTGTAAACGGTACCGACGGTACCGATGAGCGCGAAAAGCAATGTAAGATTATCGCGAGTGAAGAGATTTAAGAAAAAATCAGAAAATGTAAACATGGTAAACACCGTCCTTTCAATGCGATTATATCGCAGAAGTAAAAGGCGGACAAGAGAAAAGATACTTTAGAGAGGGGAGTATGGATGAGAAAGAAGATCGCACGATGGTGGGCAAGAAAAACGCCCACAGAAAAGTCTATAGCGATTCTGAGCTTCACGTTGCTCATAACGACCGTTCAGATTTTGGCGCTTAGCGTTAGGCTCATTAACTAAAAATCATCGGGCATAGGACAAACCACCCGCCACATAGGCTGAAAGAAAGGAGAAGCTGATGATCGTAAATGAATATCAAACCGCATCGGGCGCGACCATTCGCTTCTGCAATTCGGCCTATGCGGGAAAAACTGAAGACGAAAAGGAAAGACTGCGACAGCAGGTCAACGAGACCGTAAGCATAATCGCAGCAAGGCAACCATATGAAAAAGGAACAAAAGCAAAAAGAACAGGCGGAAAACGAACGCGCAAGCAGGATTGACAGGGCACTCGCCGGAAAGAAAACGCCGCCCGAAAAGGCGGCCATCGAAACGCAGAAGCGGAAGTCACTGGAAATGTACTATAAAAACTGCGCATTCCCAAAACCGCAAGACAAGAAGCCGAAAAAGAAAGCCAACGGCTATAGGGACAAGCCTAAAAGACTGTGTCACTACTGCGGCACTCCGAACGCCGAGCGCCATGAAGTCTATCCGGGAGCGGGCAGACGCCAAATCTGTATCGACAACGGCTTCCAAGTCGACCTCTGTCCGGCATGCCACCGCGCCATGCACGAGAACAGCACACCTGCAGCACAGGCAATAAATAAGTTTTGGCGGCAAAAGTACCAGCGCGAGTACGAAGCAGAACTAATCGCTTCAGGAATCACCCCGGAGCAGGCGCGCAAGCTGTGGATCGAGCTGATAGGGAGGAGTTACTTATGAGAAAAGACGAAATAGTAATGCTGAACGAAAAGGCTGCATTCATCGCACAGTTAGAATCGGCACTGCTGTCAGATGAGGAGCGTAGCGGACTGGATAGCATCTGCTATGAATACGATCTGACGGCGCATGATGAGGTTATAACTGTCATATTTGAGGGGGGCGGCACCAAGAAAATTCTGGCCACCGCAAATTCAAACGGTGCGAATGCAAAAGCAATTATAAACGCCATTTACGGATAAGGAGGAGAACATGAGAGAATACGAAGGAGTATGCAGCTATTGCGGAAACATCCAGCCTGTCCTGGCAATAGACCAGGAGGACGCGAATCTAATCATCACAAGACGATGCGACTGCGGAGCTGCCGAGCGTGAAATGCAAAAAAATGTGATGATTGAAAATCTCAGAGCCATCTGCAACGGAGGCGATTCCGGGATGCCGCAGATGGGCGAGGAACTGACCGAGAAAGTGATATCGATGGCAATGTTAGTCTTCGACGGAACGGCAGCGAGCATCACGGTGGAAATCGGAAAGAGCAAAGTCAAAATCAGCCGAAGCGGCGAGAAAATCAAAACGTCACGCGCTATGGGCCGAAAACTCGAGACAACGGCATGACGTGTATATCCTGCGGACGCGCCTACCGCGAAGGGCGCATGTGCCCGAAAAGAGAATACAAAATTGTCTGCATAGCCTGCTGCAGGAAGTGCAAGGACTACCGGGAAAAGCAGAACTATATGGTCTGCGAAAACCCGTGCCGCTACCACATCAACCACCCACCGCCAAAGCGGAGAGTGTTCCCGAAGGCGATGCAGATGTACGAACTACAGAAAGAGATTGAAATTCAGAAAAAGAAAGCCGGCTACTACTACGAGCGAAGCCGGCCGAAATTCGCAAAAGAAGCCGAGACGGAAGTCGTAAAGCTGAAATACCGTCTCAAAAAGTTACAGGAGGAAAAGAAGCAATGGGAAAGAGAACAGGAATCATCGCACTTATAGGTGCGGTACTGCTCCTGGCGATGTTTCTGATTTTAGGAGCCATCGCAGGAGACGCTGCCGCCGAAGAAACGCAAGAAGCAGAACCGGCCTACATAGTTTATGAGGCGGAGGAATTAGAACCGGGCGAGTACATCATTCAAGGACCCGTGTATGTAATATCTGACGAAGAACGAGAACTGATAGAAAAAGTCGTCGCCGCCGAAGCGCGCGGCGAGTCAATTGAATGCATGATGGGTGTTGCGCAGACCATCCGCGACCGCTGCATCACCCGTGAGCAGTCCGTAACAGAAGTCTTAACTGCACCGAATCAGTTTGCGAAGCCGTACGATGGAAAAATCACAAACAGGATAAAGGATGCCGTGTCGTTCACATTCGATGAAGGTCACAGCACCTTTGAATACCCGGTGACGCACTTCTACGCGTCACACCTGATTGACCCGCCGGACTGGACGGAAGGGATGGAGTACCTCGGAGAAATCGACGGAGTAAGCTTTTTCAGACAATAAAAAAAAAGGACTGCCGCAGCAGCCCAAGATAAGAACCTATAACAAGTATAACACAAAAAGAGGATAAGAACAATGAATTTATTCAAAAGAATCGACGGGCTGATTAGAATCGCCCGCAAACGCCAAGAGTCAGATAATGAGCAGGACAAGCTTATCGGAAGACAGGTCGAGCGAAACTTAAAGATGGTCAAGAAAATCATCGGAGAAGAGATCACTTTCTGCGCAAACTGCAAGTACCGCATGGAATTTGAGGAGGCAATGGAAGAAAACCTCGTATCACCAACGGAAGCGAGCGAAATGTTTGCAGAAGGGGCGGACTGCGTCTGCGGCTTGCTGGTAATCGGAATGGCAAATTCCGGATACTGCAGTTTCGGAGAAAAGATAAAACCGGAGGGAAGTCAGTTGTAACTCATTTAGATGAAACCTCACCACATAATCATACCGAGCCGGGAGTCTCGCAAAACCTCCCAAAACCCTCCGTTTTATAAACCATCGGGCGGCATACGGGCACAACCAAAAAATAGGGAAAGGAAAAAACCTATGGACGCCGCCCTGAAATTAAAGAAAGGATAAGAACCATGATAAATAAAGCTATCGCAAAAATCACCGAGGAATGCCAAGGTAAAGACTACCTCGTTCCATTCGAAGAATATCTAACATCCATCTGCACGACAGATAAAATCGCAGAAAAAATTCTGGACAAAAAAAAGACCCTTCAGGGTGCCTTCGACAAGATGAAAGAAACCGCAGAAAAGCGCATGGTTAAAAAAGGCAATGTTGGAATAGGGTGCATCCCTCCAGAGGAGGGGTTTAAAATCATACGAGAATACTTCGGAATCGACCTCAAAGAGAAAGCTGAAGCGAACATTATAGACATCACAGAATTCCTGTAGGAGGCCGAATATGGAAAGATTATATAAAATTAAGCCACCAAAAGATCTCGCCGGCTACATTACACGAGTCGTCGCAAAACAAACGTATTTGATATTTGACCGCAAGAAAGACCGCTGCCGCTGCACTCGTTGCGGCACGGAAAACAAGGTCTCGGAAATGAACGACGGCAACTACCTGAAGCATAACGTAAAGCACTACTGCTACGTCTGCAATACCGAGGCAATTTGCAAGGAATCCAGATATGGGCGAAAAAACATCACGGAATATGGACGCATTCTGTGGTTCCGAAAGCATGGGCGGGTCACATTCGCCCAGCTCGACGAATATCAAATCGATTATACCGACTGGGAACCAAAAGTTTCCTTTTGGCCGTCTGCGCAATATCGATTTTGCAAAGAATCGCAAGAATACTATAAACACATTCCGGAAGGCTGGTGGCAGCCGGAACGCTGGGAAGAACGAAAGAATGTCAGACTGCCGGAAGCGGTAACAGGGCTATGGAACTATCGTGCCGTTCCTAAATACCAAAAGACCGTCACACACCCGTTCTCAGCTTTGAGCGAGCGAGGAACTGATCTCAAATATGCAGATTTAACCTTGCAGAGACTACAGCTTAGAAATCCGGATAATCCGTATACGCTAATCAGATATATATATAATTTTCTAAAGTATCCGAGTATTGAGATACTGGAGAAAGCAGGCTTTGGAGGCATTGTCGGTGAACGTGCAAGCGGAGGAAAGAGCCGGGCAATCAACTGGCGAGCAAAGGACCTCCGCAAAATTTTAGGGCTGAAACCGGCGGAAATTAAGGATTTTCGAGCAAGAGGTGCAACGCTATACGAACTCGAAAAATACAAAGACCTGAAAAAAATGGGATACAAAGTTTCATTCGTCCAGCTCGGCAGGATACCGGACTATAGAAGAGAAGAAATAATTCAAGGAATTGAAAAGTATGCCAAACTGGAAAAAGTGCTGAGTTACCTTGCGGCGCAAGGGGATGACTGCAGGAACTATTTAGACTATCTTAAAGATTGTGCGCAGCTCGGCTGTGACATGAAAAACAAGAGAGTTCTCTTTCCAAACAATCTGCAGGCTGCACACGAAGAAATGTCCTTAAAAGTAAAAGTTCAGACGGATGCCAAGAAAAAAGAATTGTTCAGAAAATACATGAAAGAACTATATGGCCGCCCGGAATACAGAGAGGAAAAGCTGCTGATTCGAGCAGCAGAAAGCCCGGAGGAACTGGCAAAAGAATCTGCAGCGCTTCATCACTGCGTCAGAACCTATGTAGATAGAGTGGCTCGAGGAGACTGCGCGATCCTGTTCATCAGGAAGGTATCTGAACCGGACAAGCCGTATTTCACCTTAGAATTATCGCCAAAAGGCGACATCGCCCAGTGCAGAGGCAGTCACAACTGCGCATACCCGCAGGAGGTTGCAGAGTTTCTCGAGCACTGGCAGAAGTGGATAAAACAACGGAAGAAAAAGGAGGCAGCATAAATGGAAATTGTAAATGTGGAATACCACGAAATTGAAGAGCTGGACGAAAAGTCCACCGAAGAATTAACGGAGAAAGCCAACACCCTGTATCAGCAGATGCAGCTAATCGGCGCAATGGGCATTCAGGTGGCCGCGCAAGCCGGTCAGTGTCTGACTGTAATCAAAGAACGCGTCGGTCATGGAAACTGGGGCGACTGGTGCAAACAAAACCTGCAGTTCTCCGAGCGAAAAGCGCAAAACATGATGAAATTATCCGCAGAAATGCACGGAAAAACAGCATTTTTTGCAAATCCGCAAACGTTTGCGGATATTGGAATTTCAAAGGTTTATGAGCTTCTTTCTGCACCGGAAGAAGTACAAAAAGCAATGATTGAAAATCCGGAAGCAGAAGAAATGAACGTCCGCGAATTCAAGGACGAAATCAGGCGTCTGAAAGAAGAACTGGCCGAGGAACGCGCAAAGGAAAAAATAAACGAATCCGAGGAAGAACTTACGCAGGCGAAAAAGAGAATCGAAGAACTCACAAAGGAACTTAATCTGCATAGTAGCGAAAAGTCAGAAGCCGAGTGGCAGAAAGAACTTGACAGCCTAAAAAGTGAAATCGAAAAGGAGACGAAAAAAGCAGCGAAAGCCGCAGAAAAGCTAAAAGCTGCGCAAGCAGAGATGGAGAGGAAAGCGGAAGCTGCTGCAGAGGAAGCTGTGGAAAAAGCAAAGAAAGAAGCCGCGGAAAAGTTCAAAGAAGAAAATAAACTTCTCATCGACAGCAACCGCCAGGCAGCGGAAGAAATCGACCGTTTGCAGAAGAGACTTGAGAATAACACTCAGCCCGAAATCGCAGGATTCAAAATCCACGCCGACCAGCTTCAGCAGTCATTCAACGCCTGCATGGAATCAGCTAAGCGAATCGAATCATCAGACGCAGAGCAGGCGCAGAAAATGCGCACGGCATTAAAA
>JALERA010000070.1:0-7223 GCA_022764365.1 Bacillota bacterium
GTTAATTTCCTGAAGGGTTGATTCCGTCATACCACCCGTATAGCCCATTGCTGAAAGGTAATCGCCCATCTGGTTCTCTTGAAGAATTTTGTTGATGTAGTTTTCTCTCTGCGCTTTTTCGAAATCGCTATTGATGTTATCCTTATTTGCATTGATACTTGCTACAGTCTGTGCCGTTCTTTGTCGTGCTGCTTCTTGATTGGCTGCGTATTGCGCGTCCTGAGTGTCTAAGATTTGCTGATAGTAGTTTTGCATTTCAAGGTATGGCGCAAGTTTTTGTTCTTCTTGCTTTTGATCATAAAGGTTTGCATATTCATACGCCTTTGCAAGGTCCGTCGACGTCATTGCTTGGCCTTTGTAAGTCTTGCTATTGCCGTACATCTTAGCCTTGCCGCCACCCGCACCCCACCAGTTTGTATCTATCGTTTGTCCTGGGGTATATGTCCCGCCGGTTAGATAGGCTTGCGCTTTGTTCGCTATGTCAGCATAACTGCCTGTATCTCCGGCTTTTACGAGGTATGTTTTCGTTGTGCTCGCAGCGGGAGTACTTGTGGGCGTAGACGATGGCGTCTTTATTGCATTCGATGTGCTCCCAGTTTTTTTCCCTGTTTTTTTTCCCATGTTTTTCTCCTTTCTTTGTCAGATTTTGTTGTTTTTAGTCGTTATGATATTAGAGCCACACAGCAAATGAAGTAATGTTACCCTGCGCAAGGCTTGCGGCTGTTTTTGAGCAGCCCTCCCGAGCAGTCACCCGATTAGTGCTGATGTGGTTCTGTTTTATACCGCTTCGAAATACTGCCCGACTAACTGCGACGGCAAGTAGTGCAGTACAACGGATTCACCGTCTGCCATGCCCTGACGGTTCATCAGATAGATAGTGCCGTTTTCAATGTAGTACTTGCCCTTTACATATTCCATGCCTGCCGCCGCAGGAATCGGGTCAGCAAGTGTGCCTTCGTGTTCTGCGTCGATTAACGTCCACATAGCAGGTGTGATGTCGGGTGTCCAGTCTGCTTGCGTGGTGTGTGCTTGACGGCACTTGTACAGCTTGTCTTCGTGGCGGTATCTATCGCCTGCTTTTACCGCTAGCCCTGCCCGCCACTCGGGGTACAGGTCTTTAACCTTTAGGGCGGTTGCGTCGTCGAAAGTTCCTGCAATTAGTGCTGTCTTTCCATTCACGAATGCGTGAAATGTTTCGTCCATTCTCTGAACAAGGTCGTTGATTTGTTCCTGCATTACCCGGATTGCTTTTACTGTTTCTGCGTCCATGTTTTTTCCCTTTCCCGACCGGTGTACTGCCCGGTCGATTCCTTGATTTTAGATACAGCCGAACGGTGCCAACCCATAAGTATTGCTCGCATAGTTATAGCCCGTGGATCCGTAGCGGTCGATATAACAGAAATCATGCGAGCCGTCCGAACAAGGAGAGCCTCCCCACCAACTGTTGGCTGAACCTGTATCGCCAAGCTTTTTGATTTGGTTGGCGGATGTTTTGTACCAGTCCCATTGCGCGTAGAGCGCGGCTTCATCGGTTTGTGAATAGGTTGCACTTCCGAAGATTGCTTTTTCAGGTGCAAGCCCAAAATAGTCGGTGGTTTCAAGAATCCCGCTTGAGTTTTCGCCGCCTTTTCCCTGTTTCCACTTAAACTGCTTGAAGATTCCTCTTATTGATGCCGGGATTGATGGTCTAAATATATTATTGCACCATGTTCTTCTCGCACACCCAGACCAGCCGTTTGCGTTGGTCTTGTCTGAATTTATATATCCTTTTTCTAGCAGGCTGTTTTTTAATCCTACGATGAAATCAGGCTTTGCTTTGCCGCCGGAAGTAGTCGTTGCTAAAGTAAATCCTGTGCAAGCCGAGTCCATCAGCACAAGTGTTGCGTTCTGCGCAGCGTGTGTCTCTCCGACTCCGGTTGCTGCCATCGCCGCAAGGCTTACGGTTCGTTCTTGTCCTGCCGCCCAGTAGTCTTTGAGGCTGATTTGTCCTGCGTCGGCAGCGGCTACCATGTCGGCGATTTCCGCGTCCGTGCCTGCCGCCCATGTTACGATTTTCGCTGATACCGTTACCGTTGTGCTTGCGTTTTTGGTTACACCGTTTTCGGCGTAGCTTACCGTGACTGTGATGGTGCCGATTGTGCTTAGCGTGCTTCCATTTGCCGGGCTTGTCGTGTAGCTTGTCACTACGGCGGAATTTCCGGAATTGAATGTTGCTTTCACGACCATGCCAGAAAGGTTTAGCGTCTCGCCTTTGGTGTAATTTCTTTTGGTTGGCTGCGTGGTGATTGCAATAGAGGACAGCACTCTCGTGACTGTGATAGCTTGGCTTGTCTGATAGGTGATGTTTATCTTGTCCCATATCCACGTTACATTGATTTTCGTTGTGTCCTCATACACTGTCGTTCCTGCTGACGGGGAAAACGCACACTGGCTTGTTATGTCCTGTGAGGAACCGTCCGAAAAGTTCGCTTTTACGACCATGCCGGCGAGGTTTATCTTTTCTCCTGCTTTGTATGATGTTTTGGTTGGCGGGGTTGTTACTTCAATTCCTGTTGGAATTTTCCCCATTCCGCCGCCGCGTCTTACGATAAAACAGTCTCCCATTTATCTCACCACCTTTATGTTCAAGCTAACGCTTGTTTCTGTTGCTTCTTTTGCGTAGAATGTAATCTGATTCGCGCCTGCCTGCGCTTTGAAAACATTCCCCCACGCTTCTTGCTGTGCTTCAAAGTCTGCCGTTGTGGTTATAAGGTCAATGATTGGCGTGTCGGTCGCAAGGATTCCCTGTACGGCGACTACCTGCTGGACATATCCTGTTTTCACTGTCCACGATGTGCCGAGGGTGGCGATTTTGTTTATGGTTACGGCTTTGTTTTGCACATCTGTTTGCTTGGCAAGCTGTGTATTTCCGCTGCCGCTTCCGACATACACTTCCTTCGTGTCGGTGCAATAGCCTAATTCGCCCTCGGACAGCGTAGGAAGATTGGCTTTTGCCCCTCGTCTTATTTGTAATTTTTTATATGCCATTAGAATGTACCTCCGTCAATATCTCCTACGGAAAGTGTTTCCTCGGACATGACAAGTCCTGTGCCGATTTTTGCACCACCTTTCGTCGTTGAGCTTGCTGTCGGTAATGAATAGTTATTATATAAAGTGTCAAAATAAGTCTTTAGCGTGCTTTTGATAACACTCCATAATACTTTCTTCGTGCCGTTGCTTGCCGCACTGTCTAAGATTGTAACACCGTCATTATCAACAACACTTGCTTTTGCGGTTGCGTTCTTCAAGTATGGTTCTGCGCCAACATCGCTGTTTTTCAGTGTCACATTTCCTGTTTTATTGTTGACACTTTGTACCGGTGCCGCAGGCTGCAAAAGTAGCTGCCAGTTTGCAAGCGTTGTCGCTGGTGTAGCTTTCAGGATATATGTCTTACTTTCATCCGTTCTGACAGCAACATCGCCGGCCCGTGCGTCAAGTTGCAACATTGCTGATTCGTTCGCCACAACAAATGTATCTGTGATTGCAAGGTTTGGAAGTAAGTCGGAGGATATTTTCCCGTCAGAACCTACAATAACAACATTTCCTACATCGCTACCTGCATTAAGAGCCGCTGCACTTCCAAGACCCGACACCTTGCTTTTGCTGATAGTCGGAATATCCGCTGCTTCTAGGCTCTTCCCACCAATAACTTGACCTTTCTTGTTGACGGTTACTTTGGTATAATCGCCAGCTGTAAGACCCGTTATTGTGGCAAGAATTGCATTTAGCGTTGCGTTCTGCGAACCGTCAAAAGATACCGCGTCAGATGTTACATCCCCAGTAAGTTTAAATTCTCTTGCGGTTTCAAGGTGTTTTGCCGTTTCTGCCGCCGCTGCCGGAGGATTGACCCAGTATGTTCCGGATGTAATGCCTATATAGACGTTTCCCGTGTCAAGTGCGACTGCCATTTCGCCCGGTGCTAATACGAGATTTGTTATTGCCGCCTGTAAACCTCGCTTAATTTGAATTTTGTTTGCCATTAGTTACTCCCTCCTCCGTCAATGTTGATGTTGCCATGTGCATTTTGTGCTGTCTCGTGCTCGTATAGAGTTTCCTGTGTTGTTGGCTCTGAATTATTTGCGTCAAGCATTATGTTTGCATGAGCATTTGCATTCATAATGTGTTCCGCTAATGTATCATCTGTAAATCCACCGCAGTCAATCACGGACGGTATGCCTATGAAAATATTCCAATCCTCGGAACCCTCATACGGAATTGAATTGATGTTGTTCTTCTTTGCACTCCATAATAAATAGTCATAGCTCACAAGCTGATTGGTGGTATATGATGTTGTATCATCCCATGCCCCCTGGTAATCGAATCCGCTTGCTTGTGCCGCCGCAGCTTTCGCCTGCTCCATGTAATACTTCGCATTATCGGTGTCTTCACCAGTCCGTGTACCGGTACCACCTTTTGCGTAGGACTGGGCTAGAATTTGGGAATTCTCTGCGGCAGTTGCTTTTTGACTTGCGACAGTTGCCTTTTCTCCTGCGGTAGTTGCACTTTGCGTTGCGGAAGTCGCGGAAGATGCTGCCGCATTTGAGTATTCGCCTGCGTTTGTCTTGGAAGTTTCTGCGGATTCTGCATTCTGTTTGCAGCTTGCCGCATAGCCTTGCAGTAGCGTGAGAAGTGACTGCTGAAGCATTGCGTCCGTGATTGAGCCTTCTTTTATAGCAGCTTTTACCTTTTCCCCGGCAACACTAAATTTGATTGTATCGCTGTCTAAGAATTCATTTATCGTTACGAAAGCTGATAGATCCACGCTTTTCGTCTCGCCAGATTCTAGTGTCAGCACAAGTTTTTGCGTCTCTTCGTCATAATCCCAATTGGTTACTACCTTTTCGAGGCCCGTGTCGAAAGTGTGAGTTGTTCCGCCTTGTTCTGTGAATGTGAACGTTCCCGTTTCTTCGTCGAAATCAACACTTGCAATCATGCCGGAAACCGTGCTTGTTGATGCTTTTCCCGTTAGCAGCGTATCGACTGCAGATTTTGTGTATCTGTCGTCGACTAAACCCTTTAAGCTCTCGAGTACCGCTTGAATATTGGTCCCGGTTACACCCGGAACACTTGCTCCGATATCTTGGGCACCCGATGTGGCGCATAAGTCATCAATGATGTCGTTGATTGCGCCTAAAGCTATCATTGCCTTTGGGATATAGTCGAAATATTCTTTCAATTGTGCAGCCGTCATCCCGTCGGAGGATGGCGTGTCTGATAGATCCGCAATCTTCTTTCCGGTAAAGTCCGTTTCAATAAATTTGTGACTGGATAATCCCATTTTTTCTCCTTTACTTTCGATATTCATTACCCACCGTGTACTTAGCTTTTGCGAAAAGAATCGAGAACGGCTGCGGCTTTGAATTTTCGAATCTGAATTGAATGTGTAAAACTTTCTTTGCTTTGAATTTTCCGCCGACAAGCGTCGGTGTATCATCTGTCCTGAATGAAAAATCATTAAAGTCAACATCTGAAAAATCTAAGTAGTTTGCCGACGAGTCATAATCAAAAAGTACTTCCCAGATTCCGTCGATTTTTGCCCATATTCTGCATCCGGTGTGCGGATAGGCGTTTAAGGCAACAGCAAGATGCCTGAAGGTTTTCTTCAGCTCCGAATGATCGGTGCTGCTTCCGGTGTATATCTCGCATGTTTCCCAGTAGCACGGGAAGCTTTCTTTCGTTGTGACTTCTTGGCCATCTATTTCAATTGTCTTGTTTGTTGTGGCTCCATCATCTGTGAATCCGCCAACATCCACATTGAAAAATCTCTTCAGCTTTCCGTCTGCAGTCCCGAAGAACAGCCTGCCGCTTATTTCTCCAATCACTCTTGCGTTTATTCCGGTCCAGAGGTAAGCTTCATACTGCCTATTAGAGTACGGTGTGTTTCTTTCGTATGCCGCCTGAAGTGTGTCGAGGATGTATACCCTGTCTCCGGTTGCAAGCATGTAAAAGTCGTTGTACTCTGCCGCGTAAGCCTCTTCAATGTTTGTTTCCTTTGCAAGCTCTGTTGAAATGTAATAGGATCTCTCCTGTGAAGACCGCTCGCCGAGTACATCAGATGGCGTGATTGCATGGATTGACTTTTCCGTCGTGAGATACATCGGTTCATTCTTGAGGGTTGCAAAGGTGTGCTTTCCGAGTGCTCCAGCCGCTTCGTAATTTCCTACCGTCTGGAATACTATCTGATTGGTGTTGTTGTCGTAAATTCCTTGCCGCAGGATAACATTGCTGTCATTGGCCGCACCGTTTTTGTAAGTCACGAGGTTTCCGTTGAGAATTGAGTATCCTGTGATCGCAGAATCATCCTGGCCTATTACTGAGTACCACGTATCACCGAAATACGCGGGGTTATTCGCTTTGCAGTACCAGTCATAGTTTGGATAGTCGGGGTTTCCGGAAACGAAAATGCGGTCTCTTTGGCCGTTCATTCCAAACAGCGTGCATATGTCACACTTTTTTATTCTGTCCGCGTATCCTGCGACTGTTTTTGAGTAGGTTACAAAAATGTTGTCTGTCCCCGCGCCGCTCGGTGTGGGTTTTGCTTTTGTGAACGTTATCGTCCCGAGCGTTCGATTAACCGTGAAGTCCGTGTTCTCAGTGAGAGTGTCTCTCCCTCCGGTCTCGTTTGTGACTTCGATGAGCACGGCAGCTTCGTCAATGTCGGTTGTGCCGAGCTGGTATGTAAGGTGCTCGCTATCGCCTATGAATTGTTCCTTTCTCTTCGGCGTGAGAAGATTTATCGGCTCAAGGCTCGTGCCTGCTCCCGAATAAGTCTTCGCGAAGCTTACTGTCGGTATATACGCAACATCCTCTGTCTTTTGTATAGTTGTTCCGTCATAGACAAGAAAATTCGCGCCGTCGAGGATGTATAACTTTGAGGCAATTTGCCTCGACATCGAAAATGCGTTATTTGCATTCTGATATAAAACGGATACATCCTCTGTGCTTTCCACGTATTCATATATCTTTGTGCCGGCGTGAATCAGTACCTTGTCAAGCGATGCAGTCTTCAGTTTATGGAAACCATTCACCTTACCGTCGAGTGTCAGAACGGTCTCATAGCCGTGTCTTTTTCGGTTGTTTCCAACCGTTTCCCTTATCATGTTGACGCACATGGGGCTTCTGCTAAAATCTACCTTTGATGGTGCGTTTCTCAGGTCGATTCCGGCAAAGTCTTTGATTCTTAT
>JALERA010000075.1:0-7500 GCA_022764365.1 Bacillota bacterium
AGAGATTGTCTCTCATTTTGTTTTTAAAATGTTTTTGAAGCATCAAAAAAGCAGAGGAAAAATGTAAATGTTTCCCTGCTTTTCTAAAGACCCCAACGAGTGCCCCCATTTAACTGAGACCCCAATTAACTTTGGTTACCCTTAAATGGGTTATAAGCAGGGACACTCATCGGAAGATGGGTGTTTTTTGTGCAAAAAAATTTGCGGCAAAATGAAACTTTTTGCCAGGCTGCGACAAAAATAAAGGTTGACAGACCACATCAAAGACCATATTTTAAGTTGACAGTAAGACAGGTTTTTCCTATAATGAGAGCGAGATGCAAAGGGGTAAGCAGACAGACGGAAAAGAAAGGAAAAAAGATGGAGAAAAGTTTCAAAATGACAAAGGCCTTAGTATCCGTGCTGGCAGCGATGCTGGTGCTGATCTGCGCTATGATGCTGATGACCGACACGGCCGCTGCAGCGACGAAATATCAGGTTGCAAGTCCGTTCATGCTTCAAGGAGTGTATCGGGCGGATTACGGACAAGATGGAAATGAACGTGTGGCTTTAGCAGGTGGGTATTACTGGACGGAATGGGGCGGAAATCCGGCTGCAAGCAAGCTCTATTATTCCAAAACCGAAGACGGAGCGGGCACACTGATCGGTAAAACGGTAAACACCGATAGTTTGATCCGCAACCTTGACGCACGCATTTTAACCAACGGCTCTAAAGTTTATTACACAGTGGAAAGCAGAAAAAGCGGAACTTCGCAAGCGGGCAGCAAGACCGGTATCTACTGCGGCAGCGTCAATGGCAGCAAAGCAAAGTTAGTCAAAACGATCAGTCAAAAAGCAGGTAATGGGAAGATCGAACTGGTCAATATCTACGGCGGCAAGCTGTATTACAGGGTGAATTATTCCGTTTATGGTGATTACTCCCGCAGAACACCGCTTTATAGCCTGGATCTGAAAACGAAAAAAGTGAAGAAAGTATCCGGCGATTTCGACTCATCATGCTACTACAACTCCGGCGGCACGCGTTATCTGTACGGTGCAAGCTTCGGCAAAGACGGTCTGCGAATCTTTGACTGCAAAAAAGACAAATTCAGCCGCACAATCAATCCGGCCAGATTACAAGGCAATGCGATAGACGGCGGACGACTGTACTACCAGGTGACGAACGGAGAGGAAGATTATACGAAGATCTACAGTGCTTCACTGAGCGGTGCGGATCGCAGACCGGTTCTCCAAGGGATGCCTTATAATACATGGATAGATGTGATATGCAAGGATTACATCTGCTATAGAACAAACGGGGAACTCGAAGGCCATGTTTATACGATAGCAACCGGGGAAAATCGCAAACTGAGCGATACGGATTATGCAAATTACATTAAAGAAAACCCGCATGGCGCGGACATCTATACCGGCTCGGGCATTTTGCGCGGCTAGGAAACGAAAACGGAATTCGTAACAATAAAATTATTTGGAGACAAGCTGGGGGCTGACTTGCCGCAATCTGCGGAAATCGGCCTTTTGTTATGGTGCGCCTTCGACGGTTCTTGTAATTTCTTCCAAAGTATCTTCACCAAAAATACACAAAAAAATTTTTCAAAAACATTGACTAAAATCAAAAAACGGGGTATATTAATAACATGAAGTTAGCACTCCGACAGAGTGAGTGCTAACAAACAAAATTCCAAATGATCCCGATTCACGAATCGGCAGGAAAGAAAGGAGGTCTCCAAAGATGGAATTAAGCGAACGAAAGCTGAAGGTTTTGCAGGCAATCATTTCAGACTATGTGAGAACGGCTGAGCCGGTCGGCTCCAGAACGCTTTCGAAGAAACCGGAGCTTGATTACAGTCCGGCCACCATACGAAACGAAATGGCAGACCTCGAAGAGATGGGTTACCTGACACACCCGCACACATCGGCGGGCAGAGTTCCTTCAGATAAAGCTTACAGATTATATGTAAACGCTTTGATGGAGAAAAAAGAACTTTCTAAAGAAGAAAAAAATATCATCGCAGACAGACTGCGCGGCAGGGTGAACGATTTTGAGAAGACGATAGAATATGCGGCGAGCGTGCTTTCGGAGATAACGAATCTGACATCTTTTGCGCTGACACCGAGCAAGGACGAAGATGTTTTGAAATACATCAATCTCCTTCCGGTGGATGAACATACTGTGGTTTTGATGATCGTCAGCGAGAGCGGCAAGGTTTCCAACAAGGCGGTGCGTATGAGCGTACCTTACACGGAAGACAACCTGCAGCTTCTTTCCAAGACGATGACATACAATTATAAAGGAAAGACCATCAGTCAGGCGCTCACGAACAACATCATCGCGAATGTCGAAACGGACATCGTGGCGATGAGCGGGCTTGCGGAAGATGTAATGCCGAACTTCCTGAAAACTTTGGAAGACATGCTGAATGTCAACCTGTATATGGAAGGGCTTACGAACATTTTCGATATTCCGGAGTACAACGACCTTTCGAAGGCGAAGAGTTTTATCGAAATGCTCAGCCAGAAGGAGGAGCTCACCAAGAAGCTGATAGAAAGAGACGACGGCATCATGGTGACAATCGGAGAAGAAAATTCCGACGACATCATGCAGGACTGTTCCCTGATAACCGCAAGCTATCATGTGGACGGCAAGCTGGTCGGCAAAATTGGAGTCATCGGACCGACACGAATGAAGTACGGCGAGGTAACATCGATCATCGAATATTTGACAGACAACTTGAACGATACATTTAAACTGGAAAGCGGAGGTAAAGAGGATGACGAGTGAAGAAAAGAAATGCGCGCAGGGTGAGACTGACAGAGACTTGCCCGAAACCGAAGAAGATTTAAAGCCGGAGCAGGAATGCGAGGAGTCCGGGGAGGCTGAGAAAGCCGAAGAAGCCGAAACGCAGGCGCAAACCGCAAAGGAACCCGAAGAAGAGGCTTTGAACACGAAGTACATGCGTCTGATGGCAGACTTCCAGAACTTCAAGCGCAGAACCGAAAAAGAAAAAAGTGACATTTATGCGTTCGCAAACGAGAAAATCGTCAAAGAACTGCTTGATGTAATAGATAATTTTGAGAGGGCTCTCGCAGCCGGAAACGACGGTGACAAGTTCCTCGAAGGGATGGAGATGATTCTGAAGCAGCTTCTCAGTGTACTTGAAAGGGCAGGTGTCTCCGAAATTAAATGTTTGGGCGAAGATTTTGACCCGAACTTTCACAACGCTGTGATGACCGAGGACAGCACCGAATATGAAAGCGGCAAAGTTACCGAGGTCTTGCAGAAGGGGTATATTTTAAACAGCCGCGTAGTGAGACCGGCAATGGTCAAAGTAGCAAACTAGTGCTTGTGCTTGTTAATTTTCCGTTCTGCTATGTTGCCAGCCGCGAATCCGATGCTCATGTACGCTTTGTACATTCCGCTTCGTTCCGCGCCCGGCGCCTTGCATAACGAAAAATTTCCGGCGCACTAAAAAAGAAAATCGCCCGTGGCGAAATCTAATTTTGAAATTTAAACTTGAAAATCAAGGAGGAAAATAAAATGGCAAAGGTAATTGGTATCGATTTAGGAACAACAAACAGCTGCGTAGCAGTATTAGAAGGCGGCGAACCTACGGTTATCGCCAATGCAGAAGGCATGAGAACGACTCCATCCGTAGTCGGTTTTAAGAAAGACGGAGAAAGACTGGTAGGAGAAACTGCAAAGAGACAGGCAGTTACAAATCCGGACAGAACCATTTCATCCATCAAGAGACATATGGGTGAAAACTACAAGGTAACAATTGACGGTAAGGATTACACACCGCAGGATATTTCCGCGATGATTCTTACAAAGTTAAAGAACGATGCAGAAAGCTATCTGGGAGAAAAAGTAACAGAAGCGGTTATCACAGTTCCTGCTTACTTCTCGGATGCACAGAAACAGGCAACCAAGGATGCCGGCAGAATCGCAGGTCTTGATGTAAAGAGAATCATCAACGAACCTACGGCAGCATCCCTTGCATACGGTCTCGATAAAGAAGAAGGCTCCCACAAGATTTTGGTATACGACCTCGGCGGCGGTACATTCGATGTATCCATCCTCGAACTCGGCGACGGCGTATTCGAAGTTCTTGCAACAAACGGTGATACACACCTCGGCGGCGATGACTTCGACGAAGTTCTTATGAACTACCTTGCAGATAAGTTCGCAAAGGAACACGGCGTAGACCTCAGAGCTGACAAGATGGCACTCCAGAGATTAAAAGAAGCAGCAGAAAAGGCAAAGAAAGAACTTTCCGGCTCTCAGACTGCAAACATCAACCTTCCGTTCATCACGGTAACGGCTGACGGTCCGCTTCACATGAACGAAGACATCACAAGAGCAAAATTCGATCAGCTCACAGAGCACCTTGTACAGAGAACCATTGAACCTATGAACAAGGCAATGAAAGATGCAGGCGTTACAAACGCAGACATTGCAAAGGTTATCTTGGTCGGCGGTTCCACAAGAATCCCGGCAGTTCAGGAAGCGGTTAAGAAAGTAACCGGCAAAGAACCGTTCAAGGGCATCAATCCAGATGAATGCGTAGCAATCGGTGCTGCAATTCAGGCAGGCGTTCTTACGGGCGAAGTTCACGACGTACTTCTTCTTGATGTTACACCGCTTTCACTTTCCATCGAAACACTGGGCGGCGTTGCAACGAAGTTAATCGAAAGAAATACAACAATTCCTACAAAGAAGAGCCAGATCTTCTCAACTGCTGCTGATAACCAGACAGCTGTTGACATTCACGTAATGCAGGGTGAAAGAGAAATGGCAGCAGGCAACACCACATTAGGCAGATTCCAGCTGACAGGCATCGCACCGGCTCCTCGTGGAATTCCGCAGATTGAAGTTACATTCGATATCGACGCAAACGGTATTGTAAATGTAAGCGCTAAGGATATGGGAACAGGCAAGGAACAGAGAATTACAATCACTTCCTCCACAAACCTTTCCGAAGACGAAATCAACAAGAAGGTAAAAGAAGCGGAACAGTATGCGGAAGAAGACAAGAAGAGAAAAGAAGAAGTTGAAATCAGAAACAGAGCAGAGTCCTTAATCTACGAGACAGAAAAATCTCTGAAGGAACTCGAAGGAAAGATTTCCGAAGATGAAAAGACTCAGATTACCGACGCAAAAGACCAGCTTCAGGCTGTTCTGAACAACGGTACGGTTGATCAGATTAAGGAAAAGACAGAAGCTTTGACTGAAAAATTCCACATTATCTCTACGAAACTCTATGAACAGGCACAGGCTGCACAGGCAGCAGGCGCAGCGGGAATGGGCGGCGCAGGTGCTGACGCGGCGGGAGCCGCAGACGCAGGCAGCCAGCAAGGTCCTGCGGATGATAATGTAGTTGACGCAGATTACACGGTAGTGGATGACGACAATAAATAATATGAAAAAAATGTAAACCCGGGTGCCGGAGCGAAACTGCTCCGGCGTTTCGGGTGTAACGGAGAGGTTTTATTATGGCAGAAAAACGCGATTATTACGAAGTGCTTGGCTTACAAAAGGGAGCGAGCGAGGATGAAATCAAAAAAGCTTTCCGAAAGATGGCGATGAAGTATCATCCCGACAAGAATCCCGGAAACAAGGAAGCGGAAGAAAAATTTAAGGAAGTCAACGAAGCATACAGCGTTCTGTCTGACCCCGATAAAAAGAACAAATATGACAGATTCGGACATGCCGGCGTAGACCCGAACGGCATGGGCGGCGCGGGCTTTGGCGGTTTCGGCGGAGCAGGCGGCTTCGGTGGCTTTGAAGATATATTCGATATGTTCGGCGGCGCGTTCGGCGGCTTTGGCGGCGGACAGCAGAGAAGAAGCAATCAGCCGAGAAAGGGCAGAGACCTTCAGAAGGCAATTACAATCACCTTTGAAGAAGCGGCATTCGGCACGAGCAAAAAAATCGAACTCAGCAAATATGTACAGTGCCCGACCTGTAAGGGCGAGGGTGCAAAACCCGGAACAACGAAGAAGACCTGTCCAAAGTGCGGCGGCAGCGGTCAAATCAGCCAGGCACAGAGAACCCCGTTCGGGCAGTTCCAGACGGTTATAACCTGCGACCGGTGCGGCGGCAGCGGCAAGATCATCGAAGAACCTTGCCCGGACTGCAAAGGACAGGGAAAGGTCAAGAAGAATGTTACGATTTCCGTTGACATTCCGGCAGGCGTTGACAATGAGAGCGTAATTCCTATCAGAGGACAGGGCGAGCCGGGAATCAACGGCGGACCTGCGGGTGATCTGTATATCGTGCTGAATGTAAAACCGCACAAGGTCTTCAAGCGCAGGGGTGCTGACCTTTATCTGGAAATGCCGATCAGTTTCGATCAGGCAGCTCTGGGTGCGGAGATTATCGTACCGACGCTGGACGGCAAGGTTTCCTACAAGGTTCCTGCGGGAACGCAGCCGGGAACCACATTCCGTCTAAAGGACAAGGGCGTAAAATACTTGAAGCGCGAGGCAAAAGGCGACCTTTATGTAAAGGTGAATATTGAAGTGCCGACCAAACTTAATCACAAGCAGAAGAAGGCGATTGAGGACATGGCGAAGGAACTGACCGATGACTGCTATCAGAAGAAGAGCAGCTTCAAGGAAAAGTTCAAAGAAATTTTCAGCTAGGAGTCATGCATGTCGCACGACCATGAATTCATTCAGACCATCGCCGACCGGATTATCGAAATTCATCCGGACGGAACGATTACAGATAAGGTGTGTACCTATGATGAATACATTAGCGAGTAATTTTTTGGTGGCAGCACGAGCCGTGCTGCCCTTTTTCATTATTATCAATTCAACCTGCATCTGCGTGAGCGATTCTTCTTTGCAAAAAAGTTCAAGCAAAGCCTGCGAAGGCCGCCGCTCAAAATCAAAGAAATCATGCGGCGAAATCTCCAGATAATCGCATATGAGAAAAAAAGCATCCATTGACGGCATGGAAACATTGTTTTCGATATTGTTTATATACGCCGGACTGAGGCCGAGCGACAAACTCATATCGCGCGAGGATACGCCCTTTTCAATTCTCAGTTCGCTGAGCCTCTGAGAAAACTTCTTTCGTCTGTCCATCTTACAACCTTTACTGCTTTGTCTAAACTGCATACACCGATTATTGATATCAAAATTGCATGAAATCTTTGTTCTAATAATTTTACCATATTATTCCTTTAGGGTGTCTATTTTAATTAGTTATTACTCTTGACAAATCTATATCAAATAGATAAAATCAAAGTGAAACGTATGTGAAGAAGTAATTGAATAGTGGGAGGACTACATAATTTGAATCAATTAATTTTGTGGGCAGCGGAAAACAACATCGGCCAAATGCTGTATAACATCTTTTTTGTTGGAGGATTTGTTGCTGTTTTTATCTATGGAGCGGTAGCACACAAAAAATATAACCTTTCTCTGATAAAGGCATTACTCTTTATTATATTTGTATATACGATTTCGGTTGTATGGATGTTTACACAATGC